>JAHFPU010000084.1 GCA_023266635.1 Sphingobium sp.
ATGGAGGACATCCGCAATTTCCGCCAGCTCGGCTCGCCCTGCGCCGGGCATCCGGAGAATTTCGAGCTGGAAGGCGTCGAGACCACAACCGGCCCGCTGGGCCAGGGCCTGGCGATGGCCGTTGGCATGGCGGTCGCCGAGCGGCATCTGAACGCCACGTTCGGTGACGGCATTGTCGATCACCGCACCTGGGTGGTGGCTGGCGACGGCTGCCTGATGGAAGGCATCAATCATGAGGCGATCGGCCTGGCCGGGCATCTGGGCCTGGGCCGCCTGATCGTTCTGTGGGACGACAACAAGATCACCATCGACGGCGCGGTCAGCCTGTCGAGCAGCGAGGACATCCCCGCGCGCTATGCCGCCACGGGCTGGCACGTCGTGTCCTGCGATGGCCATGACCCCGCCGACATTCGCCGAGCGATCGCCGCCGCCATTGCCGACCCGCGCCCGTCGCTGGTGCAGTGCGCGACCAAGATCGGCTATGGCGCGCCCAACAAGGCGGGCACGTCGGGCGTCCATGGATCGGCGCTGGGCGACGCCGAAGTCGCCGCTACGCGCGAATTTCTTGGCTGGGACGCTGCGCCGTTCGTCATTCCCGACGACGTCGCCGCAGAATGGAAGAAGGCCGGCGAGCGTGGCGCGACGGCTCGTATGGCATGGGAAACCCTGCTCGCAAGCCACGCGCAAAAAGACGAATTCCTGCGCCGGATGGCGGGCGAACTGCCGGCCGATGACGGCACGGCGGGGCATATCGCCGCGCTGATCGCCAGCCCGCAGAAGATCGCCACGCGCAAGGCGAGCGAGATCGCGCTGGAGGCGATCAACGCCGCCGTGCCAGAGACGCTGGGCGGTTCGGCGGACCTGACCGGATCGAACAACACCAAGACGAAGACCACCGGGCCGCTGTCCAAGGACGATTATTCCGGGCGCTATCTCTATTATGGCATCCGCGAGTTCGGCATGTCGGCGGCGATGAACGGCATGGCGCTGCATGGCGGCGTCATCCCCTATGGCGGCACGTTCCTGGTTTTTTCCGACTATTGCCGTGCGGCGATCCGCCTGTCGGCGCTGCAGAAGGCGCGGGTCGTTTATGTGATGACGCATGACAGCATCGGCCTGGGCGAGGACGGCCCGACCCACCAGCCGGTCGAGCATGTCATGAGCCTGCGCATGGTGCCCAATGTCGACGTCTATCGCCCCGCCGACGCCGTCGAGACGGCCGAATGCTGGGCGCTGGCGCTGGCCGACGCCGATGGTCCCGCCGTGCTGGCGCTGACCCGCCAGAACCTGCCGCAGCTGCGCACCGAGGCTTCGGCCGACAATCTGTGCGCGAAGGGCGCGTACCGCCTGCGCGCCGCGAAGGCCGCGCGCAAGGTCGTGCTGCTCGCCACCGGATCGGAAGTCGAGATCGCCGTCCAGACCGCCGATCTGCTGGAAGAACAAGGCATTGGCGCCGATATTGTATCCATGCCGAGCTGGTCCCATTTTGATGCACAGGATGATGGTTATCGCTCTGGCCTCCTGCCGGACGATGCGCTTAAGGCGTCCATCGAGGCGGGGGTCACCTTTGGCTGGGAGCGTTATACCGGCCGGGACGGCCTGCGCTTTGGCATCGACAGCTTCGGGGCGTCCGCCCCGGCAGAGGTGCTCTACGACCATTTCGGCCTGACAGCAGGCAAGATCGCGCCGCAAATCATCGCGGCCCTTAAAGGCTAATCAAGGAGGCTAGTGCAGTGGCAGTCAAGGTAGCAATCAACGGTTTCGGACGCATCGGCCGCCTGGTGGCGCGCGCCATCCTGACCCGGACCGATCATGACCTGGAGCTGGTCGCGATCAACGACCTGGGCGACACCAAGTCCAACGCCCTGCTGTTCAAGCGCGACAGCGTTCACGGCAACTGGAAGGGCGACGTGTCGGTCGACGGCGATTTTCTGGTCGTCGACGGCAAGAAGATCAAGGTAACCGCAGAGCGCGATCCCGCGAACCTGCCGCACAAGGACTTGGGCGTCGACATCGCCCTGGAGTGCACCGGCATCTTCACCGACAAGGCGAAGGCGTCCGCACACCTGACCGCCGGCGCAAAGCGCGTCGTCATCTCCGCGCCCGGCACCAATGTCGACAAGACCATCGTGTTCGGCGTCAACCATGACAAGCTGACCGCCGACGACATCGTCATCTCGAACGCCAGCTGCACCACCAACTGCCTGGCCCCGCTCGCCAAGGTGCTGAACGATGCGCTGGGCATCGAGAGCGGCTTCATGACGACGATCCACAGCTACACCAACGACCAGAACACGCTGGACCAGCTGCACAAGGATATGCGCCGTGCCCGCGCCGCCGCCGTCTCGATGATTCCGACCTCCACCGGCGCAGCCCGCGCCGTGGGTGAGGTTCTGCCCGAGCTGAAGGGCAAGCTGGACGGTTCGTCCGTCCGCGTGCCGACGCCGAACGTCTCGGTCGTGGATCTGAAGTTCATCGCCAAGAAGGACACCACCGTCGCCGAGGTCAACGACCTGCTGAAGGCCGCGTCGGAAGCCGGCCCCCTGAAGGGCGTTCTGGGCTATTCGGACGAGCCGCTGGTGTCGATCGACTATAATGGCGATCCGCGCAGCTCCACCGTCGACAGCCTGGAGACGGCAGTCGTGGACGGCAAGCTGGTCCGCGTGCTGAGCTGGTACGACAATGAATGGGGCTTCTCGAACCGGATGATCGACACGACCGGGGTTGTGGCGAAGTTCCTGTAAATTGCTGAAAGGGGCGGGCCTAGATCCGCCCCTTTTTTCGTCATCCCAGCGAAGGCTGGGATCTCAGGCCGTAAGCGACGGCCCAGCCTCCTAAGGTCCCAGCCTTCGCTGGTACGACGGGTGAGGCGCTTAGGAGATATCATGACCAAGCCGTTCAAGACACTCGACGACATGGGCGACATTGCCGGCAAGGCCGTGCTGGTCCGTGAGGATCTGAACGTGCCGATGAAGGATGGCGCGGTCTCTGACGACAATCGGCTGCGCGCGGCGATGCCGACGATCCTGGAGCTGGCCGATCGCGGCGCGAAGGTGCTGATCCTCGCCCATTTCGGCCGTCCCAAGGGGCAGAAGAGCCCGGACATGTCGCTTTCTCTGGTGACGCGCGCGCTGACCCATGTGTTGGGCCGCGACGTGCAGTTCATTCCCGATTGTCAAGGGCAGGCGGCCGTCGACGGCATCGCCGTGATGCGCGGCGGCGACATCGCCATCCTGGAGAATACCCGTTTCCATGCGGGCGAGGAGAAGAATGATCCGGCGCTGGTCGATGCGATGGCTGCGCTTGCCGATTTCTATGTGAACGACGCTTTCTCCGCCGCGCACCGCGCGCACGCCTCCACCGAGGGACTGGCGCACAAGCTGCCCGCCTTTGCCGGGCGGTCGATGGAGAAGGAACTGGACGCGCTGCAGGCCGCGCTGGGCACGCCGGTGAAACCGGTCGCTGCCGTGGTCGGTGGGGCGAAGGTGTCGAGCAAGCTGGACGTGCTTAACAATCTCGTCACCCAGGTCGATCATCTGATCATCGGCGGCGGCATGGCCAACACCTTCCTGGCCGCGCGCGGCGTGGACGTCGGCAAGTCGCTGTGCGAGCATGACCTGGCGGAAACGGCCGAGAAGATCATGGATACGGCCGAGAAATCCGGCTGCATCATCCACCTCCCCTATGATGTAGTGGTGTCCAAGGAATTCGCCGCCAATCCGCCGTCGGTGCGGACATGCAACGTGCATGAGGTGGCCGCCGACGAGATGATCCTGGACGTTGGCCCCGCCGCCGTCGAGGCGCTGGGCGATGCGCTCAAGAATTGCCGCACGCTGGTGTGGAACGGGCCGCTGGGCGCGTTCGAGATGGCGCCGTTTGATACGGCGACAGTGGCGCTGGCCAAGACGGCCGCCGCGCTAACGCGGGACGGATCGCTGACATCAGTCGCCGGCGGCGGCGACACGGTGGCCGCGCTCAACCATGCGGGCGTGGCAGACGATTTCAGCTTCGTTTCGACCGCCGGCGGCGCGTTCCTGGAATGGATGGAAGGCAAGGACCTGCCCGGCGTCAAGGCGCTGATGCACTGAGAATGAGGGGAGGAGGGCGGATGATTATGCCCTCTTTTCAATCATCGCGATGCGACGTGCCGGTGATGCGGCCAATGCGGGCCTGATGTCCCATTTTGATCTTTTGCAGCGCAGCACGGGCGTTGCCGCTTTGGGCCTATGCGGCTATCAGACCGTCAAACAGGCGGGAAAAGGGTGCCGGGCAATCCGGTTGCGGCAGCCCTCTCATCATTCATCGCCGCCAGTGGGGCGGCCAATCAAGCAAGGGTATGTGCAGATGCTCGACCAGGAAATGACCAAGAAGATTGCCGATGGCGACGGTTTTATCGCCGCGCTCGACCAGAGCGGCGGATCGACGCCCAAGGCGCTCAAGGGCTATGGCGTAGAGGAAGACGCCTGGTCGAATGACGAGGAAATGTTCGGCCTGATCCACGCGATGCGCAGCCGCGTCATCACATCGCCCTGCTTCACCGGCGAGAAGGTTCTCGGCGCGATCCTGTTCGAGCGCACCATGGACGGTCAGGTCGATGGCAAGCCAACCCCGCAGGCGCTGATCGAGCGCGGCGTCGTGCCCTTCATCAAGATCGACAAGGGTCTTGAGGACGAAGCCAATGGCGTGCAGCTGATGAAGCCGATGCCGGAGCTGGACGCGCTGCTCGCCCGCTCCAAGGCGCTGGGCGTGTTCGGCACCAAGGAGCGTTCGGTCATCAACCTCGCCAACCGCGAGGGCATCGCCGCCGTGGTCAAGCAGCAGTTCGAAATCGGCAAGCAGGTGCTTGCGGGCGGACTGATGCCGATCATCGAGCCGGAAGTGAACATCAAGAGCCCTGAGCGCGCCGAAGCCGACCAGATTTTGCTCGAGGAAATTCTCAAGGAACTGGACGCCCTGACCGGCGACGCCAAGGTGATGCTGAAGCTCTCCCTGCCGACCAAGGCCGGCCTGTTCGATCCGCTGGTCGACCATCCCCGTGTGCTGCGCGTCGTTGCGCTGTCGGGCGGCTTCGCCCGTCCCGAGGCGTGCGTCGAGCTGGCCAAGAATCGCGGTATCATCGCCAGCTTCAGCCGCGCGCTGCTGAATGATCTGCGTCATCAGATGACGGACGAAGAGTTCGGCGCTTCGCTCGGCGGCGCGATCGACGAGATCCATGGCGCTTCGACGAAGAAGACTGTCGACGCCTGACGGCTTTTGGCCTGACAATTTTGGAGCGGCCGGGCATTTGTCCGGCCGTTTTCTTTTCGTCGTTCCCGCGCAGGCGGGAACCCATCTCCCGACTTGCGAACCGGTGATGGCTTGGGAGATGGGTCCCCGCCTTCGCGGGGATGACGGCTATAGGTGTATGGGCTTTCGAGTTTCTTTCGAACGGGGTAAGGGCTGCCCATGACAGATTTCACTGACGAGGAACTGGCCCTCGACCCCGGCTTTGCCGACCGTTTCGAGAAGCATGACCGGCGCGCGCCGTGCCAGCTCTACCTTATTTCGCCGCCGACCATCGATGAGGGCTTTGCCGATCAGCTGGCTGCGGCTCTGGACGCGGGGCCGGTCGCGGCGTTCCAGCTGCGGCTGAAGGGCCTTGACGACCACGCCATCGCAGCGCTCGCGCCACCGTTGCAGGCGATATGCGCCGAGCGCGAGGTGGCCTTCATCATCAATGACAGCATGGGGCTGGCCAAGCGCCTGAACGCCGATGGCGTCCATCTGGGGCAGGGCGACGGCGATCCGCGCGATGCCCGTAAGCTGCTGGGGCCATCGGCGCAGATCGGCGTGACATGCCATGACAGCCGGCACCTGGCCATGGAGGCGGCGGAGGCGGGCGCGGACTATGTCGCGTTCGGGGCTTTCTTTCCGACCACCACCAAGGAGACGAGCCATCATCCCGATCCGTCGATCTTGGGATGGTGGACAACGGTGTTCGAGCCGCCCTGCGTTGCGATCGGCGGCATCACGCCAGACAATGCGCGGCCGCTGGTCGAGGCGGGCGCGGACTTCCTGGCGGTGAGCGGCGCGGTGTGGAACGACCCGGCGGGACCGGCGGCGGCCGTGGCGCGCTTCGTTCCGGTCATGGCCAACCGTAACGGCTGACCCCCTTGCCCAAACGGGCGGCCCGCTGTAGAGGCCGCCACCGGCTCTTTCCAAATCCTGTATAGCGAGAAACGCGATGGCCAAGATCAGCGGCGTGGACATTCGTCCCGGCAATAATATCGAATATGAAGGCGGCCTGTGGCGCGCCGTGAAGATTCAGCACACTCAGCCCGGCAAGGGTGGCGCCTATATGCAGGTGGAGCTGAAGAACCTGATCGACGGCCGCAAGAACAATGTCCGTTTCCGCTCCGCAGAAAGCGTCGAGCGCATCCGGCTCGACACCAAGGATTTCCAGTATCTCTACGCCGAGGGGGACATGCTGGTCTTCATGGACAAGGAAAATTACGAGCAGATCAACCTGTCCGCCGAGCTGATCGGCGATGCCGCCGAATTCCTGCAGGATGGCATGGAAGTGACGCTGGAAATGTATGAGGAGCGGCCGATTTCGGTCCAGCTTCCCGACACGATCGAAGCGACGGTCGTCGAGGCCGACGCCGTGGTGAAGGGGCAGACTGCCTCCGCCTCCTACAAGCCCGCGATCCTGGACAATGGCGTCCGCGTCATGGTGCCGCCGCATATCGTGGCGGGCACCCGGATCGTGGTTGACGTCTATGCCCGTGAGTATGTGAAGCGGGCGGATTGATCGAAAATCCCCCTCCCATTTGTGGGAGGGGTTAGGGGAGGGCGTGTTCGAACTTCCTCCTTACAGACCCTCCCCCGACCCCTCCCGTAAACGGGAGGGGAGAAAGAAATATAATGGTCAGCCACTCAGGTCTTCTCACCGTCATGGAGCGCGCTGCGCGCAAGGCAGCTCCGCGTCTGCGCCGCGACTTCGGCGAGGTCGAGCATCTTCAGGTTTCCCGCAAGGGGCCGGCCGATTTCGTGTCGATCGCCGACAAGCGCGCCGAGCAGACGCTGGTCGAGGAATTGCAGAAGGCGCGTCCCGACTGGGGTTTCCTGCTGGAGGAAGGCGGAGAGATTGCCGGCGACCCGGACAAGCCGCGCTGGATCATCGATCCGCTCGACGGCACCACCAACTTCCTGCACGGCATTCCGCATTTCGCCATCTCGATCGCCGTCGAGGAGCCGCTTTATGGCGGCAAGAAGGAGATCACGACGGGCCTCGTCTACCAGCCGATCACCGATGAGAGCTATTGGGCGGAAAAGAACCGTGGCGCATGGCGTCACGACCAGCGGTTGCGCGTATCCGCACGCCGGGACATGGCCGACTCCCTGATCGCGACAGGCATCCCCTTCTTCGGTCATGGCGACATGGCGCAATGGACCCGCATCTTCGGAGAAGTTGCACCATCGGTTGCCGGCATTCGCCGTTTCGGCTCCGCTGCCCTCGATCTCGCCCATGTGGCTTCAGGCCGTTATGACGGATTTTGGGAAAGCGGATTGCAGCCATGGGACGTCGCCGCAGGCATATTGCTGGTGCGCGAAGCCGGGGGGTTCGTCACCGATTTCCGCGGCGGCGATCAAGTCATGGAGCGTAAGGAAGTGCTGGCAGGCAATGACGCGATCCACAGCAAACTGCACAAACTGGTAGCTGGCGCACTGCGGTGAGAGGATTCGCTGCTTAGCCGCAGAAATCATGGCTTTTTGCGAATCATTCTCACACCTTCGACCCCTTGCTTCGCAGGTGCAGCAGTCCTAAAGCCGCCCCAAGCACATGCCTTAATTCGCCAAGGGGATTCCGTTGGTTGACCTCGCTCAATATCTGCCGATTCTGCTGTTCCTGGCAGTCGCTCTCGGCCTGTCCAGCGCCTTCGTCTTCCTGCCGATGGCCGTCGGCCGCCTGACCGGCGCGCATAAGCCCGATGCATCCAAGCTCAGCGAATATGAGTGTGGCTTCCCGGCATTTGAAGAGCCGCGCAGCCAGTTCGACGTGCGCTTCTACCTCGTCGCCATCCTCTTCATCATCTTCGACCTGGAGGCGGCGTTCCTGTTTCCTTGGGCCGTTGGCCTCGACACGATCGGCTGGGCCGGGTGGGCGACGATGATGATCTTCATTTTCGAGCTGGTGCTCGGCCTTGTCTATGCGTGGAAGAAGGGAGCGCTCGATTGGGAGTAGAACTCAACCCGGCTGCCCCGGCTCCGGGGACGCAGCCCAACATCGATTTCTTCAACGACCTTAACTCAGAGGTCAGCGACAAGGGATTCCTGGTCACCTCCACCGAGGAGCTGTTCCAGTGGGCGCGCACCGGATCGCTCTGGTGGATGACGTTCGGCCTCGCTTGTTGCGCAGTCGAAATGATTCATGTAAATATGCCCCGGTACGACATGGAGCGCTTCGGGGCCGCACCGCGCGCAAGTCCACGCCAGAGCGACGTGATGATCGTCGCCGGCACGCTCTGCAACAAGATGGCGCCTGCGCTGCGCAAGGTCTACGACCAGATGTCGGAGCCGAAATACGTCATCTCGATGGGCAGCTGCGCCAATGGCGGCGGCTATTATCACTACAGCTACAGCGTTGTGCGCGGGTGCGACCGGATCGTGCCGGTGGACATTTATGTGCCCGGTTGCCCGCCGACCGCCGAGGCTTTGCTGTACGGCGTGATGCAGCTTCAGCGGAAGATCCGCCGCATCGGAACGATTGAGCGCTGATATGGGCCATTCTGCTCCGAAAATAGCGACCATAGACGGGATCGCGGACGAGATTGCCGGCGTGCTGGGCGCGTCGCTGATCGAGACTGTAGATCATGCCGATGAGTTGAGCTTCACCGTTGCGCGCGACGATCTGGTCTCCGCGCTGACGGCGCTGCGCGACCGGGCGCAATATCAACAGCTTATGGAGATTGCCGGCGTCGATTATCCGGAACGTCCGGACCGGTTCGAGGTCTGCTATCACCTGCTGAGCGTGACGCGGAACCACCGCGTCCGCGTGAAGGTGTCGACCGACGAGGACACGCCTGTTCCCTCCGTCACTGGCATCTGGCCGGTTGCCGGCTGGCTGGAGCGCGAAGTGTTCGACATGTATGGCGTCGTATTCTCCGGCAATACGGACCTGCGCCGCATCCTGACCGACTATGGCTTCAAGGGGCATCCGCAGCGTAAAGACTTCCCGCTGACCGGCTATGTCGAGCTGCGCTATTCCGAGGAGGACAAGCGGGTCGTCTATGAGCCGGTGAAACTGGCGCAGGATTTCCGCAGCTTCGACTTCATGAGCCCGTGGGAAGGCGCGCAATATGTGCTGCCCGGCGACGAGAAGGCGCCTGCCGCACCTGGTGCGCCGACGCCTGCTCCCGCGCCGCCTCCGCCGGCGGCCGCTGCTCCGGCAAGCGCGCCGACGGTGGATAAGCCCAAAGTGACCGAGAAACCCGCCGACACCGGCGCCGGCGAACCGGCCAACACGGAAGCTGAAAAGAAGTCCGCGCGTGCGCCGCGCAAGCCGAAGGCGGAAACTGCAACGGGTGAGGGGGCTGCTGTCCCCGAAGCGCCCAAGCGGACCCGCACGCCGAAGACCCCGGGGGGTGACGCCTGATGGCTGATTATCTCGAGAAATTGGATCACCAGATCAACGCCGACGATCCGTCCTATGGCGATACCGAGATCCAGAACTACACGATCAATTTCGGTCCGCAGCATCCGGCGGCGCATGGCGTGCTGCGCCTGGTCATGGAGCTGGACGGCGAGATTGTGGAGCGGTGCGACCCGCATGTCGGCCTGCTGCATCGCGGCACCGAGAAGCTGATCGAGTACAAGACTTATCTGCAGGCGCTGCCCTATTTCGACCGGCTGGATTATTGCTCGCCGCTCGGCATGGAGCATAGCTATGTGCTGGCGATCGAGAAGCTTCTGAACCTGGAAGTGCCGCTGCGCGCGCAATATCTGCGCGTGTTCTTCGCGGAACTGACGCGCATCTGCAATCACATGCTGAACCTGGGGTCGCATGTCATGGATGTGGGCGCGATGACGCCGAACCTGTGGCTGTTCGAAATCCGTGAGGATTGCCTCAACTTCTTCGAGCGGGCGTCGGGCGCGCGTATGCATTCGGCCTATTTTCGGCCGGGCGGCGTGCATCAGGATGTGCCGCTGAAGCTCCTTACTGACATCGCCGATTGGCTCGACACGCGCCTGCCGCGCCTGTTCGAGGATGCGATCAGCCTCGTCGCGGACAACCGCATCTTCAAGCAGCGGAATGTCGACATCGCCGTGGTGAGCAAGGAAGATGCGCTGAAATGGGGCTTCTCCGGCCCGATGATCCGCGGCTCCGGCATTCCCTGGGACATTCGCAAGGCGCAGCCCTACGACGTCTATGACCGGATGGATTTCGACGTGCCGGTCGGCACCAATTACGACTGCTACGACCGGTTCATGGTGCGCGTCGAGGAGGTCCGCCAGTCCGCGCGGATCATGAAGCAGTGCCTCAACGAAATGCCGGAAGGGCCGATCGCCAGCTTCGACCGCAAGGTGGTGCCGCCCAAGCGCGGCGAGATGAAGCGCTCGATGGAGGCGCTGATCCATCACTTCAAGCTCTACACCGAGGGCTTCCATGTGCCCGCTGGCGAGGTCTATGTCGCAACGGAAAGCCCCAAGGGCGAATTCGGCGTCTATCTGGTCAGCGATGGCACCAACAAACCCTATCGCTGCAAGATCCGCCCGACGGCCTTCTCGCACCTTCAGGCAATGGATTTCATGATGAAGGGCCATATGCTCGCCGACACCACCGCGGTCCTCGGCGCGATGGACATCGTGTTCGGGGAGTGTGACCGCTAATGTCTGATGCAGCCCACATTCCGGACGAAGCCGAGACCCGCGCGCGCTGGGGCGATTTCGAGTGGACGCCCGCCAATGCGATCAAGGTCAAGGAGATCATCGGCCGCTATCCGCCGGGGCGTCAGCAGTCGGCGGTGATGCCATTGCTCGACCTTGCTCAGCGGCAGGTCGGCGCTGAGACGCATACGCAGGGGTGGCTGCCCATTCCAGTGATGGAATATATCGGCCGTCAGCTCGATATGCCATACATGCGCGTCTATGAGGTCGCGACCTTCTACACCATGTACAACCTCGCGCCGGTCGGCCGCTATCATGTGCAGGTGTGCGGCACGACGCCGTGCATGCTGCGCGGGTCGGACGATGTGCTGGCGGCGTGCAAGAACCGGGGCCTGGTGAAGGGCGCGACGACGCCTGACGGCCTGTTCACTCTGACCGAGGTCGAATGCCTGGGCGCCTGCGCCAACGCGCCGATGGTTCAGATCAACGACGACAATTATGAAGACCTGACCTACGACAGCATGAGCGCCGTGCTGGAAACTCTGGCCAATGGCGGTCAGCCGAAGATCGGTCCGCAGATCGACCGGCAGACGAGCGCGCCCGAGGGTGGACCGACGACGCTGAAAGAGATGGTGTCGGAGAACCATGACTATCGGGGGGCGTGGTGATGATAACCCACACCCGTTCGTCCAGAGTAGCCACTGAGCTTGTCGAAGTGGCGTATCGAAGGACAGATGTTGCGCGCCACCCTTCGATACGGGACTTCGACTTCGCTCAGCCCCTACTCAGGGCGAACGGAATTGGTTTGATTGGTGTCGAGGTGGCCGCATGAGCGCCCTCATCGCCATCATCCTTGGCATCATCGCCTTCGTTGTCGCGCTGAAGGTTATGGGCGCGGTGATCGGGCTCGTCATCGGGCTGGCGCTGGCCGTGTTCGCCTATTTCATTGCTGAAAAACTGATCGGAAAGGGCCGGTAATGGCCGACACTGCCGCACCCCCCGCGCCGCCGGCCTTCGTCGGGCCGCTGGCCGATAAGGACCGCATCTTCACCAACGTCCATGGCTTCCAGGATTGGAGCATCGACGCTGCGATCAAGCGGGGCGATTGGGACAATACCAAGGCGCTGCTGGGCATCGGCCAGGATGCGATTATCGACATCATCAAGGCGTCGAACCTGCGCGGGCGCGGTGGCGCGGGCTTCCCGACCGGCATGAAGTGGAGCTTCATGCCCAAGGAAAGCAAGGACGGCCGTCCCAGCTTCCTGGTCATCAACGCCGACGAGTCCGAGCCGGGTTCGTGCAAGGACCGCGAGATCATCCGCCACGATCCCCACAAGCTGATCGAGGGCGCGCTGGTCGCGGGCTTCGCGATGCGGGCGCGCGCGGCCTATATCTATATTCGCGGCGAGTTCATTTATGAGGCGAAGGTTCTCTTCGCCGCTGTCGAACAAGCCTATGCCAAGGGGTTCCTGGGCAAGAATGCCTGCGGGTCGGGTTATGATTTCGACGTGTTCGTCCATCGCGGTGCAGGCGCCTATATCTGCGGCGAGGAAACCGCGCAGATCGAAAGCCTGGAAGGAAAGAAGGGCCAGCCCCGGCTGAAACCGCCTTTCCCGGCGGGCGCGGGCCTCTATGGCTGCCCGACGACGGTCAACAATGTCGAGAGCATCGCGGTTGCGCCAACGATCCTGCGGCGCGGGGCGGCGTGGTTCAACGGCTTTGGCCGCGAAGGCAATCGCGGCACCAAGCTGTTCCAGATCAGCGGCCATGTGAACAAGCCCTGCGTGGTCGAGGAATCGATGTCGATCCCGTTCCGCGAACTGATCGACTGGCATTGCGGCGGCATTCGCGGCGGTTGGGACAATCTGCTGGCGGTCATTCCGGGCGGCTCCTCCGTGCCGCTGGTGCCGGCCGCGCA
>JAHFPU010000239.1 GCA_023266635.1 Sphingobium sp.
CGCGCCCAAACAAATTCGCAAGCTTTTCGGCCCCAATCTTCAGAACCTTGCAATTTGCATTACTTCATCCCCGGCAAAACTCGCGCTAATCGGCGGGCTTCAGAGTTTTTCACGGGCGACTAGCGGAATGGCAGGATTTCTGTCGAACTTGGCCCGTCGCGATCAAGGCTATTTCGAGAGAACTGGGTTCGTTGACCGTGGGTGGGCCGGGGGCTAGCCTCAGGCTGCGATTACCCGCAGCTCCGGCTTTAGATATATGCCCAACGTCAGGGCATCATAGCGATTGAAGAAAGTCTCGAAGTAGAAGCGATGCTGATCGCCGTTGTCGTCGGTCAGAATGAGTTCGCTGTCGCCCAGCGGGCCACCGCTCTGGCTCCCGCAATAGCCTGCGACGGCTCCGAACACATCCTTTTCCGGCATCCGGCTGAAACGCGAGGCAAATGCCGGCGACTGGATGAAATGACGGCATGGCTTTGCTGGATCATGATTGGCGGGACGTCGGGAGACGTGCGGGTGGTCGGTGATCATCCCAATGATCGGCCGATCCTCCCCGGCCATTTCCACGAACCGATAGAGCGTTGTGGACATGGTGTTACCAAACTTGCCGTGGAGTTGCCGCACAGATGCAAGGGTCGGCTCCAGCGCAAGGGCTTCGTCAGTAAAGCGGTCCTGAAGAAAGAGCATTCGGCCAGCGGCGAAGTTCGCCTCCGTTTCGACCTGCTCGTGGCAGTCAGTTGAT
Organism: Sphingobium sp.; assembly: GCA_023266635.1. Lineage (GTDB taxonomy): Bacteria > Pseudomonadota > Alphaproteobacteria > Sphingomonadales > Sphingomonadaceae > Sphingobium. The sequence continues at coordinate 740 of JAHFPU010000239.1, forward strand.
AGGGTGTGCGTGTTGTCCCCATGCATCATGTCTTCATGCCACGGAATCAAGCTGTGCCCGATCTCGTGCGCTTCGTTCCAGCGATGCTTTTTCTCCGGCAAATCGCCATCGAGCAGGATGCGCTTCCGATCGGGCAAGTACAGAGCCTTCAGCGAAAATTTCTTGATCGCCTCGAAAATGAGCGTGGGTCGCTCATAGATCTGGATCGTCGCGACACGGATCCGGCTCATCGTTTCCTGGACCGCGCTCGGGTCCTTGGCCGTGTAGAACCGCCGGTCCAGCTTCAGAAGATGTCGAATATCTTCGAGACGAAGCGGGGGCTCGGGATTGCCGAGCCCCTTCAGGACACGCTCGACCCGTTGGTCGATATCTTGGGCGGTCTTGGACGAAAGAAGCCGATTTTTGCTCATAAGACCGCCTTTGTCCTCACTTCTCTTCGCTCAGCACGGCGACGAATGCCTCCAGTGCTGCCCGTTCCTCCGGTGTGAGCACCGCGACGGACTCGGATCGAGCCGCAAAGCGCACGGCTTCGTCAATAAGCCGATTGTCTCTGGGCGCAGTCAGCCCCGCAACCTGCAAGAGATTGCTGCGCGGCACCTTGAAATAGTTCGCGAGCTGATAGACCGTTCGAAGCTCGGGCTTATGGTGCGTATCATCCTCGATCTCGACTAATTCTGATATCTCCACATCCGTATCTTCGGCGAGCTTCTCGAGCGTCAGTCCTCTGTCACGGCGCATGAGCCGAACGAACCGACCGAAAGCGATGCTGGGTTCTTCATTGGTTTCATTGGCAGGCATCGTTTCGCCGTCGAAGACCGGATCAAGCGCATACAGACCGGCACCGATCTCGGCATTCGCCTCGATCTCGGCCATCCGCAGGCACCACTCCTTCGTGATCTCGATCCTCATGGCTGGTTTCCTTTTGCGATGAAGGCCTCGGCTTGCTCGGGTGTCATCTCGAAATAGCGCAGATCCTGGTGATCGGGATCCATGCCAAGATCGGACATACCGCAGGTGTTCGCATAAAAGCTGTTCGCCTGCGGGAGCGAGTGAAGGCCAATGCGCCCTTTAAACTCTTCCTCCTGGCTGAGCGCGATGGCAGCGCGGACCAGTATGCTGCCAATCCCGCGATAGAGCGGCGGTTGAGCGAGTTCTGGCCGGTTCCACGGCGCGTTTTCTACAAATTCGACATAAACGAGATTCTTGCCTTTCTGTTCTTCAATACGACACCGCTTCATTGTGGTATCGACGATCATCATGCCTTGGGTCATGCCGTTGCAGACGATGCTGAATCCAAGGTGGGCCAACATCCCCTGCAACGCTTCCGTCTTTTTGCGCCAGTTCCAGTGCCGGCTTTGCGGCCAGTGGCGTCTTTCGACACCGGCGCGATGGAGCTTCTGAACCGCCTTGAACAACTCAGGAACCCATTCGCCCTCCCAATCGCCGAGCTGCTGGTCGGTTATGCCGTCCCATAGCTCGGCAGCCTCGGGTTCGCTGCGCTCCGCATTGAAAAGAAAGATCGGGCTGACGGTGATCGTCATAACATCATCACCTCGGCCTTTTCCTTGGTCTTTTCGTCTTCGAAGAACAGCTTGTCGCCTTTGTCGACGCGGCTCTCTATCAGCTGATAAAGACGCAACGCCTGCCTCAGCACGGCGGTTTTGCTGAGATCCTTTTTTTCGCACAGCTCATCAAGAACACGCATCTCCGCGTCCGTCAAATTGAGCGTCATCGTTTTTTTCGCGGCCATACAGTCTCCTGGAAGCGGTGCTCATATGACATTGGGGGCGACGAGTGTCAAGGATTATTAGCTACATTAAGCATCTTAAATAGCTAATAAATAGCTATTATATCCATATGCAGCAGAGCCGCTCCCGGCATGCATAAGGAACAAAGCCCATGACCTCCCCAATCGAAGATGTTCAGGATGCGGCCCGCGATGGGCGCGCCGTCCGTGACCACGGGCCGTATCGGATCGCGATCGGCAACGACAAGCTGGACTATCATCAGGTTGTTATCGACGACCGGGTGCCAACCGGACTGCAAATTCTCGAACTGGCCAACGCCCGCCCGGCAGACGAACATATCGTCTTCCAAATGCTCGCCAACGGTCTTCTCGAAGAACTCCGGCCCGACGAAACCACCGACCTGCGGACCGCCAGGGTCGAGAAGTTTCTGGTCTTCAAGAGCGATCGCTCTTTCCGGCTGGAACTTGATGGCCGGGTGTTCGAATGGGGTGGAACGTTCATCTCCGGTCTCACCTTGAAGAAGCTCGCGCAGGTGGACCCTGCGGAATACGGCGTCTGGCTTGAAGTGCGTGGGTCCGAAGATCGCGCGATCGGCAATACCGATCTCGCCGATCTCTCGGCGCAGGGTATCGAGCGCTTCTTCACCGGCATCGTCAAGACGACGGAAGGCTGAGCGATGGCGGTCCTTCCCATGAAATGCCGCCGCTATCTGGAGGATCGCGGCATCGCCCATAGCGAACGGGAGGAAGGCGGAAAGCGTGCGGTCATTCTGCATGGCTTTCCCCTTCCAGCCGGTCGCTATGATGTCACAGCGGCGGACATCCTGATCCTCCTGCCGGCGGGCTATCCCGACAACCCGCCGGACATGTTCCATGCGCTACCTTGGCTGCGCCTGGTGCCGGCCGGCCGTTATCCCAATGCCGCCGATCAGCCAGTCGTTTTCGGCGGGCAGAACTGGCAGCGTTGGTCACGCCACAACAATGATTGGCGACCAGGCCGGGACGGGATCTGGACCATGGTCAAGCGGGTGGAAACCGCATTGCAGGTGGCGGCATGAACGCGCACGACTTGGCCCTGCATGAAAGTCACCTCTGCAAGCTGCTCGAACTCGTCATGCGCGATGATGGCATCGAGGGGGCGGCCTATATGCTGTGCGGCGCCAGCCGGATCGGCTGCGATCCATGGGAACGGCGAAACCGCCAGCGACTTACCTCCTATGAGGTAACTGCCATACCGCAGAAAGATCGGATCTCGGCCAGTGACCGCCACGTCACATGGTCGACCACCTCCTTCGTGCATCTCCTTCGGGAAGCCAAAGACGGCGGATTGATACC
>JAHFPU010000212.1 GCA_023266635.1 Sphingobium sp.
GCCATGACATCGACGCCATCTGGCATGCAGCGGAAATCGACGAGGCGTGGCAGGTCGAACAATGGGGCGAGGATGCCGAGGCCAGTGCCCGCGCCGCGCGCCGTGCCGCCGAATTTTCCATGGCCGGAGCCTTTTGCGGGATGAACTGAGTCCCGCTGCGCCGGATATGGGTTATTCCTTCGTTCATTGAAAGGGTTGAGCCGCGCAGGAAGTGCGGCGGACCGACAATTTCAATGCAACCTTCCCGAGGAGACCCTAAAGTTGGCTAAGCCCGCTTATTTTGCCCTTATGTCTTTCGTAGCGCCGCTGGCGCTTGCCGCACCCGCGTTGGCGCAGCAAGCCCCAGCAACCCAGAGCGCTCCGGCCGAGGCCGCTCCTGCCGCCGGGCAGATGACCCCGGATCAGATCGCCGCCTTCAATCAGGCCGTGACCGATTTCACCGCCGGCCAGAGCGCGCAGCAGGCTGGCGACAATGCCGGCGCAGTCGCCAAATATGATGCGGCGATCCCCGCCATCCGTACCGCCGTGGAAGCCGATCCCGGCAAGATCGACAATGTGAACTTCCTGGCCAACGCCATCTATGCCGATGCCGCCGCCTATGGCGCGCTGGGCCAGATGGACAAGGTGATTGCGCTCTATGGCGAATCCCTGCCGCACTGGCGCAAGCTGGTGGAAGCCAAGCCCACCGACGCGGCCAGCCGCAACATCCTGGCCGGCATCCTGATCCAGCTCGGCAACCAGAAGCTCGGCGCGCAGGACAAGGCGGGTTCGGCCCCCCTCTATCAAGAAGCGCTGACCCTCGCCCGCAAGTCGGTCGCCGAAAACGGCACCGATGCGGTCAACAAGAATATCCTGCTGTCGGCCCTGATCGGCGCCAGCCAGTCGACCGGCGACGCCACGCTTCAGACCGAAGCAGTCGACATGAGCAAGGCGATGCTGGCGAACGGCACCGTCGACGCATCGAACAAGCCCGCCGCCGAAACGCTGAGCGGCGTCAAGGCAGGCTGATAACGGCCCTACGCTGACGAAAATGCCGGCGAAGCGACCTTGTCCCGCTCCGCCGGCATTTTCATGTCTGTTACCGGCCCGTTCGCGCGACCTGTCAGTGCGCCGGGATCGCCTCACGCCTGCGCACCATTGCGGCTTCATCGGGCCGCAGCGTCAGCACCTCTACGCCGGACGCCGTAACCGCGATCGTATGTTCGAACTGGGCTGAAAGCGAACCGTCCTGCGTCACTACGGTCCAGCCATCCGCCTCGGTACGGACGCTGCGTCGGCCCCGGTTCAGCATCGGTTCGATGGTGAAGACCATGCCCTCCCGGATCGGCAGGCCTGTGCCGGGGCGTCCGAAATGCAGGATCTGCGGCTCTTCGTGCATTTCGCGGCCGATGCCATGGCCGCAATATTCGCGCACCACCGAATAGCCATTCTGCTTGGCGTGGCGCTCGATCGCCCATCCGATGTCGCCCAGTCGTGCGCCGGGACGGACCGCCCTGATGCCCTTCCACATCGCGTCATAGCATGTCTGGACCAGCCGCCGTCCCGCCGATGCAACCTCGCCCACCAGATAGGTCTTGCTGCTGTCGGCGATGAAGCCATTTTTCTCCAGCGTGATGTCGAAATTGACGATGTCGCCGTCCTTCAGCACATCATGCCGCGACGGTACGCCATGGCACACGACATGGTTGATCGAGGCGTTCAGCGCAAAGGCATAGCCATATTGGCCCTTGCTCGCGGGGCGGGCCTGCAAATCTTCGACGATGAACCGCTCGACCATCGTGTCGACATCCATCGTCGACAGGCCGATCATCGGCGTGCGGTCCAGCATCGTGAACACCGACGCCAGCAACCGGCCGGCCTGCGCCATCAGGGCGATGTCTTCAGGCTGCTTCGTCATGCCTGACCCTGCTATCGCCATCGGACCTGTCGTCAGGGATCAAAGGCTGGCTGGTGACGCCTGCCGACCGCAATTCCCGCTCGATAATCTCGTTGAAGCTCAGCGTCGGGTTCGTTTCGGCCAGCATGCCCAGCCTGATCCAGAAGGCGGCCTGTGCGTTGATCGATCGAAAGCCGACCTTGCTTGCCCGACGCAGCTGATCATGCAGTTCGTCTTCGATATTCACGATGCCCATACAGGCTCCACACTATGATTCATATATAAACCATATACAGATCATATGCGGTAATGCAAAGGGCGCGCGCTGGTCGTCAGTCCGCCCGGCTTCAGGCCGGCAGAATGAAATCGATCGGTGCTGAAAATTCGATCCGTTCTCCCGGCACTTCATTGGGCGCACGGGGGAAGGGGGAGGCCCGGCGCATCATCGCGGCGGCTTCCTCGTCCAGCACATCATGGCCCGAACCGCGTATAATCACCCCTTCCAGCAGCGATCCCGCACGATCGATGACGAAGCGGACTTCCACCCGTCCTTCCTGACGCCGCATGCGCGCGCGGCGCGGATAGATTTTATGGGCATAGAGCCAGGACCGGACTTTGGCCGCGTAGCTGCGGCTGTTGCCCGGTGGGGCTTTTACGTCCAGCCCGTCCGCCGCGCCGCGCGGCGGTGGGGCGCTGGTTGCGGCCGGTGCATTGGTGGCTTGCGTTGCCGAGGGCGCGGCAGAAGCGGCGGGTGCTACCGGCACGGCCATGGTCAGGGGGGAGGGGATGACGATCGGCGTCGGTGATATGGGTTTGACGGCCGGTGCCGGCTCGGTCGTCGCGGCGGTGGAGGCCGCCGCCGCAGGCGCAGGCGTCTGCCGCTCCTCCACACTCTCCTCCACCCCTTTCAGGACCGCCAGCGACATGACGGTCAGCGCCGGCGATTCCTGGATGGCAGGGGCGTCACGCAATCCCAGATTCAGCAGCGCTGCGATCAGCAGCGCGTTGACCAGCAGCGATGCCGCCGCCGGTCCACCGATCCGTAAAGGGTGACGGGCGCCCGCCATGGTCAGAATGTGTTGGCCACGGTGAATTTGAAGCTCTGCCCCTCCGCTGCCAGCGAAGACAGGTGGCGGCGATATTGTTTGTCGAAAACGTTATCGACCGCGATGCGGAATTCGAACCCCTTGGCCGGGCCGCGCTGCGGCTTGAAGGCGAAGAACAGGTTGTGGACGCTATATCCGGGCGTCGCGAGGCCCGACCCGGCTGAGGCGAAGCTGCCCGGTGTCACCTTGTCCTGCCGTTCGGCAAATTCGCCGGTCCATCCGCCCGACAGGCCGCTCGCCGCATCGGCATAGCCCAGCGTCAGGCGATAATCATTGGCCGGAATGGTATTGAGATAATCGCCCGTGATCCGGTTCTTGCCATCGATGAAGGATGCGTTGCCGCGTGCGAAGAAGCCGGCCATGCCATATTCGGCCTCAACCTCCAGCCCCTTGAAGCGCGAGCGATTGATGTTCTGGAAATAGGGCGTGCCTGCCGCCGCCGAGACATTGACGATCAGATCCTTGACGTCATTCTGGAACAGGGTGGTCTTGGCCCGGAAACGGTCGCCCTTGCCCAGAGTATCGTCGAACGAGAAGGTGAAACCGACTTCATAGTTATCGGATTTTTCCGGCCTCAGGTCGGGATTGTTCGGCCGGGTCGCGCTGCGGGTAAAGATTTCATCGACATTGGGCATCCGCACCGTGCGGGCGACCGATCCGAACAGGCCCAGCCAGGGTGTCAGATTATAGAGCGCGGCCAGCTTGGGCGATACGCCGCTATCCTTCGCCTTCTGCGTCAACGTCGTGCCACCGACCACCGTGTCGCCGGGGGTCAGATGGTTCCAGTCGACGCGCACACCCGGCATGATCGTCAGCTTGTCGGACCACACAATCTCC
>JAHFPU010000085.1 GCA_023266635.1 Sphingobium sp.
CCGCCGCAACGAGATCGGCTCTGGCGGGTTCGAGGCATGGATGGAGGCCGTGTATGCCGAGGAAGCCCGCGCCGCCGACAAGCTGGACGCGAAGCTGAAGATCGAGGCGCACTGGCTGGAGCGGGGCGTTACCGCGCGGCGCAAGCGCAACCAGGGGCGGCTGTCCAAGCTGTACGAGATGCGCGCCGAACGCGCCGCCATGGTCGGGCCGCAGGGCACGGCGAAGATCGCGGTGGCGAGCGACGGGTCGAAAACCAAGAGCGTCATCACGGCGGAGCATGCAAGCAAGAGTTTCGGAGACCGCACGGTCATCCGCGACTTCAGCCTGCGGGTGCGACGTGGGGACAGGATCGGCCTGGTCGGCGGCAATGGCGCGGGCAAGACAACGCTGCTCCGCCTGCTGACCGGGGAGACGGAGCCGGACAGCGGCAGCGTGACCCTCTCCAAGACGCTCGACATGATCTTCATCGACCAGCAGCGCAGCTTGATGGCTCCCGACAAGCGCGTGCGCGAAGTGCTGGCAGAGGGCGGCGACTGGATCGACGTGCGTGGCGTACGCAAGCATGTCCACGGCTACCTCAAGGAATTCCTGTTCGATCCCTCGCTGGCAGAGGCGCGGATCGGCACGCTGTCTGGCGGCGAGCGGTCACGCCTGCTGTTTGCGCGGGAGTTCGCGCGCGAATCCAATCTCCTGGTGCTGGACGAGCCGACTAACGATCTCGACCTGGAGACGCTGGACCTGTTGCAGGAGGTGATCTCCGACTATGACGGCACGGTGCTGATCGTCAGCCATGATCGCGATTTCCTCGACCGCACGGTGACGGTGACGCTTGGCTTGGACGGGTCGGGCGATGTCGATATCGTCGTCGGCGGCTATGAGGACTGGATGAAGCAGCGGCGGCAGCGCAATGCGCCCAAGGCCGTGAAGAAGGCCGAAGTTGCGCCCGCCCCGCCGCCGAAGAACCGCGCGAAGCTCAGCTACAAGGATCAGCGCGATCTGGAGATGCTGCCCCGGCAGATCGAGGAGATCGAGGCGCGCATCGCGAAGGATGAAGCCGCGCTGTCAGACCCCGGACTCTACACCAGCAATCCCGACCGGTTCGCCGCGCTGACCAAAGCGATAGACCAGTCGCGCGCCGAAAAGGATGCTGCTGAGGAACGCTGGCTTGAGCTGGCGGAAAAGGCTGAGGGGATGGTGGGCTAGCGAATGTCTTGTTCCATAACTTCCTTTCGTTTCTAGCGTAGTCGAGAAACCAGCGCGTGGCTTCTCGACTACGCTCGAAGCGAACGGAGGATGGGTGGTATGGTCGGGAAGATGGCTCAGGCCGCAATCCTGTAAAAACCCGCCACCCTGTCCAACGCGAAACTCAGGACCAGCTTTCCCGACCGGACAGGCCAGCCAAGCGCCTGTTCCGCCGCGGCGATCCCCTCCCCGGCGCAGGCGACACGCCACAGCACGTCGGCCAACCCCGATCCCGCCATCGCGACCGCGCTATGGAAGCGCTCGCGCGCCGCCATTTGCGCTTCGGTCGGAGACAAGGCGGATGGCCCTGCCCTGCGACCGCGCGCAAGCGGCGTCACATCCCAGCGCATCGTCACCGAGGGGCCAAGGCCCGCCTTCTCCCAGTCGGCGCGCAGAGCCTCGCCCGCGCGGAACTGCCGCTCGGTCAGCTTGCCCCGGGCGTAGAGCCAAGACAGCGGCGATTCCCCCAGGTTGACCGACACCCGCTGCCATTGTCCGTTTTGATCCTCTATGCTGCGTTCGACATGCCGCGCCTCGGTCGCCATCGCTGCCCTCCTTTTCCTTCCGTCGAAGATCGCTTGCCACGTCCGAGAAAGTGTAGGAAAGCGTAAAAACCATATAGGTTATCGGAGATCGTCATGATCACGCGTATCCGCGACATGCGCAAGGCGCAGGGCCTGACCCTGGAGCAGGTGGCCGAACGATGCGATCCGCCGACGACTGCGCAGACGATCGGTCGGCTGGAGACGGGCACGCGCACCGTATCGGTGAACTGGCTGAACCGGATCGCCGCTGCGCTGGAAGTTACGGCCGCCGATCTTGTCGACATGCCGGGCCAGGAATCGCTGCCGGTCGCAGCGCTTCTGGGACAGGAAGGCGCGCGGGCGCCCACCCAGCCCCTAATGATGGCCCCGCCTCTGCCCTCCCCCGATATGGTTGGCGTGCGGCTGACATCGGCGCTGGGCGAATATCGGACCGGCGACGAGCTGTGGTGCGAGAAGCTTGCGCCGGGCCATTACGCCTCGGCGCTCAATCGCGATGTGTTGGTGCCACGCCCCGGCGGACGATTCCTGTTCGGACGGTTGATCGGCCGGGAGGGAGACAAGCTCCAGCTTCTGCCCTTGGAGTCGGGGTCGCGGCAGCAGGTGGTGAATGATCCGCCCTGGGCCGCCGTCGTTTCCCGCCTTGTGCGCCGGTTGTAGAAAAGCGCCATGACCGGACGCTTTGTCGCGTCTTGTTGCGTTTGCGCATCTAACGCTTGCGCCAACCCGCTGATATAGCCGGTCCCATGACATTGCGCGTCCTCATGCTCTCCACGCTGTTTCCGGACGTCAGCAGGCCCAATTTCGGCGTCTTCGTCGAACGGCAGGCGCGGGAGCTTGCGACCCGGCCAGGGGTCGAGATGACCGTGGTTGCGCCGATCGGCATTCCGCCCTGGCCGCTATCGCTCGTCAAGCCCTATCAGGAATTGCGCTACTCCCCCCGCATGGAGTTCTGGCGCGACCTGACCGTCTATCGCCCTCGCTTTACGGTGATCCCGAAGGTCAGCGGGGCGATGAACGTCGCCTTCATGACGCGGGCCATATTGCCGCTGGTGCGCAAGCTGCATCGGCAAAAGCCGTTCGACGTCATCGACGCCAGCTTCTTCTATCCCGACGGCCCGGTCGCGGCGCGTATCGCCAAAAAGCTCGGCATCCCCTTCTCCGTGAAGGCGCGCGGCGCGGACATCCATTATTGGGGCAAGCTGCCCTCTACCCGTAAGGCCGTGCTGAAAGCAGCAAACGAAGCCGCCGGGCTGCTCGCGGTATCGGACATGATGCGCCGCTCCATGGTGTCGCTCGGCATGGATGGGGAGCGCATTCGCGTCCATTATACGGGTGTCGACCTTGACCGTTTCCAGCCGGGGAACAGCGCATCGGCGAAGGAGGCTTTCCAGCTTTCCGGGCCGGTAGTCCTGAGCGTCGGCGCGCTCATCCCGCGCAAGGGGCAGGAGCTGCTGATCAAGGCGCTCACGCAGCTTCCCGGCGTCACCCTGATGCTCGTCGGCCAGGGAACGCATCGCCGCACCTATGAAAAGCTGGCCGAGAGTGAGGGAGTCGCTGACCGGGTCGGCTTCCTGGGGTCCGTATCGCACGATCAATTGCCGCGCCTGTTTGCAGCGGCCGATGTCATGGCCCTGCCCTCCGCTTCCGAAGGGCTTGCCAATGCCTGGGTCGAGGCGCTGGCCTGCGGGCGGCCGATCGTCATCAGCGATGTAGGCGGCGCGCGGGAATTGATGGACCGGCCCGAAGCGGGGCATATCGTCGAGCGAGAGACAGAAGCGATTGCGGCGGCGATCCGGTCGCTGCTCGACAATCCGCCCGATCCGGCGGCGGTGCGGGAAACGGCGCTGCGTTTCACCTGGCAGGCGAATGGCGACGCGCTGCTAGAGCATTTGCGGGGGATAGTGGAGAAGGCCTGAGCTTAGGACGCGCCTAACCCACCCTCCTCCTTTCGCTTCGAGCGTAGTCGAGAAGCCTTTCCGCATCCGTGTCTCGACTTCGCTCGACACGAACGGGGGTGGGAACTCTTGCTCAAAGCGGCATCAGCGCCGCGACGATCCATCGTTGCTCGGCCCGCAACACGCCCCAGGCGCGCGCGGCGGCGCGGCTATCCATAACGTCCACGCCGATGCCCTTTGCCTCCATCGCCCGCACGAACGCGCGCGGCGGCTGCACCAGGCCACTACCAGTGCCGAGCAACATGAACTCGGGCGCGGTATCCAGATCGCATAACGTCCCCAGGGCGGCAGGCGTCAGCCCCTCCACCGAAGGACAATCCTCCCACGGCAGGGCAATCTCCGGCGTCAGCAGCAGGCCACCCGGAAAGACCGTGTCGCGAATCCGGAAGCCCCGTCCCGAAAAGCCGGTGACGATGGGACCGGACGGCGGATCGTCGCGGTTGAGGTCCATCGACCTTTAGGGCCGCGCGCCGTCGTCCGCCGTGCGCGCGGTCACCCGCTCGCCCTGCGCCGCCACGCCCTTGGCCGCCTTCTTGTCGGTCAGCTGCGGCTTGAGGCCGAGCGAGATGAGCAGGGAGGAGGACACATAGATGGACGAGTAAGTGCCGACCACGATGCCCAGCATCATCGCCGCCGTGAAACCGCGCAGCACATGCCCGCCGAACAGCAGCAACGCGCCCAGCGCCAGCATGATCGTCAGCGAGGTGATGACGGTGCGCGGCAGCGTCTCGTTGACCGACAGGTCGATCAGCGACTTCATGTCCATCTTGCGATATTTGCGCATATTCTCGCGGATACGGTCGTCGATCACCATCTTGTCGTTGATGGAATAGCCGATGATCGTCAGCACCGCCGCGACGATGTTGAGGTCGAACTCCAGCTGCGTGATGGCGAAGAAGCCAAGCGTCATCAGCACGTCGTGCATGATCGCCACGAAAGTGGAGACGCCGAACTGCCATTCATAGCGGAACCAGGAGAAGATCGCGATGCCGATCACCGCCAGCATCACGGCGAGGACGCCATTCTGGATCAGCTCACCCGAAACCTTACCCGACACGGTGTCGTAGCGGGAGAAGGTGACGCCGGGATATTCCGATGTCATCGCCGTCCGCACCTTTTCGATCACGACGTTCGATGCGCCTGCGCCGCCCTCGGTGGGCACAGGCAGGCGGATGGAAACGGTCTTGGGATCGCCGAACTGCTGGAGCGAGCTTTCGCCTACGTCCAGTCGCTCGATGCTCGCGCGCACCTTATCCAGATGCGGCGGCTGGTCGAACTTCGCCTCGATCATCAGGCCGCCGACGAAATCGACGCCAAGGTTCAGATGCTTTGCGCCGACGGCTCCGACCGCCAGCACCGTCAGCAACGCCGTCAGGGCGAACGCCCATTTCCGCATCGCCACGAAACCGATGTTGGTGTCATCGGGCACAATGCGCATGATGCCGAGCTTGATGTCGGTCGGCCGCTGCTTGCGCAGCCAGTGCGCCGCCAGCATACGAGTGAAGGTCACGGCCGTGAACACCGACGTCGCAATGCCGATCAGCAGAACGATCGCAAAGCCCTTGACCGGCCCGGAGCCCAGCGCGAGCATGATGCCGCCCGCGATCGCATGGGTGACGTTCGCCTCGAAGATGGTGCGGCTGGCTTCCTTATAGCCGAACTCGACCGCCTGGACGATGCTCCGGCCCCTGCGCCGCTCCTCACGAATACGTTCGTAAATCAGCACGTTCGCATCCACCGCGGTGCCGATGGTCAGCACGAAGCCGGCAATGCCCGGCAGGGTCAGCGTTGCGTTCAGCACACCCATCACGCCCAGGATGACGAAGATGTTTATGACCACCGCCAGATTGGCATAAACGCCGAACCGGCCGTAGCTGAGAAACATGAAGATGATGACGGCCGCCGCGGCGATCGTGGAAGCAAGAATGCCCGCCCGAATCGAATCCGCGCCCAGCTGCGGCCCGACCGTGCGTTCCTCGACCACCGTAAGCGTGACCGGCAGTTTGCCTGAGCGCAGCGAAATTGCCAGTTGGTTGGCCGTTTCGACCGTATAGTTGCCGGTGATCACGGCCGACCCGCCCAGAATCGGCGTCTGAATGTTGGGGGCCGATAGCACCTTGCCGTCCAGGATCATCGCAAAGGGGCGGTTCACATTCTCAGTCGTCACCTTGCCAAACTTGCGACCACCCGATCCATTGAAAGTGATCGTCACGTTCGGCTGGTTGCTTTGCTGGTCATATGTCTGTTGCGCGTTGACCAGTTCGTCACCCGACACCATCACCTGCCGCTTGACCGCGATCAGGCCTGGTTGGTCGGCGTAGGGCAGTATCTCGCTGCCGACGGCGGCTATGCCTTTTGCGGTATTGGTCGGATTGGCGGTATAATCGACCAGCTTGAATTCCAGCTTGGCGGTCTTGCCAATCAGTTCCTTGAGCGCCTTGGGGTCCTGAAGCCCCGGCACCTGCACGACGATACGGTTGGAACCCTGGCGGATGATCGTCGGCTCACGCGTACCCATTTCGTCGATACGCTTGCGAATAACGTCGGTGGCGACCTCCATCGTGTCATTGATCGCCTTATCGATGCCCGCCTGCGTCGGCGTGATGACGACAGTGTTGCCGTCCACGACCTCGACATTGAAGTCGCGCTGGCCGGTCATGCCCGCGCCCTGCGTCAGCGGACGCAGCCGCTCCACGGCGGCGTCCACCTGCGCATTGTTGCGCACCATGAAGCTCAACTTCCCGTCCTTGCGGGAAATATCGCCGATGGCGATCTTCGGCTCGTCACGGCGGAGCGCGGTGCGGACCTGCTCCTCCATATTCTCGACCCGCTGCTTGGCGACGTCTTCCGGGTTCGCCTCCAGCAGCAGATGGCTGCCGCCGGACAGGTCGAGACCCAGATTGACGCGCGTCTGCAAAGCGGTGGGAAGCTGCGTGACGATGCGGTCAGGCAGGAAGCTGGGGATGGCGAGCAATACGCCAATCGCCAGCGACAACAGGATCAGCGCCACTTTCCAGCGCGGGAAGACGAGCATGATGGTGTCTTTCGTCTCTGGCTTAGTCGTTCGCGGGCTTGGCGGACATCGGGTCGATCACGTCGGTCAACGTAGACTTGACTGCCTTCACCTTCAGGCCGGTGCCGAGTTCCACATCGACATAGATGTCGTCAACACGGACCACCTTGCCGACCAGGCCGCCACCGGTGATGACCTGATCACCCTTCTTCACGGCGTCGATCTTCGCCTTCTGATCCTTCAACCGCTTCTGTTGCGGGCGGATCAGCAGGAAATAGAAGACCGCAAAGATGAGGACGAGCGGCGCAACCTGCGCAATGAAGGCGCCGGTGGAGGCGGAACCGCCCGCGGTCTGGGCAAAGGCAGGGGTGGAAAACATGCAGGAACTTTCGATGTCGTGGCCGTTATGGGCGCATGTGCACCCTTTGCCGTCAAGGGCGCGCGGCTAACACAAAGCGGGGCCGGGTGGCAACAGGATTGGGGGGATGGCGGGGATTGCGATTGGCGCTGCTAGGATGGGTAATTGCATAAAACCGTTCGGGCTGAGCTTGTCGAAGCCCTGCCCTTTCTTTGAAGTAAGGACAGCCCTTCGACGCTGACACGAGTCACGCGCGTCGTGTCAGCAGGGCGAACGGAGATCTGGATATCACGCTCAATTCATTGAAAATTAACCATAGCCCCCTATATCGGAGATGTTCTCGCGGATTGCGCGACGGGCGATGCCCCCGGAAATGGGCGGCGCAGGGCTGAAATGGCTCCGCTTTCATCGCCGCAACCAGCGAGACCGAATTTTCACAATATCATGCGGCGGTTTGTCTGCCGCGCAAAGGACTGAAATACAGATGACTACCCAGACCCTATCCAGCAGCGGACAGCACCATGCGCCGCAGGGCCGCGCATCGCGCACCGCCACCCGCCGTCATTCGCCAACCCTTTCGGGCAGCGAACTGCGCAAGATCGTCGCCGACATGATCGGCTGACACCTTCGTCAGCCATCCCGTTTCAGGGATTTCAGGCCATGCAGGGGAAACGCCTTGCGTGGCTTTTTCGTATCTGCGGGAGTGCAGTATCCACCCACCTCGCCAAGCCCCTTGCATGTCGCAAGACATCCGCCTAAATGCCGCCCTCCGGTCGGGGCGTAGCGCAGCCTGGTAGCGCATCACACTGGGGGTGTGGGGGTCGGAGGTTCGAATCCTCTCGCCCCGACCAAATTTCCTGAACATGTTCGATGGATGATACGGGCGGCGAGAGCTGCCCGTTTTCCTGTGCGCGAGAAGCGCAGAAATGGGCTGGAGGGCGCGCACAGCCTACCTGGCGTCCATTCTTCGTCATTCCCGCGAAGGCGGGAACCCATATCTCCCAATGCATCCCATGTGCCCGAGGCGCGATAACCCCGCCTGCGCGGAGATGACGACTGGTGAGCATCAAGCCAAGACCTTGTTTGGTTCGCACCCTACCCCCTGTCCTACATATAACCATATAGGATAATTCATTGCCTCTCAGCAAAGCAGGGAGGCATAATGAATATCGAGACTCTGATCGACGAAGTCATATCCCGGGAGGGCGGATACAGCGATCACCCCGCCGATCGCGGTGGCCCCACCAATTTCGGGATCACCCAGGCCGTGGCGCGCGCCGAGGGGTATGATGGCGACATGCGCGGCCTGCCCCGCAGGAATGCGGTGAAAATCTACCGCACGCTTTATTGGGAGCGACCGCGCTTCGCCTTCGTCGCGGAGATCGCGCCGTTCGTGGCGGCGGAGCTGTTCGATACCGGCGTGAATATGGGAACAGGCGTCGCTGCGGGCTTTCTGCAACGCACGCTCAACGCCTTGAACCGCAATGCGCGCGATTATCCCGACCTCGCTCTGGACAGGCAGGTCGGGCCAAAGACGCTCGCCGCGCTTACCGCTTTCCTGAAACTGCGTGGCGCACGCGGAGAAACAGTGCTGCTCAAGGCCATGGAGGCGCTTCAGGGCGAGCGATATATCGGCCTTGCAGAACGCCGGCCCGGAAACGAGGCCTTCCTCTATCGCTGGCTCGCCAACCGGGTTGGTTAGAAAAATGCATCGCCATGTAATCTTATGTCGGGTTTTGCGGGAAAAGGGGGAAAGCGAACCCCTGCCCCGCCCCAGTTTTGGAGAAATCACATGTCCCTTCTTGAAGGCATTATCGGCCCCGTCGCCAAGCTGATCGACAAGATCATTCCCGACCCCGAAGCACGCGACCGCGCCAAGCTGGAACTATTGAAGCTGGAGGGCGGGCAGGAGATGGAGGCAATCCGGACCCAGCTTTCCGCGATAATGGCCGAGGCGCAATCCACCGACCCCTGGACCAGCCGCGCTCGCCCCGCCTTCCTCTATGTCATGTACGCGCTGCTCCTCTGGGCGATCCCGATGGGCCTGATCGCCGGGGCGCGGCCCGAGATGGCCGAGGCGATCGGGCATGGCATGAACGCCTATCTGGCCGGAATCCCCGAACCGCTCTACGCGCTCTTCGGCA
Organism: Sphingobium sp.; assembly: GCA_023266635.1. Taxonomy (GTDB): domain Bacteria; phylum Pseudomonadota; class Alphaproteobacteria; order Sphingomonadales; family Sphingomonadaceae; genus Sphingobium. Next base: position 9,259 of record JAHFPU010000085.1, read on the forward strand.
CCGGCTATCTGGGCTACACGGCAGCGCGCGCCTGGGGGAAGGCGAAGGGGGTGGAGCGGTAGGTTTCAAACACTCCGTTCGTGTCGAGCGTAGTCGAGACACCCTGCACCATGCGAGGTCCCTCGACTTCGCTCGGGACGAACGGAGGTTGGGAGGCCAGTTCTACTCCGCCGGAGCCGGTAGCCCCCGCACACTTTCCTCCGCCTGTGAATCCCGCGCCAGCACGTCGAGCGGTTCCACCGCCTCGATCTCCTTGCCACCGGTTTCAATGTCGAGATCGCGGAACTTCCGTCCCGTCGACAAGACACGCGTGTCAAAGCTGCCCACGAAGCTGTTGTAGTTGGCCACCGCGCTGTTGAGGCCGCTACCAAGCCTCTTGAGATGCGTCGCGGCCACCGCGAGGCGTTCGTACAATTCCTTGCCGAGCTGGCCGACCTGCTTGGCCTGGTCCTGCATCTTCGCCTGCCGCCAATGGCCGGCCAGCGTGCGGGCCAGCGGCAAGAAGGTCGCAGGGCCGCAGATGATGACCCGGTTCTTCGCCGCCCGCTCCCACAGGTCCATGTCGGCTTCCAGCGCGGCGGTGACGAAATTGTCGCCCGGGACATACATGATGACGAAGTCGGGCGCCTTTTCGAACTGTTCCCAATAGGCCTTGCGCCCCAGCGCGTCGGCATGGGTCCGCACCGCGCGCGCATGGTCCGCCAGATAGCGGTCGCGACTGGCCTGCTCGGTCTGGTCGACGGCGTTGAGATAGGCCTCAAGCGAGCATTTGACGTCGACCACCAGTTGCTGGTCGCCGGGCAGCCGAATGACGAAATCGGGGCGCAGCGTCCCGCCCTCGACGCCCACCGACACTTCCTCGCGGAAATCGACGAATGCGGAAAGGCCGGCGGTCTCGATCAGATTCTTGAACTGCTGCTCGCCCCAACGGCCACGAGTCTTGGGCGCGGCGCGCAGGGCGTTGATCAGCTTGGCCGTCTCGCTTCGGACCTCGCCCTGGCCCAGATGCACCTGCCGCACGGCCTCGCGAAGTTCGTTATAGCTGCCGATCCGATCCTTCTCGACCCGCTGCAACCCCTCCTCATAGCGTTTGAGGGTGGTTTCCACTGGCTGGAGAAGGGTCTTGAGCTGCGCCTCACCCTTTTCATTCGCCTGCGCGAAGCTGCGGTCGGCATTTTCAAGAAAAGCCTTTTGCGCTTCGCCCAGCAGCTTGCCGCCAATCTCGCTGAATTGCGCGGACAGCTGTTCCTTGGCTTCGGTCAGCGCCTTGATCTGCGCCTGAAACGATTCGGCGCGTGCGCTTTGTTCGGAACGTAGCGCAGCCAGTTCGCGCAGCGCGGACTCCCGTTCCCCCTGAACCAAATCTAGCCGCTCACGCAGCGTAGACGCCTGATTGGCGCGCTCCTGCTCGACCGCAATGTCGCGAAAGGCAGCGTTACGTTGTTCCGTCGCTACATCGAGCCGCGCGGACAGATCGGCCTTTTCCGCCGCCAGTACAGCCGCGCCGCGCCCGCCGAGAAACCAGCCAAGGCCCAGGCCGACGATCAGCGCAGCAATGATAAAAATGACGGCGGCAAAATCCATCGGAACAAGCTCTCAAAACAGGAACGAAATGAGAACTTACTGGCCCCGACTTCCGCTGGCAAGGGCGGAGGTTCGCAAGATCAGGCGGCCTTGCGCGCCTTGGTCAGCTTCTTCAGCAGCATCTCGCGCTTCAGGCGGGAAAGATGGTCGATGAACAGCACACCCTCCAGATGATCCATCTCATGCTGCAGACAGGTGGCGAGCAGGCCCTCGATCCGCTCCTCCCGAATACGGCCGTCGCGGTCCATCCAGCTGGCGCGGATGCTTGCCGGACGCTCGACCTCGGCAAACTGCTCGGGAACGGACAGGCAGCCTTCGTTGTAGACGGTAATCTCTTCCGATCCGTCGAGGATATGAGGGTTGATGAAGACCATCGGCCGCTTGACCGGTTCGCCTTCCTCTTCCTCCGGTTCCTGCAGGTCGATGACCAAAACGCGCTTGGGCACGCCGACCTGGATCGCAGCTAGGCCGATGCCCGGCGCGTCGTACATCGTCTCGAACATATCGTCGATCAGGCGCTGAAGATCGTCGTCGATCGCCTCAACCGGAGTCGAAATGGTGCGGAGCCGGGGGTCCGGCGTCTCAAGGATAGGAAGAATAGCCATATATCACCAGAAAATATGGGAAAGTCGGCGGAATATCAAGCCACCCGGTCGCGCTTTGTTCCGGTTACATTGATCGAAGGACTGCATCGTTCAGCCAAGCGGCCGGCGCGCCCGCAGGGCCTGAGCCAATGTGCCCTCATCGAGATAATCGAGCTCGCCGCCCACCGGCAGGCCATGGGCCAATTGGGTGAGCCGGATGGGATAGCCCTCCAGCCGCTCGGCGATGTAATGCGCCGTCGTCTGCCCCTCCAGCGTCGCGTTCATCGCCAGCACCACTTCATCGATACCGCCGGCCGCCACCCGGCCGATTAGCGAATCGATGGCGAGGTCCTCCGGCCGCACGCCGTCCAGCGCCGACAGCCGCCCACCCAGCACATGGAAGCGGCCCGGGAAGAGCCGCGACTTGTCCAACGCCCACAGGTCCGACACATCCTCGACCACGCACAGCGCGCGGGCGTCGCGACGCGAGTCCGTGCAGACGCCGCAGGGATCGACCGTATCGACATTGCCGCAGATATGGCAGGTGGAAAGGCGCTCATTCACCGCCTCCAGCGCGCGCAGCAATGGCGCCATCGCCGTCTCGCGCTTCTTGAGGAGGTGCAGCACCGCCCGCCGCGCAGACCGGGGGCCGAGACCCGGAAGCCGGGAGAGCGCCTGAGTCAGCGCGTCGATTTCTGGGGAAGCCATAACCAGCACATAAGGTCTTGCGCTCCGCCCCCGCAAGGTCTTGAGAGAATGCTATGCGGATCGTCTATATGGGAACCCCGGATTTTGCCGTCCCGGCGCTGGAGCAACTGGCGGCGGCTGGGCATACGGTCGCGGCTGCCTACAGCCAGCCACCGCGCCCCGCCGGGCGCGGAAAGGCGCTACGCCCCTCCCCCGTGCATGCCAAGGCTGAGGCCATGGGTATCGAGGTTCGCACCCCAATCAGTCTCAAGACGCCGGAGGTTCAGGCAGAATTCGCCGCGCTCGACGCCGACGTCGCGGTGGTCGCCGCCTATGGCCTGATCCTGCCGCGCGCGATTCTTGATGCGCCGCGCCACGGCTGCCTCAACATCCATGCCTCCCTACTGCCGCGCTGGCGGTGAGC
>JAHFPU010000224.1 GCA_023266635.1 Sphingobium sp.
ATACCTGGCTGCCCGACGCGCATGTGCAGGCACCGACCGCCGGCTCCGTCATTCTGGCGGGCGTGCTCCTGAAGATGGGCGGATATGGCTTCATCCGCTTCTCGCTGCCGATGTTCCCGGAGGCCTCGGCGCAGTTCGCGCCACTGGTGTTCGGCCTGTCGATGGTCGCTGTCGTCTACACCTCCCTCGTCGCGCTGGTGCAGAGCGACATGAAGAAGCTGATCGCCTATTCCTCGGTAGCGCATATGGCGATCGTGACGGTTGGCCTGTTCGCGCTCAACACCCACGGCATCGAGGGCGCGATGATGGTGATGCTGGGCCATGGCCTGGTGTCCGGCGCACTGTTCTTGTGCGTTGGCGTCATCTACGATCGGCTGCACACTCGCGAGATCAGCCGCTATGGCGGGCTATCGATCAACATGCCCAAATATGCCGTGCTGTTCCTGCTGTTCACCATGGCGTCGGTCGGCCTGCCGGGCACGAGCAACTTCGTCGGCGAGTTCCTGGCGCTGATGGGTGTCTACAAGGCGTCGAGCTGGGTCGCTTTGGTGTCGACCACCGGCATCATCCTGGGCGCGGCATACATGCTCTATCTCTATCGCCGGGTCTGTTATGGCGACCAGCTGAACGCGGATGCGGCAGCGATGCCGGACCTGTCGGCCCGCGAACTGTGGCTGCTCGCGCCGATCGCGGCGGGCGTGCTGTGGATGGGCGTCTATCCCGAAAGCTTCCTGTCGCCGATGCGCGCGGACATCGTGTCGCTGGAGGCACGGCTGGCCCGCGCCGTCCCGGCGGGCGATGCACAGATCAAGATTGGCGCGCCCAAGCCGGCCGCCGCGCATGACACTCATGAATCCGGGGGCCATGAACCGGCCGCCCATGCAGCGCCGGGGGAGGCGCACTGATGATCGAAACTGCTTCCCTGCTGATGGTCATGCCGGAGCTGATCCTGACAGCCGGCGGACTCGTCCTCATGATGGTTGCCGCCTATGCGGGCGACCGGACTACCGTCGCCATATCCTGGGCCTCGGTCAGCGTCCTGGTCGCGGCGGCGCTGTCGCTGACCGGCCTGCCGACCCATGGCGGCGACGCCTTTGACGGTCTCTATCAGGCCGACGCCTTTGCCGGGTTTGCCAAGGTGCTGATCTATGTGGCAGCTGCGGTGAGCATCATCGTCGCCCCGCGCTTCTTCTCCCAGGGCGGCGCCTTGCGGGCGGAATATCCGATCCTGATCCTGTTTGCGTGCATCGGCATGGGCATGATGGTGTCGGCCAGCGACATGCTGACCCTCTATGTCGGGTTGGAGATGAACAGCCTTGCGGCCTATGTCCTCGCCAGCTTCATGCGGCAGGATGAGCGCTCTTCCGAAGCGGGCCTGAAATATTTCGTGCTGGGCGCATTGGCGAGCGGCATTCTGCTCTATGGCATCTCGCTGCTCTACGGTTTCTCCGGCTCGACAAGCTTTGCGGGCGTCGCGGCCGCGCTGGGCGACGGGGTGTCGAACGGCGAGCTGTTCGGCATGGTGTTCGTGCTGTCGGGCCTGGCCTTCAAGATCAGCGCCGTGCCGTTCCACATGTGGACGCCGGACGTCTATGAGGGCGCGCCGACGCCGGTCACCGCCTTCTTCGCCAGCGCGCCCAAGGTCGCGGCGCTCGGCCTGACCATCCGCGTCGCCATCGAGGCGCTGGGTCCTGCGGGCATGGCGTGGCAGCAGATCGTGATCTTCGTCGCGCTCGCCTCCATCCTGCTCGGCGCGGTTGCGGCGATCGGTCAGACCAATATCAAGCGCCTGCTTGCTTACTCATCGATCAACAATATCGGCTTCGCGCTGGTGGGCCTTGCCGCCGGGACGCCCGCCGGTGTCGCCGCGACGATGAGCTACCTCGCCATCTATATCGTGATGACGCTGGGCAGTTTCCTGTGCGTGCTGCAGATGCGGGATGCGGACGGCAATCCGGTCGAGACGATCGCCAGCCTGTCCGGCTTGTCGCAAAGCCGCAAGGGACTGGCCGCCTGCTTTGCCATCTTCATGTTCAGCCTTGCCGGCATTCCGCCGCTCTTCGGCTTCTGGGCGAAGTTCCTGGTGTTCGATGCGGCCGTATCAGCGGGCCTGACGGGTCTTGCGGTGTTCGGCATCGCGGCATCGGTGATCGGCGCATTCTATTATCTCAAGATCATCAAGACGATCTATTTCGACGAGCCGGTCGCGGCCTATGCCCCCGCCGGCAGCCGGATTGAGGGCGTGCTGATGACGGCCTGCGCCGCCGTCGTAGTGCTGGGCTATCTGCTGAACCCGGTCCTCGACAGCGCATCGGCCGCGGCTGCGGCCGCGCTGTTCTGATCGACATCCGCACAGTATCGGAGACCATCTCCACCAACGCCGACATGAAGGCGCTGGCGGAGGATGGCGCGGGCGAGGGAACATGGCTGCGCGCCGAGCGGCAGAGCGGCGGCCGGGGGCGGCTCGGCCGTGACTGGGAAAGCCCGGCCGGCAACCTTTATTGTTCGACGCTGGTCCGGGTCCGGCCCGGCGACCCTGCTCCCCCAAGCCTCGCGCTGGTCACCGCCATTGCCGTGCATAAGGCGATCGACTCGCTGCTGCCCGGCCGCACGCAGATCAAATGGCCCAACGACATCATGGCAGGTCCCGCCAAGCTGTGCGGCATGTTGCTGGAGCGGACCGGGGACGCGATCATCATCGGCATCGGTGTGAATGTAATGGCGCATCCGGAGATTCCGGGGCGCGCGACAACGAGCCTGTGGGCGCTGGGCGCCGTAGATAGCACGGCCGCGACCCTGCTCGACTCCATCGCCCCCGCCTTTGCCGATACGGTCCATAGCTGGCGCACCTATGGGCTCGATCCGATCCGCGCCCGCTGGATCGCCGCCGCCCATTCGCCCGGCACGCCGCTGCGGGTCAGCCTGCCGGACGGCGAGATTGTAGAGGGACGTTTCGACGATCTTTCTTCCGGCGGCGAACTGATCCTGCGCTTGGATAACGGGACCACCCGTGCCATTCATGCCGGCGACGTCTTTCTGGTCTGACAGCCAAGGAAAATCCGATGCTTCTCGCCGTAGATGCCGGCAATACCAATGTTGTTTTCGCGCTTGTCGAGGGTCGGGATATTCGCGCGCGCTGGCGGATCGCGACTGACGCTCGCCGCACCGCGGACGAATATGCCGTGTGGCTCAACCAGCTGCTGATGCTGGAAGGCTTCACGATGCAGGCGGTCGACGCCGTCATCATCGCCACCGTCGTGCCGCGCGCGCTCCACAATCTGGAAGTGCTGTCTACCAAATATTTCAAGGTCGATCCGCTGATTGCCGGGCAAGCGCCGGTCGAGTGGGGCATCGAGCTGGACGTGGCCGAACCGGCATCGGTTGGCGCCGACCGGGTTGTCAATGCGATCGCGGCGCACCATCTCTACAGCGGCGACCTGATCGTCATCGACTTTGGCACGGCAACCACCTACGACGTTGTTGACTATAGCGGCGCCTACAAGGGCGGCATCATTGCGCCGGGCATCAACCTGTCGCTGGATGCACTGGTCGCCGCCGCCGCCAAGCTGCCCCGTATCGCCATCGCTGCGCCGGAGGACCGTTCGGTCATCGGGCGCACGACGGAGGACCAGATGCTGATCGGCGTCTTCTGGGGTTATGTCGCCATGATGGAGGGCCTGGTTGCGCGGATGCGCGCGCAGATCGGCCGTCCGGTAAAGGTGATCTCGACCGGCGGCCTGGCCGTCCTGTTCGACGATCACAGTGATATTTTCGATGCAATAGCGCCCGACCTTACCATTCAGGGGCTGGCGCTGATGCATGAGCGGAGTTTGAATAGATAATGACCCCCAAAGATGAGCTGCTCTTCCTGGCCCTTGGCGGGTCGGGAGAGATCGGCATGAATGTCAATCTTTACGGCACGCAGGGCAAATGGGTAATGGTCGACTTGGGCCTGACCTTTGCCGATCCGGCCTATCCCGGCGTGGAACTGATCCTGCCGGACCTGTCCTTCATCGAGGAACGGCGCAAGGACCTGCTGGGCATCGTCCTGACGCACGGGCATGAGGACCATATCGGCGCGATCCCTTATCTGGCCGCCGATCTTGGCGTGCCGCTGTACGCCACGCCCTTCACCGCAGGGCTGATCCGCCTGAAGCTGGAGGAGGAAGGGCTGTCGAAAGAGGTGAAGCTGCACGTCATCCAGAATGAGGCCAGTTTCCAGCTCGGGCCATTCGGGTTTCGCTACATGCCGCTGGCCCACTCGATCCCTGAGGGCAATGCGCTGGTGATCGACACGCCGCATGGCCGGATTTTCCACACAGGCGACTGGAAGCTTGACGATCGTCCGATGATGGGCGTGCCATCGACGCCAGAGCAATTGACGGCGGTTGGCGATCAGGGCGTGCTGGCGCTGGTGTGCGACAGCACCAATGTCTTCAACCCGGAAGCCAGCGGATCGGAAGGCGCGGTGCGCGAAGGATTGATGGAGGTCGTGAAGAACGCCAAGGCGCGCGTTCTTGTCACCACCTTTGCGTCCAATGCTGCACGGCTGCAGACGCTGGGCGAGGTCGCCAATGCAACCGGGCGGAAGGTGTGCGTGGCCGGCCGATCGCTCGACCGGATCATTTCGACGGCCAAAAGCGCGGGTTATCTCAAGGACTTCCCGCCGACAGTGGACTGGGACGATGTCATGGACATGCCCCGCGACGAGGTGATGATCATCGCTACGGGCGGGCAGGGCGAGGCGCGGGCCGCGCTGGCTCGCATCGCGTTCGACAGTCATCCCATCAAGCTGTCGGAGGGCGACATGGTCGTCTTTTCGTCCAAGCAGATCCCCGGCAACGAAATCGCCATCGGTCGCATCCAGAATACGCTGGCCGCCAAGGGCGTGGTGATGGTGACGGACCGGCAGGCGGAGGTCCATGTGTCGGGCCATCCGGGCCGGCCCGAATTGCAGGCCATGTATCGCTGGATCAGGCCGCAGATCCTGCTGCCGGTTCACGGCGAGATGCGCCACATGGCGGAGCAGGCCCGGCTCGGTCTGGCCGAAGGGATTCCGAGCGCGATCGTACAGGGCAATGGAGATTTGATCCGGCTTGCACCCAACGGCCCGAAGCTGTTGGGGAAGGAGACGGTCGGTCGTCTTGTGCTGGACGGCGACGTTATCCTGCCAGCCGACGGCACAACCATGAACGAGCGGCGCAAGCTGGGGCTGCATGGGCAGATCAGTGTCGCGGTGGCGGTCAACAAGGGCGGTGCGCTGGTCGGTCGCCCGAGCGTCCGCCTGCAGGGTGTGCCGGTCGAGGAGGATCGCGACGCATTTATCGGCGAGGCCGAGGATGAGGCCGGCGCTGCGGTGCCCAAGGGGTCCAAGGATATCGAGGCGATGCGGGAACGCGTGCGTCTTGCTGTCCGCCGCACAGCGTCACGCTGGACCGGCAAGAAGCCTGTGGTAGACGTTCTGATCGTCCACGCCTGAGCATCTGCGCATGAACCTCTACGCCATTCTCGCCATCTACATGCTGTTCTGGGTGATCAGCGCCTTTTGTGTGCTGCCCTTCGGCATCAGGACGCCGGACGAGACCGGCGAGGAGAAGGTGCAGGGGCAGGCCGACAGCGCGCCGAGTAATTTCCGGCCCGGGATCGTCTCGCTGCGCGCGACGATCCTCGCGACTGCGCTGTTCGGGCTTTACTACGCCAATTATGTCTATGGCTGGATCAGTGCGGAACAGATCATATCCATGAGCAAGCATGGGTGAATGCGGTTTGGGCTTGGCGCGGTTAAGCCCCACTTCCGTTTATTTCGAGCTTGTCGAAAAACGGTGCGCGAGGCTTCTCGACTACGCTCGAAGCGAACGGGGGGATTAGCTTAGCTTCGAACGACTAATCAACCCGTTCGGGCTGAGCCTGTCGAAGCCCTGTCCTTTTTTCCCCGACGCCCGCAAAGAAGGGCAGCCCTTCGACAGGCTCAGTGCGACGGAGTTAAGGTGATTCTGGCTTAACGGAAGCTGCCCTAGCGCAGGCGGTCGATGGCCTGGGCAAGCGCGACATAGAGCTTGCCCATGTCGGAGGAGAGCAGCGTCACCGCCAGCGCATTGCCGTCGCGCGAGCCGAGGATGATGCGCAGCATCCCCTCGAAATCGTGGATGTAGCGGTTCACATGATCCTGGAATTCGGCGTTGCCGTCATATTGGATCGCGATCTCGCGCGCTTCGCCGGCGTCGAGCAGGCGTACGGCCCGGCGGGTGAAGACACCCCGGTCGCCCTTCAGATAGTCGGCCCAGTCGAGATCGGTCACATCGCTGGACAGCACCTTGGTGATGTCGATGGCGGTGCTGTTGAGAGATTCGATCAGATCCTTCGAGCGGCGCGTATAATGTTCGCGGTCGCGCGCGGCGACGGCGTCATCGGCTTCCGCAATTTTCTTTTCGATGCTGCTGCTGCTGTCAGCGACAGCCTGGATCTTCCGGTCGAGCCTTTCGGTAGCGGCGCTGGCGGCTTCGATCGCCTGGTCTGCGACGGTCGATAGCTGGGCGATCTGCGCCGTGACCTGCTCGCTGACGGCGTTCCGTAGCGCTTCGGCGCTGGCCTTGCCAAGGGCTTCGGCCGCATCGGGAATTGCACGGGCAAGCGACTGTTTCGCGCGTTCCGTGGCCTGGTCTGCGGTGTCCTTCACTCGGACGAGCGCCGCGACAAGCTGAGGTCCGGCGCTTTCCTTGAGACGCGCCGCGCCCTCGTCCGCGCTGTAGAGCATGTCGCGCAGCATCTCGACTTCGCTGCGATTGCTCGCAAGATTCTCGCCGGTGGTTTCCAGCAGTTCGTTGAGGCGCTTCGCCTGATCCCGAAGCATTTCCTCGGTCTCCTGCCTCCGGCCGAGGACCGACTGCGCAATGGCTTCGAGTTTTTCCAGTTCGGGCGCAGCGGTGGCGAGCAGGCGCTGGGTCTCTTCGACACGGGCGTCGAGCCGTCCCAGCGCAGTGGGATAAGTCTCCTCGATCTCGCGCACGCTCGAGTCGAGCGCCAGCAGCAGACTTTCCGAGCGCGTTATGAGACTCTCTGCGGTGCTGTTGCCTGCCGAAAGGGCGCGGTCGACCCGCTCGGCTTCTGCAGCGACGGTCGCCAGCGTGGTCGCGATCCGCTCGTTGCGCGCAAGGCCCTGCTTCTCGAACTCGCCGAACCGGCCTTCGACGAAGTCCAGCTTGCCGATAAGGTCGTCGTTGAGGCCCGACGTGACGTCGCGATGGCTTTCTAGCGTGCGCGAAAGATCCAGCAGACGCGTCTCTATGGTCTGACTGTGGTTCTGGAAGCCCGCCACGGCGTCGCTGCCAATGCCCGCAATAGCTGTGCGCGAATCCTCGACAAGGTTGGTAAGCGACTGCGCCTGCGATTGCAGCCCGGTACCGGTTTCCTCGAGCGCGGCGCGGGCGCTGCCAATCGCGCTGTCGATCCGTTCGGCCGCCTGCTGGGCCATGCCGTTGATCTCGTCGGAGGCCGACCGGGTCTCTTCCTGCAACTGGGCGAGCTGGGTGGTGAGGCTCTTGGTAGCGGACAGGGTGCGTAGGCGCGCATCGTCCGAAATCGCCATTACCGCCTGAAGTCGGCGCTCAAGCGAATCGATGCGGCCGGTCATGGCCTGGCTGCTCTCCATGAGTTGCGCCGACATGGCGTTCGCCCGCTCCTGCAGCGAGGGCAGGGTCCGGACCAGCTCCGTCATCTGGCCGGCAAGCTCCGCGCCTGCGCGCTCCGCATTGACCGTGTGGTCTGCGGCCTCGGCGGCGCTGGAAGCAATCAGCTTGGCCGACGCCTCCATATTCGCGCTGGCGGCGGCGCCGTAATTTTCCAGCAGCGTCGCCTGTTCCTGCATCGCCGCTTTAGCGTTCGCCAGCTGTGTGCCGATCTGGGACAGTTTCTGCTCCAGCGCCTCGCTCTCGAGTCTCAGGCTCTCAGTAGTCTTCTGGAAGCGGCGCGACTCGGCATGGCTGTTGCGAATCAACAGGAGGTAGAGCGTGCCGATCAGCACCAGCGGAATCGCGAATGTCGCCACCGCCGCCGGAATGGCCTCGACAGAAGGGAAGGGCTGACCCCGCCCGAATATCACCCAAAGGTTGAAGAGCGTCCAGATCGCAGCGCTTGCCGCAAGCACGGCCCGAGCCACTGTAGGCCAACCGGTCGGTTTTGGCTGTTCGCTGAACTCGGAAGAATAATATTCTTCGAGCAGAAGCTCGTCATCGGTCACAGGCGCCTGCGCCTCATCGGCCTCCGATTGGCGGCGTAGGCCCACGATCTTGTTTCCCCCATTCATGTCCCGTTCTGTACCATGTTTTTGGTCCGCGCAAACGCCTATTTGCAACGAAAAGTTAACGGTCTGGCAGGTAACCCATACCTCATGTCTTATGATCCGGGAGCCTTGGACGCCGCCCTTGCCGCAGCCGTCGGTGACGATGCGGGATTGATCGCGGATTTGCGCACGGCGTTCCTCGAAAGCGCCGAACGCAACCTCGACCTTCTGGGTCGGGCGCGCTGTGACGCCAACTGGCAGTTGGCGGCCTATCGCCTGAAAGGCCTGGCCGCGAGCTTCGGCGTATCCGGGCTGATGGCTCTAGCGGATGAGGCGGCGCAATGCGCGCCGGGCGATCCCAAGATGCTTCGCCGGTTGCGGGCCGCCGTCACGGAATTCGCCCTCGGCTGATTTCAGACCGCCGTTGCGCAGGCTCTACTTGCGCCACGGCTCCGGTGTTGCGAGAAGGCGGGCAAAGCATTGCCCCGGGTCCGCTCTTTCATGTCTTTTTCGGCCATTATCTGTGCCAGTCAGCCTGCGAGCGATTCGCCCGGCATGCTGCGCGCCAACCTGCATTTTGCGGGCCAGAGCCTGCTGGAATATCAGGTGAGGCAGGCAGCGGAAGCTGGCGCGGAGCAAGTCATGGTGCTTGTGGGCGCGGTTACGCAACCGCTGTCGCGCGCCATCGACCGGCTGACGGCTGACGGCATTTCAGTGTCCATCGTGCGCGACATGGTGTCCCTGCTGCGGGAGGCTCCGCGCGATCGGGACATGATGCTGGTCGCCGACGGCGCGGTCGTGCCGCAGCGATTCTATACGGCGGTGGCGTCCCAACCCGGCAATGTCCTGCTGGTGACGGAGGACAGCGCGACCACCGCGGGGTTCGAGCGTATCGACGCCGGCCAGCGCTGGGCCGGAGTCGCGCGGGTGTCCCCCGATGTCCTGTTCGGCACCTTGGACATGATCGGCGACTGGGACCTGGAACTGACCATGGTCCGCGCGGTCGTTCAGGCCGGAAGCCATCGCATCGGCATTCCTTCCGAAGAGGTTATGGACGCGCGCCTTGCGCTGATCAGCAGCCAGGCGGAGGCCGACCTTGTCTCCCGCGCGCTGCTGGTGGGGAAGCGCGCGCCAGCGGGCGAGGCGGGGGCAGAGCGTGTCATCCTCGCGCCGCTCGCGGCCCGCATCGCGCCGGAATTCCTGCGCAGCCAGGTGCCCGCGGGGCAGGTGCGGGCCGGGGCGATCGCCGTCTCGCTGATCGGCATCGTCGCCACCTTGCTCGGTTGGCCGATGATCGCGCTGTTCCTTTACCTGACGGCCCTGCTGCTGTCGCTGACCGTAGACCGGCTCGTGCAACTGGCGCGCCGGGGCGGGCTGGAAGGCTGGGTCGGGATCATGCCGCACCTTACTGTGCTGGCGGGCGTGGCGCTGCTGGGCAATGAGGCTGGCCGGACCATGGACGGGCTCTATCTTGCCGGACTGCTCGCCATCTTGATGCTCGGGCTGCGCTCCGGGCGGTTTCATGGCGCGCGGAAATGGGCGATCCTGACGCCCGGGTCGACGCTACTGCTGCTGCTGTTGACCACGGGCGGCGGCTATTTCCATTTCGGCCTGACGCTGTCCATCGCTTGCGCCATCCTGTCCCTGGGCCTTGCCATTCTCGGCCCGGAAACCGTTGAAAGCTGAGCGATTTTTACGCGCCGGTTTCCCAACTGGGGTTTAGCGCAAATTAACCACGCAGCCTTATGGTGCCTTCCATGAGCGCCCTGCCGCTAGATCATGGAGCGACCTTCCCGGTCGGCTCCCGTCCCCTGATGGCGGCTATCGGTGCGGTCGGCAGACCCTTCGCGCACATGCTCGACCTTGCGCAATTTCTCCCGATCGGCGCGACGCCATGGACCGACGCGCTAATCAGCGAGACGCGTCGGCATCTGGCGGGATGTCTTGGTAGCGTAGAGGCTGCATTGCATGAGGCGCTGGCCGATACCGCACTTTCGCCGATGCTCGCCGCAGCAAAGGCCAAACCTGTATGGCAGGGTGTGCAGGCGAATCCGCAGCTTGTCGGCCCTGACCTGATCGCCCAGATGCGGATGCGCGCGGCGATAGGCCTGCTCGGTCGGCAGGCGGGTTTCGGCACGGATAGCCCGGTTTCGCGCGACGGCGAGGATATTTCCTGGCTGCATTATCATGACGATCCCAAGGTGGCCGAACAGGCCGCAGCGCTGGCGCTCGCCGAAATGCGCTGGGCGGCGCCCGATGATCGTCACGCCGCCATGCCGGCGGATCTTCCGGCCGAAGCCTTTGCCGATATCGTGTGGACCGTCGCGGCGCTGATCGCGACCGAGGCGGGCCGCGCCGGCTTTGCGGACCCGATCGCATCTCAGGCCGTCATTGCCGCCGCCGCTGCGGACATCATCGCCGGGCATGACGAGAGCGGGACGCCGATCGCACGCGCCAGCCGGATCGCGCGCCTGATGCGGGGCCGCGCGGATGAACCCATGCTGCTGGGACAGGCGCTGGCCCACCGGCGGATATTGCTGTTTGCCGCCTTCGCGGGAGAACGCGCCGGGCTCGCTACGGAGGCGGTTCTGGACGCTTTCGTTCATGCGCCGCTGCGCACGGTCGTCGGCCTCTGCCATGTGCTTGGGGGATCGGCATCGGATTGCCGGCATCTTCTGCTGCAGGTGCAGCCGATCCGTCGCGAACTGGACGACGCCTGTATCATCGCCATGTCCGAGGCATTCGACGCCCTGTCGGATGCGGAGGCGCATGCGGCGATCGCCGTCCTGTCAGGTCCTGCCGAACTGAAGGCGAAGATCGCCTTGATCGACCCTGCCTGCGGCGGATGAACATGCCGCCCCTGCACAGCGATCTCGTGAACGCCACTCTTTCCCCCGAGGGGCTGCTGCTGAGCGCCGACGGTCCGTTGCTGGCGCTTCAGCGCGACGCGGGCGGCGAGCTTGGCGGTCCGTTGCTGGTGCCGCAACTGGCCGCGCTGGCCCGATTGTGCTGGCGGTTGAAAGTGATGCTGTCCCGGCCGGTGATCGCTGCCGGGCAGGATGTCGACATCGATCTGTGGGTGCGCGCGGAACCTGCCGAGAGTGGCGTCTCGTTGACGATCGTCGATTGGCAGGAGCGCCCAGCGCGTGACCGCATGACGTCGCTGGATCCTATGATCGAAAAGCCAGCCGATGGCGGATGGTCATGGCAGATCGATACAAAGATGCGGTTCGTCACCATCGATGGCGACGGACTGGGCTTGCCCGAGCGCGGCGCGCGGCTGACCGGGCATTTGAAGCTGATCGCCGACGAGGCGGGCGACATGCCGATCCTGGAGGCGTTGGCGGAGCGTAAGCCTTTCCACGGCCAGCGCGCCGTGCCCGTGAGCCGAGGCGGCGAGGAATTGATCCTTTCCGGCATTCCTCTGTTCGACATTAGCGGTCGTCTGATGGGCTATCGGGGAATCGCCGTGGCGACCGAGGCCGATGCCGAGGTGGTCGATACTGCGATTATCGGCCAGACCATTGCGGCCTCTGACTCTTTCTCTCCGCTTTTCGGCCGCCGCTTGGACAAGGCCCTGCGCCAACCCCTGGGCCGTATCATCGCCAATGCCGACACGATCAGCGGCCAGCTTGAGGGGCCGTTGCGAGAGGATTACGCCGCCTATGCCGCCGATATCGGATCGGCCGGTCGGCATCTGATGGAACTGGTGGACGATCTGGCCGATCTTCAGGCCATCGATCGGCCCGATTTCGTGGTGGCGCAGGAAGAGGTCGATCTGGCAGATATCGCCAGGCGGACGGCCGGCTTGCTGGCGGTGAAGGCCGCCGACCGCCACATTCGCATCGATGCGCCGCGCACCGATGAAGCCTTGCCCGCCATTGGCGAGTTCCGCCGCGCGCTGCAGGTCATGGTCAACCTGCTGGGCAATGCGCTGCGCTATTCGCCGGACGGATCGATGATCTGGGTGCGGCTGGAGAATGAGGACGGCATGGCGCGGGTCGTCGTCGCTGACCAGGGGCGCGGCATCGCGCTGGAGGATCAGGAGCGGATCTTCGACAAGTTCGAGCGGCTCGGTCGGGAGGATTCGGGCGGCAGCGGGCTGGGCCTTTACATCTCCCGGAAACTCGCACGCGCCATGGGCGGCGACATCACCGTCGAAAGCGCGCCGGGGCAGGGGGCGCGCTTCCTGTTCACCATGCCGGTCGGCGCATAGAAAAAGGCGGCCTCCTTTCGGAAGCCG
>JAHFPU010000086.1 GCA_023266635.1 Sphingobium sp.
GAATCCGAGGGCCTGCGCGCCTCCGAAATCCTGAAGGCCGAGGGCGCCAAGCAGAGCCAGATCCTGGAAGCCGAGGGCCGCCGCGAAGCCGCCTTACGCGACGCCGAGGCCCGCGAGCGCGAGGCGGAGGCGGAGGCCAAGGCGACGCAGATGGTGTCCGACGCCATTTCGGCGGGCAATCCGCAGGCGCTCAACTACTTCATCGCCCAGAAATATACCGAAGCGGTCAGCCAGTTCGCAACCTCGCCCAACGCCAAGACCATCCTGTTCCCGGTCGAGGCGACGCAGCTGATCGGCACGCTGGGCGGTATAGGCGCTTTGGCCAAGGAAGCGCTTGGTGATGGCGTAACGCCCCCGGCTCCGCCCGCACCGCGTCCCCGCCCCGGCCCGTTCGAGCAGGGCGGCCGCTGATGGAGGCGCTGTCCGGCATCGATTTCCACGACCATTGGTGGTGGCTGATCCTAGCGGTGGCGCTGGGCATCGGCGAGATCGTCGTCCCGGGCGTGTTCCTGATATGGGTGGCGATCGCGGCGGCGCTGACTGGCGGGATCGCGATGGCGACGGGCATAAGCCTGGCCAGCCAGATCGTGCTGTTCGCGGTGCTATGCCTCATCGCTACCTGGGGCGGGCGGCGCTGGTACGCGGATAATCCGGTCGATTCGCAGGACCCCAATCTCAACGACCGCGTCGCGCGCATGATCGGCGAGACGGTTGTCGTGGTGGAGCCGATCGTCGCTGGACAAGGCCGGGTGAAGGTCGGCGACAGCGTCTGGACGGCGCGCGGCGCGGATGCGGATGCTGGCGCCTGGGTGCGGATCGTCGGCGCGGACGGAACCACGCTCAGGGTGGAGTTGGTTTAAAAGGACGCTTCCCCCTCCTATCGTCATCCGGACTTGATCCGGGACTCTTATGCCAGACCCATCCTTACCGCCCCACCCCGGCACACCCACCCGTTCACCGTCTCCAATCCGTAACATTTCGCATGTTTAGCCTTCCCAAGGGAGGCGCGCGGGCATAGCCTTGCCGCCATGAGCAAGGACGTCGCATTGGCCACGATCGCGGTCTACAGCCTGAAAGGGGGCGTCGGTAAGACGACCTTCGCGATCAACCTGTCATGGGCGTCGGCTGTCGTGTCCAAGCGCCGCACGCTGCTGTGGGACCTTGACCCTCAGGCCGCCGCCACCTGGCTGCTGTCCGCCGACCGTTCGGGCCGGGACGCCGCGCAGGCGATCTTCAGCAAGGATATCGATGTCCGCTCGCTGATCCGTCCTTCGACCGTCCCCGGTATCGACCTGATCGCCGCCGACACTTCTCTGCGCGGCCTCGACCGGCTGCTGTTCGAGATGGGCAAGAAGAAGCGCCTGCAAAAGCTGATCGAGACGCTCGGCAAGGAATATGACCGCATCATCCTCGATTGCCCGCCGGGCCTTACCGAAACCAGCGAGCAGGTGCTACGCGCGGCCGACTTGGTGATCGTGCCGGTCATCCCCGCGCCCCTCTCGCAACGCGCGCTTGGCGAAGTCGCCCGCTACCTAGTCCAGCGCGGCGGCAAGCATGCGCCGATCCTCCCGGTCTTTTCGATGGTCGATCGCCGCCGGGGCCTCCACCGGACAGCCATGGAGGAACAGCCAAGCTGGCCAGTCATCCCGATGGCCAGCGCCATCGAGCAGATGACGGTGAAGCACAAACCGCTCGGCGAGTTCGCGCCGACAAGCCCCGCCGCGCGAGAGTTCGCCAATCTGTGGACCGGAATAGAACGGCGGCTGGCAAAGGGGTGACCATATTCCCGTCATCCCAGCGAAGGCTGGGATCTCGTGGAGCTTGGTCGGAACGTAAGGCCTGAGACCCCAGCCTGCGCTGGGGCGACGAAAACAAACAGGGTTCTGACAGGCCTATCTCACGCCACTGCGCTGATGCCGCCCCGCCCGAACAATCCGCGCGCTTCCTCGGCGGGCATGGGACGGCCGAAATAGAAGCCCTGTATCTTGGTGCAGCCAAGGCGATTGACCATCTCGACCTCCGCCTCCGTCTCCACGCCTTCCGCTGTCGTCGCCATGCCCAGGCTCTCGGCCAGCGCCACCACGGCGCGCACGATCGCGACGCTCTCGGGCACATTCTTCGACGCGCCGACCACGAAGCTGCGGTCCACCTTGATCGTGCTGAACCGCGTGCGGCTGAGATAACCGAGCGAGGAATAGCCCGTCCCGAAATCGTCGAGCGACAGCTTGATGCCGAGCGCCAATATCTGCTCCAGCACCTGCGTCGCGCCATTGCCCTCGCGCATGAACACGCTCTCGGTGACTTCCAGCTCCAGCCGGTGCGCGGGCAGGCCGCTCTGCGCCAGCGCCGACATCACCGTCGACACGAAGCTGGGATGGCCGAGCTGTTCGGCCGACACGTTCACGGCCACGCGGATATGCGCCGGCCAGTTCATCGCCTCATGACAGGCGGTGCGCAGCACCCATTCGCCGATCGGCGCGATCAGGCGCGCATCTTCGGCCACCGGAATGAACTTGGCGGGGGAGATCGGCCCCATCTCCGGGTGCGTCCAACGGATCAGCGATTCGAACCCTTCGACCGCGCCCGACTTGGCGTTCACCACCGGCTGATAGACGACGCTGAGCTGCTGTTTCTCCAGCGCCTCGCGCAGGGCGACCTCCAGCGTGCGGCGCTCCTCGGCGTGCAAATGCAGCCGCGGCTCATAATGGCAATGCTTGCCGCCGCCCTCTTCCTTGGCGCGATAGAGCGCTAGGTCGGCGCTGCGGATCAGCGTCTCGGTCGTGCGCCCGTCGCGCGGGGCCAGCGCGGAGCCGATGCTGGCGCCGATATACAGCGTATGCTGGTCGACCTCATAGGGGCGCGAAAGCAGTTCGATCGTCGCTTCCGCCACCTGGTCGACATAATGGGTGTCGACCACCTCGCGGATGACGATGGCGAACTCGTCGCCGCCGATGCGCCCGCATATCTCGTTTGCAGAACAGACCTGACGCAACCGCTCCGCCACGCGCTGCAGCAGCCTGTCGCCGACCTGATGGCCCAACGTATCGTTCACCGCCTTGAACCGGTCGAGATCGATCATCAGAAAGGCACAGCGGCTGTTCCAGCGTTCGACGCCATCCAGCGATGCGCTCAGCGCGTCGGCAAGCTGCATGCGGTTGGGCAGGTCGGTCAGCGCATCGAAGCGCGCCAGCTGTGCGATCTTGTCGGCCGATTCGCGCTGCACGGTCACGTCGGACCCGACCCCGCGGAAGCCGAGATAGACGCCCTTGTCGTCCATGCGAGGCGAAGCCGACAGCTCCCACCAGCGAATCTCGCCGGCAATCTCGACCGGGATGATGATGTTGCTGAAACTCTCGCGCCGCTTCAGCTTCTCGGCCAGGTCGTGGAGCGCCGCGGCGAACTTGCCGCTTTCCCACGCGCTGCCGGCCAATATCTGGACGAGCGGCTTGCCTTCCAGATCGGCGGGCTCAACGCCCATGATGCTCGCGAAGCGCGATGACACGCCGTTGATCCGCCGGGCCGCATCCGTCTGCCACAGCCAGTCCGACCCGGTATCCTCATATTCGCGCAGCAACAGGCTGACGACCGCGCTCTTCTCCTCCAGCTCGGTGCTGGTGCTGAGCTGCTTGCCGAACTCGCGCGCATGTTTCAGGCTGGCGATCAGCAGTACCAGCGCATAGCAGGCGACCAGCGCCGGGAGCTGCTTGGTATCCTTGAACAGCAGGATGCTGCCGATGCCCGTGGGCAGAAGGAAGCCGATCGTGGCGAGCGGCAAGGCGGAGAAGGCGACCGCAGCCCCCACCATCAGGCAGCTTGTCAGCGTCCAGATCGCAACCACCTGCGCCGGATCGGAATGCCGGCCGAGGATCAGCATTGCGGCGGTCCAGCACAGGCCCTGCCCCATGGCGGTCAGCCCGTGGCCGATCACCGACCAGCCCGTCACGCCGACATAATCGTTGCGGATACGCTCCTGGCTTTGCCGGGCGGGCAGCAGCATGAACACCAGCGCGATGACCGTCCAGCAGCTCAGGGCCACCATATCGGCCGTCGCGTGGAAAATCCCCCAGACGAAGGCCACGGCCGCCAAGTATAGAAACAGGCTCAGGATCAACAGCCGGTCGGAAGACCAGAGCTGCGCACGATAGAGCTTTTCGGCCTCGACAACACGCGGCTTCACGAATCCGGCAAGGACCAGAAGCGGAAGCTTTTCCGGAAGGGCTCCGGACTGGGGGTGCGAGATTTCCGACGTCACCCCTGCCGTCTAACCTACCCAAGGTTAGCAACAGGTAAGCGCCGCCCCACAATTCATCGGATTTCCGGGAAAAACAGCCAAAATGGGCCGTTTTGTCTCAGGCGGCGATATCGTAGGGGCGGATTTCACCGGACAGGTACAGGTTGCGCGCCTTGGACCGGCTGAGCTTGCCCGAACTGGTGCGCGGCAAAGTGCGCGGCGGCACTAGCTCGACGACGCAGTTCATGCCCGTAATCGCCCGTACCCGCTCGCGGATCTGATCGCGCAGGCGCGACCGCTCCTCATTATCCGACGTGCGGCAATGCACCAGCACGGCGGGCGCTTCCTCGCCGCCCGGCGTCGTGATCGCGAAGGCGGCGATATCGCCCTGCTTGAAGCCGGGAAGCTGCTCCACGGCCCATTCGATATCCTGCGGCCAGTGATTCTTGCCGTTGATGATGATCATGTCCTTGGCGCGGCCGACGATATAGAGATAGCCGTCGCTCAGATATCCCATGTCGCCCGTGTCCAGCCAGCCGTCGACCAGGCAGGCGTCGGTCGCCTCCTGATCGCGGAAATAGCCAACCATCAGCGAGGGTCCGGTCGTCCACACCTTACCGATCTGCCGGTCGTTGATGACGGCGCCATCCTCGTCCCGGATTTCGACGATCATGTCCTTGGCTGGTTTGCCGCAATTGACGATAGCGCGGAACCGCTGCGGGCGGCCCTCCAGCGCGTCGCCGCCCGACAGGTCGGTTTCCTCGACCAGCTCGACGACAATGCCCTCGCCCGGCGGCATGATGGTAACGGCGAGCGTCGCCTCGGCCAGGCCATAGCTCGGCAGGAAGGCAGTCGGCGCGAAGCCCGCATCGCCAAACGCATCGACGAAGCTCTGCATCACGTCCGGGCGGATCATATCCGCGCCATTGCCGGCAAGCCGCCAGCGTGACAGGTCGAAGCGATCTGCGGCCTTGGTCTGGCTGGACATGCGCCGCGCGCAGATATCGTAGCCGAAGGTCGGTGAATAGCTGATCGACGTGCCTTCGTTACGGCTGATGAGGTCAAGCCACGCCAGCGGACGCCGGGCAAAATCCTCGGTCTTCATATAATCGGTCGACACCTGGTTGGCGACGACCGACAGGAAGCAGCCGACCAGCCCCATGTCATGATACCAGGGCAGCCAGCTGATGCAGCGGTCGCTGTCCTGCAATTCCATGCCATGGCTGTGCGCCGACAGGTTGCTAAGCAGCGCGTTGTGCGTCACCGCCACGCCATGCGGGAAGCGGGTCGAACCGCTGGAATATTGCAGATAGGCGATGTCGTCGGGCGAAGCCTGCGGCAACGGACACTGCCGGGCCTCACGCTCCAGGAAGCCCTGATAGGATAGCGGCTCCACGCCCTTCTGCCGCGCGGCCTCCGCCGCCATGTCGGACAGCTCGTCCGGAAAGAACAGCGCCTTGGGGTCACAGCTGGAAAGCTGGACGACCAACTGGTCGATATAGCTTTCCTTGCCGCCGAAGCTTGTCGGCAGCGGCAGCGGCACCGGCCAGGCGCCCGCATAGACGATGCCGAAGAACATCTGCGCGAATTCAGGCCCCGTCTCGGCGATCAGCGCGATGCGGTCGTGCGGCCGCACGCCATGCGCGATCAGGCGGTACGCGCACTCGATCGCATCGCCGCGCAGTTGCGCATAGGAATAGGCCTGCGCCAGATTTCCGCGCGGGTCGTGAAAATTCAGCCCGCGTTTGCCGCGCGCGGCATAATCCAGCGCCTCGCCAAGCGTGGCGAAATCTGAAAAACGACGCGGCAACTCATCCAGCGTCGGCGTGGCAATCAGGTTGGTCTGCGAACCCGTCATACTGGTTTCACCCAATGTCACTATCCATCAAGGTTTAAGGCCCCTCCCGGCTGCTCTACTATATCCGGGTGGAACCGCATACTGCACTCCAGCCTGCGCTTCTAGCCCACAAGGCGCGTTCAAATTCCGGCCCGACTGTGGCACAAAAATGGCGCGTGACCCAAAACCACCCGAAAACCCGCGAAAAACGCCCCATACCACCCCTGGATGACACGCGGCTGAACGACATGGCTTTACATTATGTCGCCCGCTACGCCACCACACGGGCGAAACTGGCCGCCTATCTGCGCCGCAAACTGCGCGAACGCGGCTGGAGCGGCGACCGCCCGGCGGACCCCGACGCCATCGTCGCCCGCATGGCGGAGCTGCGCTATATCGACGACGCAGGCTTCGCCGTCATGAAGGGCGCGGCGCTTGGCCGACGCGGCTATGGCGCGCGGCGGATCGGCGAGGCCTTGCGCGCGGACGGCGTAGAAGAGTCCGATCGCACCGACGCAGTGGACGCCGCGCAATCCGGAAAATGGGCCGCTGCCGAAACCTTTGCCCGCCGCAAGCGCATCGGACCCTTCGCCCGCGAACCCGCCGAACGCGACGTCCGCGAAAAACAGATCGCCGCCTTCCTGCGCGCCGGCCACGACTTCGCGACGGCGCGGGCCTGGGTGTATGCAGAACCGGGGGAAATGCCGGAAGAGGGGTGAAGCCCCCCTCACCGTCATGCCAGCGAAGGCTGGCATCTCAGGAGGCAGCATCCAACCTAGCCTCACGAGATCCCAGCGTTGACCTTCGGTCGCCCTTCGGGTCGCTGGGATGACGGGCTTTCTCCTGGCTCACAGCCTGTTATATGCCGGTCCATGCGCCTCACCTTCCTCCTCCCCCTCGCCCTCCTCGCCGCCTGCTCACCCGCCAAAGACAAGGGCGATACCAGCCCTACGACCTCGACCCCCCGCCCCGCGACGATCCCCCTCACGATCACCGCCAACGGCAAACCCCACCGCTTCGATGTCGAGGTCGCGCTAACGAAGGAGGAACAGGCGAAAGGCCTCATGTTCCGAAAATCGCTCGCCACCAATGGCGGCATGGTCTTCCCCTTTACACCGCCGCAGACGAAGAGCTTCTGGATGGAGAACACCTTCATTCCGCTCGACATGATCTTCGTGAGGACCGACGGCACGATTGCGATGATCGCCGCAAACACGAAGCCCTATTCGCGCGAGCCGGTTTCGGCGGGCGTCCCCGTCGCCGGAATCGTCGAACTGAACGGGGGACGCGCCGCTGCGCTCGGCATAGATGAGAAGGCGACCGTCCAATGGGGCAACTGCGCTGCACCCACGCACCCGGACGAAGCATGGGACAGCCTGAATTTCTGCCCAGGCTAAGTTCGAAAAATCACTCCCTTATCTGCGCGCAGTTTCATAACCACATCCGTTCGTGTCGAGCGTAGTCGAGACACCACGCGCATGTGTCTCGACTACGCTCGACACGAACGGGGTTCGGAAGATGTCCGTATCATCACACCCGGCAACCAAATACGACCACCCGTCAGGTACGTCCGCGTCTGGGACGCTGCCTGTTCGCCCGCTGTGCTGTTCACGGCCTCAACCTTCAATCCCCTGTTGCCAAGGCGACCCGCGAACGGCTAAGCGCTTCCCCCATGGGAATCCTCGCGAACATCTTCACCTGGTGGGACGGCGCCACCATCGGCACATCGCTCTACACGTCCCGCAAGGGATCGAAGATCGGAGAGGATCATGCCGGCAATATCTATTATGAGGGCGGCGTCGACACGATGGGCCGTCCGCGCCGTTGGGTAATCTATAACGGCCCCAATGACGCGAGCCGCGTGCCCGCCGAATGGCATGGCTGGCTGCACCACACGATCGAGGGCACGCCCGAAAGCTTCCTGCCGCCGCCGCGCATCTGGGAAAAGGATTTCACGCCAAACCAGACCGGCCTGGCCACTGCCTACCGCCCCGCCGGCTCGATCGAGAAGGGCGGCCTTCGCGCCGCCGCCACCGGCGACTATGAGGCATGGAGCCCCGACGCATCATGATCCGCGTGACGGCGGGGGCGACCCTGCCGCTCCTGTTGCTCCTCGCCGGCTGTGGCGGCGGAGACGAGCTGCCTGACACCAATCAATCCGGCCCGGTGCGCGTCGAAGGCGCGAAAGTCACGACCAGCCGCGACGCCGTCCTGCTCGGTACGCCTATGAAGGATCGGGTTGCCGTCGTCGGCCTGCTGAACAAGCGCAACGGCCTGACCCGCGACCTCACCATGAAGCCCGGCGAGGCCATGCGCGTGGGCGACGCCATCGTGCGCCTCCAGGCCTGCGAGCAGACCGCGCCATGGGAGAACACACCCGAGACCGGCGCCTTCGTGCAGCTCGACGTGCGCTCCAGCGCCGACGACAAATGGCGTCGCGTCTTTTCCGGCTGGCTCTTCAAGGAGCGCCCGGAACGCAACGTCGTTCAGCACCCCATCTATGACGTCTGGGTCAAGAGCTGCACGATGGAATGGCCCGAGACCGGTCCCGACACCGTCAAGCTTGGCGACAAGAGCGGCGCGTCCCGCCGCAAGTCCTCCGGCGACAGCGCCGATCCCGACAGCGGAAACGCCACCGACGCCGCGCCGCCCGCGCCAGCGCCCAGCAGGCCGCGCCCGGCCGCGAACGGCACGCCCTCCACGGCCTCGCCCAGCAACACCAGATAAGCCTTCTGGCTGATCTCCGCCGCGCCCAGTGAGCGGAGATGGTCGGTCATGAACTGGCAGTCGAGCAGGGTGAAGCCGCTCGCCCGCATCCGCCCGACCAGCCACGCCAGCGCCACCTTCGACGCATCTGTCCTGCGCGAAAACATACTTTCGCCGAAAAACGCCCGCCCCAGCGCCACGCCATACAGGCCGCCGACCAGCTCGTCGCCCTCCCAGCATTCCACCGAATGGGCAAAGCCCAGATCGTGGAGATTGCTGTAGGCCGCTTCGATCTGGCGGTTGATCCATGTCGATGGCCGGTCGTCGGCCACCTCCGCGCATTTGGCGACTACGCCCGCAAAGTCCGCGTTCACCGACACCCGGAACTGTTCCCGCCGCACGGTCTTGGCCAGCGAATGCGAAAGATGAAAGCCGCCCAGCGGCAATATCGCCCGCTGCTTTGGTTCCACCCAGTAGATTTCCTCCGCGTCCCTGTCGTCGGACATCGGGAACACGCCGATGGCGTAGGCCTGCAGCAGCAAGAGCGGGTCGATCGTCATCTCCCCCGTCTTAAAGCATGCCAGTCCGCGCGCGGGAACTGAAAACCTGTCCAGTCGTCGTCCCAGCAAAGGCTGGGACCTCGTGAGGCTAGGTCGCGCCCGATCGCCTGAGATCCCTGCCTTCGCTGGGATGATGGAGGAAAGTCGACACCCCCATCATCCCCCCTTGCCCTCCACCCTCCCCTTGGCTAAAGCGCCCCTCTCGCGGGATACAGGAGTGTAGCTCAGCTGGTAGAGCGTCGGTCTCCAAAACCGAATGCCGTGGGTTCGAGTCCCTCCACTCCTGCCACGACCTGCGCCCATGGACTTGCGCCATGTGCGGCGCAGGTCTAATGGGCCTCGTGAGAAATGGTCGCGAAGCAGTGGCCGCATCCGGGATGCCCAAGCAGGCAAGGCCCGGAGGGCGGCGTATTGCTTCGCGGTTTGGCGTTTGTTTTTGAAGCAGGTTGAGCACGAAAAGATGGCGAAGACATCCGCAGTCGAATTCTTCAATCAGGTGAAAACCGAAGCGGGCAAGATCGTTTGGCCGACGCGGCGGGAAACCATGATGACGGCGGTGATGGTGGTCATCATGACCTCCATCCTCGGCCTGTTCTTCTTCGGCATCGACACCATCTTCGGGGCGATCGTGAAGTGGCTGCTGACCTTCGCCGCTGGGCAGGCATAAGCGCTACGGTGCGGAACATTTGAAGGAATAACATGGCGCGCTGGTACATCATCCACGCTTATTCAGGCTTTGAGAACAAGGTCCGCGATCAGATCGTGGCCGATGCCGAGCGCCTGGGCCTTTCCCAGCTCGTCGAATCCGTCGAGGTCCCGACCGAGACCGTGACCGAGGTCCGCCGCGGCAAGAAAATCCAGTCGGAGCGGAAATTCTTCCCCGGCTATGTTCTGGCCAAGCTGGCGATGAACGATGACGTCTACCATCTCGTCAAGAACACGCCCAAGGTCACCGGCTTCCTGGGATCGATGGGCAAGCCGCAGGCGATCAGCGAGGCGGAAGCCGCGCGCATCCTGAACACCAAGGAGGAAGCCGCCGCCGCGCCCAAGCACAAGATCAACGTCAATTACGAGATCGGCGACAGCGTCAAGGTGCTGGACGGCCCGTTCGCCAGCTTCAACGGCACGGTCGAGGAACTGGATTTCGAGAAGAGCCGCGTGAAGGTCTCCGTCTCGATCTTCGGCCGCGCGACCCCGGTCGAGCTGGACTTCGAACAGGTCGAACTGGCGAAGTAAGAATTCACGTCACCCCAGCGCAGGCTGGAATGACGAAAGAAGATTATCCCCGTGCTCCTGCGAAAGCAGGAGTCCAGGGTTCCAGGCGCAGCGCAAGCCGCCCTGGGTTTCTGCCTCCGCAGGAACACAAAGGAATTTCCGGGCAACCGGGAATATATGCGGAAGGCAAGTCCTCGGACCTGCTGCTTGACCGCTAAACTTGAACCGGACGAACCCTCGGGTCCGTCCAGCAACAGAGTGAGTAAACATGGCCAAGAAGATTACGGGCTATATCAAGCTCCAGGTGCCCGCTGGAGCCGCCAACCCCTCGCCGCCGATCGGCCCTGCGCTGGGTCAGCGCGGTGTGAACATCATGGAGTTCTGCAAGGGCTTCAACGCGGCGACCGGCGACGTGGAAAAGGGTACGCCCCTCCCCACCGTCATCACCGTCTATGCCGACCGCAGCTTCTCGTTCGTCACCAAGACGCCGCCTGCCACCTTCCTGATCAAGAAGGCCGCCGGCCTCAAGTCGGGTTCCAAGGAGCCGGGCAAGGTCGTCGCCGGCAAGATCAAGCGCTCGCAGCTGGCGGAAGTCGCCCAGATCAAGATGAAGGATCTGAACGCGAACGACATCGAAGCCGCGACGAAGATCATTGAAGGCTCCGCCCGCGCGATGGGCCTCGAAGTGGTGGAGGGCTAAGACATGACCAAGATCACGAAGAAGGCAAAGGCCCTCGCCACCGCCATTGACCGGGAAAAGCTGCACGCCGTCGACGATGCGCTGGCGCTGATCAAGACCCACGCGACCGCCAAGTTCGACGAGAGCGTCGAGATCGCGATCAACCTGGGCGTCGATCCCCGTCACGCCGACCAGATGGTCCGTGGCGTCGTCACCCTGCCCGCCGGCACCGGCAAGGACGTGCGCGTCGCCGTGTTCGCCCGTGGCGACAAGGCTGAAGCCGCAACAGCCGCAGGCGCTGACGTCGTCGGCGCAGAAGACCTGCTGGAGAGCATCCAGGCTGGCAACATCGATTTCCAGCGCGTCATCGCGACGCCGGACATGATGGGCCTGGTTGGCCGCCTCGGCAAGGTGCTGGGCCCCAAGGGCCTGATGCCGAACCCGAAGCTCGGCACCGTCACGCCGAACGTCGCCGAAGCCGTGAAGGCCGCCAAAGGTGGTCAGATCGAATTCCGCGTTGAGAAGGCCGGCATCATCCACGCTGGTCTCGGCAAGGCCAGCTTCTCGGCCGCCGACCTTCGCAAGAATTTCGACGCGTTCGTCGATGCGATCGTCAAGGCCAAGCCGACCGGCTCGAAGGGCAAATATGTCCGCAAGATCGCCCTGTCCTCCTCGATGGGTCCGGGCGTGAAGGTCGACGTGGCGGAAGTCGCTTCGGCCTGATCTGCCGCACATGTTCTGAAAAAGGCCCCTCCGTCCGGACGGGGCCTTTTTTGTGTCCGGAACGTTTCCGACGCCTCACGCGTATCAGCATCCCGCGCCGTCAGGCCACAGGAGATACGCTATGAAATTCAAGATGATCGCCGCCGCTGCAGCCCTTGCCACCGCCGGCCTCGGCCTGTCCGCGCCTGTCTCCGCGCAATGGCATGACAATGGCCGCCCCGGCGTGCGCCACGACAATGACCGGCATGACGGCCGCCATGACGACAAGCGCCGCTGGCACAAGCAGAAGCATTGCCGCACCGTCTGGGTCCACCACCGCAAGGTCCGCCGCTGCAACTGAGCGCGGCGGAACATCGGACGAAACAAGGCCCTCTCCGTACGCGGAGGGGGCTTTTTCATGCCCTAGCCCACTCCACCGTCATCCCGGACCTGATCCCACAACTGTCCGGGATTCACAATTTGAGTAGCAGTTGTGGCGTAAGGGGCCGTTTTGCGGGTGGTGTTGGAGGGGGCTTGGCGCGTCCTGACAGATCGAGCCGATGGAACAAGGC
>JAHFPU010000087.1 GCA_023266635.1 Sphingobium sp.
GTGAACTTCGAGTTCGATGCCACCGCACCGATCAGCGATCAGGTCGCCCAGGTGCTGGACGCTGTTGCGGCGGGGGCGGTCGCGCCGGACGTGGGGCGGCTCATCATCGACAGCATCAAATCGCTCGCGGACGTGCGCGCCAGCGAGGAGCTGGAGGCGCGGATCGCCGCCCTTGAGGAGAAGCAAGGGTGAGCGCGCAAACAGCAAAATGGGCGTCGTTTGCAAAAAGGCCGGATGCGACCGGCAACACCGAAAATCCCATCCATAGGGGACCGGCATGAGAATTCAGACAACCCGCAATGTGGTCATCACAGAGCAGCCCGAACCGGATGACGTGTTCGTCAGCATCTCCCTGCTTGGACCCGGTGACGAACCCGGCGTGTGGCACCCGCGTAGCTTGGGCTACGAGCCAGTCAGCAACTATCAGGCAGCGGTGGATTGGGCGGTCAGCATGGCGGACCAGTTCGCCAAGCCCATCTATGTCGTGCCGCTCAATCACCGCGACATTCTGCTCACGGGCAGGTTCGACCCTATGCGCGCTGCCATTCAGAACATGAACGATCAGGAGCGCGGGCAGCTACGGCGGGCTGTTGTGACCACATGCTGCGAGGTCATGCGCGACTGCGACGACCCGGAAATCCGCGCCGACATGTTCCACGTCCTGCGCCAACTCAAGGTGACATATGAAAGCTGATATTTCGCTGGCGGAACGCCGCCGCATGGAGCGGGACCAGTGGGCGGAGATTCGCGCTGCGCTGGCACCCCGTCACTTCGCTGCGATGATGGAGGAGCAGGCAATCACTGCGTTCTGGTTCGCCCATGCCCTTGAAGCTGCGCCGCGTATCCGTGCAGTGCTGGCGCGCATGGGTTGCGGCTCGGTGGCATTGCCCGAACCTGTGGTCATTCCCGACGCTGAACCGGCTCCACCGCCTGCACCCGTGCCGGAGCCGCTGCCAATGCGTGCCGGTGCGCCGGACCTTCCCTTTGATCTGCGCCAGCGCTTCGGACTGCAATAACCACAATGGCGGGCATCCGGGCATTGCAGAAGCGGCTGGCGCGGTTGGAGGATGCAGGGAAGCCGAAGCCGTCGCTTATCGCGGTCTGGTTTGGAAGTTTTGATTCTTGGGTCGAGCGCGAGGTGCTGCCGGGGGTTGAGAGCGGGGCGCTTGCCGCTGACGACATGGTTGATCTGGTCGCGTGCCTGCGGCGCTGGGAGACGGACGGGACATGGGGGCAGGCATATGCAGGCTGACGGTGAACCCCCGTGGATGGTAGCATGGCGCGACCGCGACCATCAGCAGCCATCGTCCCCGCCACCCAAGGTCTATGCCCCGCATGACACGTTCAGCTTCCCCGCAAAGAAGGGCGTGGACTGGCAGGGCATGATTGTCCCGAAGCGCTGGGCGTATGACGGGTGCGTGCGCCGGGAGCCAGTTATGGACGCCGACGCCAGCCCGCCGCGCGTGGTCAGGAAGATCGGCTGGCAGCGGTGCATGAAGTGCCGTCGCCCATTTTTCTCAGAGGACATTCTGCGCCTGCGGCTGTGCGACGGCGCACAGGGATGCAGGGGCGACGAGGACAGGTTCAGTTAGCGCGGGGGTGCCATCTTGCTCGCCGCGCCGGGGTTAAGGACACCGACCCCCGCCATCTAACATCGGGTCCAGCAGCGGGGACGGGTTCTTCTCCCGCCTGACGCTGCCAGCGCCCTGCACCTAGCGGTGTGGGGCGCTGCTATGAGGGAAAGTGACCTACTATCTCGTCAATCTGCTCTGCGGTGAACCCTTCAGCGGCAAGGTCGCCACGAACCTCGTCCAGCGTTTCGCCGTCAATGTCGACGGGGGTGCCTTTTGCTGAAGGCGGAATGATAATGGTGCTCGAATCGTCACCGCTCACGCTACCGGGATAGTCTGCGCCCTGAGTAGTGCTGACACGATAACCCCCATCGGAATAAGTCTTCACTTCCACAGTGCGGCCGCCAACGGTCCCTTTGTGATGCGTCGTCCATGTATCAGCCATATTACCCCCAATTCATCGCTTTGGCGGAAGAGGTGGGATTCGAACCCACGGACGGGTTGCCCCGTCGCCGGTTTTCAAGACCGGTTCCTTAAACCACTCGGACACTCTTCCCTGCCGTTTCGGGGTTGGCAGCTTACGACAGGCTTATGGGCGTATATACCACCGAAACCGACCTGCCACTAACCCCTTGTAACCACACTCCTAATTCAGCTTCACGCTGACAAGCTCCGGTAGCTTTCAAGACCGCTGCAATCGACCACTCTGCCACCCTTCCGTCGCTCGCGCTTCTTATCGCGCCAGCGGCCTTTGCCAAGGCAAATCTTCATGGCGAAGTTCGCGGCTTTAGGGGATTCACCTTGCCGCCCGACTGTGCAACAAGGCGGCAGGGAGATCACCATGCGACCCATAATGCTGGCCGGGTTCCTGGCCGCGATGCTCATGTCCGGCAGCGCCGTGCCGCAATCGACGACTGGTACAGCGCCAATGGTGCAGCCTATCGTCCAACCTGTTTCCGGCGCGACCGATGCCGGATTCCAGGCCTATCTGGCGAACCTGCGGCCCAAGGCGCGGGCCATGGGTATCTCCGAAGCGACGATGAATGCGGTATTTCCGACGCTGACGGTCAATCCGCGCGTGATCACGCTCGATCAGGCGCAGCCGGGCGGCAGTTTCGATTCCCCTATCCCCATTTTCGAGCCCTACAGGCTTCAGCATGTCGACGCCGCCCGCATATCTCGCGGGCGCATCGCCTGGCAGTCGAACCGCCAGCGGCTCGCGCAGATCGAGGCGCAGACCGGCGTTCCGGAAGCGGTAATGGTCGCGATCTACGGCCATGAGACCAATTATGGCTCCTACACCGGCGACTTCGACCTGCTGCGCTCGCTCGGCACCTTGGCCTATGAAGGACGCAGGCGGACGCTGTTCGAACCGGAGTTCCTGGCGACCCTCAAGATGTTGGACAGCGGCATGCCGCGCTCGCGCCTGGTGGGTAGCTGGGCCGGCGCGACGGGTTTCCCGCAATTTCTGCCGACCGTCTATCTGCGCGTCGCGCGCGATGGCGATGGCGACGGCAAGGCCGATATCTGGACCAGCGAGGCGGACGCGCTCGCGTCGATCGCCAATTATTTCGTTAGCGCGGGATGGCGTCGGGGGCAGCCCTGGGGCGTGGCCGTCACCGTGCCCAGTGGCTTCGACCGCACCAGTGTCGCCAATCGTACCAACGCCGCTCGCTGCCCACGCGTCATGGAGCGGCAGAGCCGCTGGCTGACAATAGCGGAATGGCGCCGAAAGGGCATCGTGCCGCAGGGACGCGCCTTGCCCGCAGACAATGTGCTGGCGACGCTGTTGGAGCCGGACGGGCCGGGCAAGACCGCCTATCTGCTCACCAACAATTATCGGGTGATCCTGGATTATAACTGCTCGAATTTCTATGCGCTGTCCGTCGGCCTGCTGGCGGATGCCGTTACCCAATAATCCAGCCTTTTCCGTCGCCTTCCTGTCCCTCGCGCTGGCGTCATGCGGCACGGTGGGCGGGGGCAGGCCCGTGTCCGACACCCCGGTCAGGATCGGCAAGCCCTATAGCGTGAAGGGGGTTACCTATACCCCGCAGGCCGTCGCTGCCTATGACGCGCTGGGTTATGCGTCCTGGTACGGAAAGGAGCAGTCCGGCAACCCCACCGCCAATGGTGAGCGCTTCCGGCCCTCGGGCGTCTCCGCCGCGCATCGCACCCTGCCGCTGCCCAGTTATCTGGAGGTAACGGCGCTCGACACGGGCCGGACGATCCTCGTTCGCGTGAATGATCGCGGGCCGTTTGCGCCCAGACGCATCATCGACCTGTCGCACGGCGCGGCTGAGCAACTCGGCATGGTCAACAAGGGGTTGGCGGCCGTTCATGTGCGGCTGGTCAATCCGCCGGAATGGGACAAGGCGAAGCTGCGCGCCGGGAAAGCCGCCGTCCCCCGACCGACCGTATCGCGCGAGGAACTGGCCGAACTACGCCTGCGCATGGCGGGCGAGCAGGGCGTGATCGCCGCCGCGCCGCCCGCATCTGCGCAACCTGTATCGAAGGGGTTTGCGGACTCGCCCATAGAGGCTAATGAACGGCGTTAACGGCTCCCGCAGGGGCATGATCCGGGACTGACAATGAAAAGAATTTCCTCCGCCGCTCTCTTGCTTACCCTTGCCGCGCAGCCGCTGGCCGCCGAAGCTCCGCCCTATACCAGCGAAGCGCCGATCGCCTACATGAAGGACCTGTCCTCGGGAGCGGTCCTTTACGATAAGGGTGGCGAGAAGCGCATGCCGCCGGCGTCGATGGCCAAGATGATGACGGCCCATGTCGCCTTCCGCCTCATCCAGCGCGGCGAGCTCAAACTCGACACGAAGTTCACGGTGCGGCCAGAAACCTGGCAGAAATGGCATGGCCCGCAGGCGGGATCGACCATGTTCCTTTCGCCCGGCGAGCAGGTGTCGGTGAACGACCTGCTGCATGGCATCGTCACCCTGTCCGGCAACGACGCTTGCGTCGTGCTGGCCGAGGGCATCGCCGGCACGGAGGAAGCGTTCGTCGCGCAGATGAATCAGGAGGCCCAGCGCATGGGCCTTGCCGACAGCCATTTCGGCACCAGCAATGGCTGGCCGGACGAAGGCGTGACCTATGTCACTGCCCGCGACCTTGGCAAGTTGGCCGAGGCAACGATTCTGGAAACGCCCGACCTCTACAAGCGCTTCTATGCCACCCGCTCCTTCACCTGGGGCAAGACGATGGGCGGGTCGGACATCGAGCAGGCCAACCGTAACCCCATATTGGGCCGTATCACCGGCGCGGATGGGCTGAAGACCGGCCATACCGAAGAAGCCGGGTTCGGCTTTACCGGATCGGCGGTTCAGGAAGGCCGGCGACTGGTCATGGTCGTGGCAGGCCTAAGCAGCTTCAATGGCCGGATACAGGAATCGGTGCGGTTCATGGACTGGGGCTTCCGCGCATGGAAGGCGCAGCCGCTGTTCAAGAAAGGCGCGCTGGTAGAAACCGCCGAGGTGCAGCTAGGCGGCGCGACGCAGGTCGGGCTGGTCGCCCCGCGTGACCTGGCCGTGACCATGCCGCGCACGGCTTCCACCAATGTCAGTGTCAAAGTGATCTACACCGGCCCGATCAAGGCGCCGATCAAAAAGGGGCAGGAAATCGCCCAGCTGGTCGTCTCCACGCCGGACACGCCTGCGCAGATCATGCCGCTGGTCGCCGCCGATGATGTGGCGGAAGCCGGCGTTTTTGGCCGTTTCTGGAACGGCCTGAAATCGTTCTTCGGGTGACGGGACGCTTCATCACCCTGGAGGGCGGTGAGGGGACAGGCAAGTCGACCCAGATCAAGGCGCTGGCGGCGGCATTGCGCGCGCAGGGCATTGAGGTGATCGAGACTCGCGAGCCGGGCGGTAGCGCGGGCGCGGAGGCGATCCGGAAGCTGGTGCTGACGGGGGACGATGACCGGTGGAGCGCGAGGGCCGAAGCCCTGCTCTTCGCCGCCGCCCGCGCCGATCATGTCGAGAAAACCATCTTGCCGGCCATTGCTCGTGGCGCATGGGTGCTGTCCGACCGTTTTCTAGACAGCAGCCGCGCCTACCAGAGCGGAGCCAGTGGCCTTGAAGATGCGGACATAGTGGCGCTGCACAGGATCGGCAGTCTTGGCCTTCTACCCGACCGCACCTTCGTCCTCACGTTGGATGGAGATGAAGCGACGGCGCGGGCGATGCGGCGGGATGGCGGCGTTGCCGACCGGATCGGCGCGCGGGACCCGGCGTTTCACGCAAAGGTCGCCGAATCGTTCAAAAGCTATGCAGCGCAGGAACCGGATCGTTTCCGCCTGATCGACGCGTCCGGTGATCCTGACGCGGTGACGTCACGGCTGTGGACGGCGCTGTCGGACCTGCTGCCATGACGTCATATTTCGGTCAGGGCGATCAGATCCGCACGATCCTGGACGCGGCCGCCGGTGGACGCATGCACCATGGCTGGATTCTCGCTGGTCCCAAGGGGATCGGCAAGGCGGCCTTCGCCCGCGACGCAGCCCTGCGTCTGCTTGCGGATGCCGCCGGGCCATGGGTGGATGCGCCGGGGCTGGCTGTGCCGGAGGAGCATCGGATCGCCAGGCTCTTCGCGTCGGGCGCGCATCCCGACTATGCCGCACTTGAGCGTCTGGAAAAGGAAAATGGCGATCTTGCCCGCAACATCAGCGTTGATCAGGTGCGCGGGCTTCAGCGCCTCTTTTCCAATGTGCCGTCCTTCTCCAACCGCCGGCTCATCGTCATCGACAGCGCCGACGATCTGGAGCGGGGCGCGGCCAATGCTCTTTTGAAGAATCTGGAGGAGCCGCCCACCGGCACGGTGTTCCTGCTCGTTTCCCATGCGCCCGCCCGCCTGCTGCCGACGATCCGGTCGCGGTGCCGGATTTTGCGCTTCTCGCCCCTGACGGACGAGGCCATGCGGCAGGTGTTGACCCGAGAGTTGCCGGACAGCACCGACAGCGCCGAGATGGCGGCGCTGATTGCCATGGGGGAGGGGTCGCCGGGGCGCGCCCTGGAATTCGCCGGACTGGGCCTGGCGCAGATCGAAACCCTGATGCGCGGCATTCTGTCTGACGGCGACCCCGACAACAGCCAGCGTCTGGCGCTTTCCAAGATGCTGGCGTTGAAAGCGGCGCGGCCGCGCTACGAAGCGCTTCTGGAGCGCGCGCCCGCCTTCATCGCGTCGGTGGCGCGCGCGCGTGAGGGCAGGGGCCTCGCCAGCGCCATCGATGCATGGGAACAGGCGCGCAGCCTTGCCTCCGGCGCTGTCGTGCTGTCGCTCGATCCGGCATCGGTCGTATTCGAGCTGTGTAGTCTGGTCGCCGGTCTGGCGGATGTGAGAGAAGCCGCCTGAAGCCTTCGATCCCCTATAGCCGCCTTGTCCTGCGCCGGTTTCGACCGTAGAGCAGCGCCATGGCCAAGCCCTTCACCCTTACCACCGCGATCAGCTATCCCAATGGCCGCCCGCATATCGGTCATGCCTATGAAGCGATCGCGAGCGACGCCTTCGCCCGGTTCCAGCGAATGATGGGCCGCGATGTCTTCTTCCAGACCGGCACAGACGAGCATGGCCTGAAGATGGATCAGGCGGCGCGGGCCAAGGGCATTGAACCGCGTGCGCTTGCCGATGAAATGTCATCCTATTTCAAACAGATGGATGATGTTCTCAATATCAGCTATGATCGCTTCATCCGCACCAGCGAGCCGGCGCATCATAGCGCGAGCCAAGCCATCTGGCAGGCGATGGAGGCCAATGGCGACCTGTATCTGGGCCGCTATGAGGGATGGTATTCAGTCCGTGACGAGGCCTTCTACGATGAGAAGGAACTGATCGACGGGGAGGGGGGCGCAAAGCTTTCGCCGCAGGGTACGCCCGTAGAATGGACGGTCGAGGAAAGCTGGTTCTTCCGCCTTTCCAAATATCAGCAGCCCTTGCTGGACCTCTACGCCGCGCAGCCCGACTTCATCCGCCCGGACAGCCGCCGGAACGAGATCATGCGCTTCGTCGAAGGGGGCCTCAGCGACCTCAGCATTTCGCGCACCAGTTTCGATTGGGGCGTGAAGGTGCCGGGCAGCGACGGCCATGTGATGTATGTGTGGGTCGACGCGCTCACCAACTACATCACCGGCTGCGGCTATCCCGATGATCCGGAACGCATGGCGCATTATTGGGCCGAGGGTGGCGATATCGTCCATATCATCGGCAAGGATATCGTGCGTTTTCATACGGTTTACTGGCCGGCCTTCCTGATGAGCGCGAAGCTGCCTTTGCCCAAGCAGGTGTTCGGTCACGGCTTCCTGCTGAACCGGGGCGAAAAGATGTCCAAGTCGGTCGGCAATGTCGCCGATCCGCTGGAGCTGGCAGAACGCTTCGGCGTCGACCAGCTCCGCTATTTCCTGCTGTCCGAAGTCACGTTCGGCAATGACGGCAGCTACAGCGCGGAGGCCATCGTCGGCCGCGCCAACAGCGATCTCGCCAACAGCTTCGGCAATCTGGCACAGCGCACGCTGAGCTTCATCGCGAAAAATCTGGATGGCGCGCTGCCCCATGGCGGAACGGCGGGCGCCTCTGATGCGCAACTGCTCGATCTGGTAAAGGCCGCCGCCGCCGACTTCGCCTCGGCCATGAACGACCTTGCGCCGTCGCAGGCGATCGAGGCATGGATGAAGGCGGTCTTCGCCTGCAACGCCTATATCGACGCGCAAGCGCCCTGGGCGCTGCGCAAGACCGATCCGGAACGAATGACCGCTGTTCTGGGGACGCTGTACGAAGCGATCGGCGACCTGGCGATCATCGTCCAGCCTATCATTCCAAACAGCGCCAACGCCTTGCTGGACCAGATGGGCGTGCCAGCGGATGCGCGCACCCATGAAGCGATCGGCGCGGACTGGTATACAGCGCTCTGCGCCACGGGCTTCGTCCTTTCCCCGCCCAAGCCGTTGTTCCCACGGCTGGAGCTGGCCGAGGCGGACGCCTGATCCATGCTGATCGATAGCCACTGTCATCTGAACTATAAGGGGCTGGTCGAGGATCAGCAGGCGGTGCTGGCCCGCGCGCGGGAGGCAGGGGTCGGGACGATGCTGAACATCGCCACCCGCGAGAGTGAATGGCAGGACGTGCTTTCGACGGCGGAGCGCGAGCCCGACGTCTGGGCCACGGTCGGCATCCACCCGCACGAGGCCGACGAGCATCCCCATGTCGACACCGCCAAGCTGGTCGAGCGCGCAGCGCATCCGCGCATCGTCGGCATCGGTGAGACCGGCCTCGATTATTATTACGACCATAGCGACCGGGAGCGGCAGAAAGCCTCCTTCCGCGCCCATATCGCCGCATCGCGCGAGACCGGCCTGCCGCTGATCGTCCATACTCGCGACGCAGAAGAGGATACGATCGCGATCCTGCGCGAGGAGATGGGGAAGGGGGCCTTCCCCGGCGTGATCCATTGCTTCACCGCCAGCGGAGCATTTGCCGACATGGCGATGGAGATCGGCTTCTACATCAGCATCTCGGGCATCGTGACGTTCCGGAACGCGAAGGACCTCCAGGAAACCGCCGCGCGCCTGCCCAGCGACCGCCTGCTGGTCGAGACCGACTCCCCCTTCCTCGCCCCCGTCCCGCACCGGGGGAGGCCGTGCGAACCGGCCTTCGTCGCGGACACGGCGCATTTCCTGGCCGGGCTGCGCGGCGAGGATTTCGACGATCTGTCCGCTTATACCTCAGCGAACTTCCGCAAGCTGTTCGCCAAGACGGACCAATGAGCCTGAAGGTCACTGTACTGGGCAGCGGCACATCATCGGGTGTACCGCGCATCGGCAATGACTGGGGCGTCTGCGATCCGCACGAACCAAAGAACCGCCGGACCCGGCCGTCGATCCTGGTCGAAACGGCCAGCACCCGCCTGCTGATCGACACCTCGCCCGATATGCGCGAGCAACTCCTCGCCGCGGACATCATCGACATCGACGCCGTTCTGTGGACCCACGACCATGCCGATCATAGTCATGGCCTCGATGATCTCCGCCAATTGGCCCATCACCGCCGCAGCCCAATGCCCGGCTATGCCCGCGCGGAGACGCTGAAACTGCTGGAGCGGCGCTTTGTCTATGCTTTTGAAGGGCATAGCGTCTATGCGCCGATCATCATCGGCCATATCCTGCCGAACGAGATCATGATCGGCGACATTGCCATTACCTGCGTGGATCAGCCGCATGGCGAGATATTCTCCACCGGATTCCGGTTCGAGAAGGACGGCAGGGCCGTCGGCTACGCCTCGGATTTTCATGAAGTCACGCCTGCCATGGCGGCCCTGTTCGCGGGTGCGGACTTGTGGGTCATCGACGGGCTGCGCAGGGAGCCGCATCCGAGCCATCCGCATCTGGCTCTGACGCTCGACGCGATCGCGCAAGCGAAGCCGGGAAGGGCGGTGCTGACGCATATGGACCAGAGCATGGATTATGCGACTTTATGCAGGACCCTCCCAGCGGGCGTCGAACCGGGATATGACGGCATGGTGATAGAGTTTCCATGAGCGGCGATCAGGCAGCCAATGTCGTCTGGTACGTCCTTGCGCTGACCCTTGTCGGATCGGCGCTGCTGTCGCGCAGGTTCAGCCTGAAAAGCGCGCTGGGCATGGCGCTTGCCTGGATCGCGATCTTTCTCGTAGTCCTCACGGTATTCAGCTATCGTCAGGAGCTTGGCTTCGTCGCCACCCGCGTCCAGACAGAGGTCACCGGCGCACCGCGACAACAAACCGTCGGCAAAGCCATTCACATCGCCATGGCGTCCGATGGCCATTATTGGG
Source organism: Sphingobium sp. (assembly GCA_023266635.1). Classification (GTDB taxonomy): domain Bacteria; phylum Pseudomonadota; class Alphaproteobacteria; order Sphingomonadales; family Sphingomonadaceae; genus Sphingobium. The sequence continues at coordinate 10,375 of JAHFPU010000087.1, forward strand.
TCGAAGGCAGCGTCGATACGACGCCGACGCGCTTCCTGATCGATACGGGGGCGAGCATTACGGCCTTGTCGCAGGCGACCGCTCAGCAAGCCGGTCTGGCCATCGATCAGCAGCGCGTGGCGATGATGCAAACGGCCAATGGATCGGTAGAGGCGAAATATTCGGTAGTGCCGGCGCTGACCGTCGGCGCGATCAGGTCGAGCGATCTGCAGGTGATCGTGTCGCCAGCCTTTGGCGAGGTCAATGTGCTGGGCATGAACTTCCTGTCGCAGCTTAAAGGGTGGCGTGTTGAGAATGGGGAAATGATCCTCGAACCCCAATGACGCCCCTCTCGCATGAGATGTGATTTAACATAATATATATTATCGGATTTAAAGATTGTAGCAGCAACGTTCAAATGTCACAGTCGCGCAAAGTAGAGATGTCTCACTTGGGCTACCGTGCCCTCCGGCTGTTCGGAGGTATTGAGCATGGCGGTGTTGCGTATGAGTACCGAGGAGCTTTCGCGGGTCGAGACGCTGATGCATGTGGTTTCAGGTCGCATGACCGTCACCCAGGCCGCAAGGCTGATGAGCGTCAGCCGCCGCCACGCCCATCGACTGCTGACGCGTTACCTTGACGATGGATCATCCGGGCTTTTGTCGCGCCGCCGTGGTCGACCAAGTAACCGGCGCTTGGATGATGCCATCAGAGATCAGATTGTTGCACTGGTTCGGACCCATTATTATGATTTTGGGCCTACATTGGCTGCGGAGTATTTGGCCGAGCGGCATGATCTCCGGATCTCGCGTGAGAAGCTGCGGCAGATGATGATCGAGGCCGGAATTTGGAAGGATCGTCAGGCTCGCCGTCCTCGCCCCTATCAGCCGCGCTACCGCCGGGATTGTCGGGGCGAACTGATCCAGATCGACGGCTCAAAACATTGGTGGTTCGAAGACCGCGGCCCGCAATGCACATTGCTGGTTTATATTGACGACGCGACCAGCGAACTGATGCACCTCAGGATGGTCGAGAGCGAGAGCACCTTCGCCTATATGGAGGCGACCCGCGCGTACATCGAGCGACACGGCAAGCCGGTGGCGTTCTATTCCGACAAGCACAGTGTTTTCCGTAATGCCAAGGCCAGTGCGGCGCGCGGAGACGGTATGACGCATTTTGGCCGCGCACTCGATGCACTGAACATCGAGATCATCTGCGCCAACTCTCCGCAGGCCAAGGGCCGGGTCGAACGGGCCAATGCCACCTTGCAAGATCGCCTGGTGAAAGCGATGCGCCTGGAAGGCATTTCATCGATCGAGGACGCTAACGCTTTCCTCGACAGTTATATGGCCAGGCACAACGAGCGGTTCGCCCGACCCGCCTTCGATGCCCGCGATCTGCACCGCCCGCTTGCACCGCATGACGATCTGCGCTCGATCATGGTCTGGCGTGAGCAGCGGACCGTGACGGCGGCGCTGACGCTGCATTACAACAAGGCAATGTTCATCCTGGAGCCGAACGATGTCAGCGAAAAGCTGGCGCGCAAGCGGGTGACGGTCTGTGAATATCCCGACGGCCGACTGGAGATCGAGCATGAGGGCCATGTCCTGCCCTATCGTCAGTTCGACAAGATGCGGCAGGTGAACCAGCCTGCCATTGTCGAGAACAAGCATCTGGACGCAGCGTTGCTGCTGGCCCGGCAGATGCAAGCGATCATGCCGCATCATCGCAAACGCAACAATGACGCCCCTGCCCGCCGTGACCAACCCATGCATCTGTTCCCCGAGCCAGAACCGCCACCAAAGATCGACCGCCGCAAACTGGGCGGCTCGAAGCTCAAGCGCGGTCCCAGGCTCAGTGATGAGGCGTTGCGCGAACGCGGCACGCTCAGGTTCGTGCAGAGGACATGACCGGGCCCACTGCAGGGCAGCGGGTCCATGGTCCACCACCCCGAGGTCGGCGCATCAGCAGGGTCTGCGCTGCGCTATCCCGAGGGCTCCACGCAGCCCCTGCTGTTCCCCAACCTGTGACATTTCTATATGGCGGAAATAGGGACTTCTCTAAATGGCAGGAACA
>JAHFPU010000213.1 GCA_023266635.1 Sphingobium sp.
AGATGGTCTGGGTGAACAGCGCGCCCATGCTGGCGCGCACCGCCTCCACCGAGAAGGGGTCGACGCATTCGTCGATCAGGATCAGCCCGCCCGCGCCGACGGCGTCGCCGGTGCGGAGAATGGTCCCCAGATTGCCGGGATCGCGCAGCGACTGGGCCACGATCCAGATAGGCGCCTTGCTCCGGTCGAGCGCGTCCAGCGGCGTCAGGCGGTCGCGATACACCGCGACCAGAGCCTGCGGATTATCCTTGCCGGACATTTTGGAAAGAATGTCTGTGCTGGTTTCGATGACGTCGCCGCCCGCAGCCTCCATGGCGTCGATCAGGTCACGCGCGAGCGGATGCGGCGCGCCGGCGTGAAACAGCATTTCCGGCAGCACGCCTTCCTCGCGCGCTTCAGTGAGGATACGCAGCCCCTCAGCGAGGAACAGGCCTTCACGCTTGCGATGCTTCTTTTCGCGGAGCAAGCGGACGCGCTTGACCAGCGGATTGGAAAAGCCGGTAATTTCGCGTGACAATGAGGGGCCTTCCAAAGCGGAGCGAGGGGATCACTCCTCCCCGAACTTGTCCTCAACCAAGGTCACCAGTTTGCCAAGCGATTCCTCGGCCTCTGGCCCCGTCGCGGAAATGACGATGCTGTCGCCCATGGCGGCGCCAAGCATCATGAGGCCCATGATCGACGTGCCGGTGACTTCCGATCCATCCTTGGCGACGACAATCTGCGCAGGCAGGCCGCTCGCCAGCGTGACGAACTTGGCGCTCGCCCGTGCGTGGAGACCACGCTTGTTACTGATCAATACCTCCCGGCGGAGATCGGTCATGGCGTGTTACCCAGCAATTCCGACGCGACGCTGATATATTTCTGCCCTGCTTCGCGCGCCGCTGCAACAGCCTTGCGCACGTCCATCGCCTTGCGGGCGCTTTCCAGGCGGATCAGCATCGGCAGGTTGATGCCGGCGATCACCTCTATCTCGCCCGTCTTGAGCAGCGAGATGGCCAGGTTCGACGGCGTGCCGCCGAACAGGTCGGTCAACAGGATGACGCCGGAGCCGTCATTCACCTTGTCCACTGCCGTAGCAATGTCTGCGCGGCGAAGCTCCATGTCGTCGTCGGGACCGATGCAGATGGTTTCGATCGCCTGCTGCGGACCCACCACATGCTCCATGGCCACGACGAATTCCGCCGCCAGCCGTCCATGCGTTACCAGAACCAGCCCGATCACGGGAGAATCTGCCCAATATACTGCGTCATAGCTTTGGTTCCGGACCCCCTGCGTCGCGCTTCTCCAGGGCATCCTGGGGCGCTGATTCCATGTTGCGGTGCGAGACCGTGGGCGAAAATCCCGCCCGGCGCAAGGCCGTGGCGACCCGATCAGCCACATGAACCGAACGATGTCTCCCGCCGGTACACCCGAAGGCCACGGTAACATAGGCCTTTCCTTCGCCCGCATAGCGGGGAAGCAGGGTCAGCAGCAGTTGTTCGATCTGCCCGACCGCCGTTTCATAGGCCGGGTCCTGCGCGATATAGGCGGCGACATCGGGATCAAGTCCGGTCCTGGGCCGGAGATTGGGTTCCCAGTGTGGATTGCGGAGGAAGCGCATGTCGAAGACCAGATCGGCATTGCGCGGCAATCCGCGGGAAAAGCCGAAGGACAGGACGGTCAGCACAGGTTCGGACAGCTTATCCAGGCTGAACCGGGCGCGGATTTCCTGTTGCAGCCCGTTGCTGTTGAAGCTGGTGGTGTCGATGATGTGGGTGGCCCAGCGGCGCAGCGGTTCGGTCAGTTCCCGCTCCCGCGCTATGCCGTCCGTAGCGGGTCGGTCTATGGCAAGAGGATGGCGGCGGCGGGTTTCGGAGAAGCGGCGCTCCAGCTCGGACCCGGAGCAATCGAGAAACAGGGTTTCGATATCCAGCCCCGCATTTTCACGCAGCGTCTTGATGCGCCGCACAATGCCGGCGGCGTCGAAGCCGCGGGTGCGGGTGTCGATGCCCAGGGCAAGGGGCCGTTCCTGCGCGTCCTTCGGCAGAGGCATGTCGAGCAGGCGGTCGAGCAGCATGAGCGGCAGATTGTCGGCGACCTCCCACCCGATATCCTCAAGCGTCTTGAGCGCCGTTGTCTTGCCCGCGCCCGACAAGCCCGACACCAGCAGGATGGTCTTGCGCGGTTGATCGGTCATGCGCCGACGACATCCAGGCCGAAAGCGCGCAGGGCATATTCCACCTTAAGAGGGGCCGACGGCTCGCGGGGGGCAATTTTCATGACCGGCACGTCTACGCCTGCGATGCTGCGGGTCAATGGCTTCTCCGGCATGCGGTCGACGATGTCGAAAAGGTCGACGATCAGGGCGACAGGAATATCCGCCATATAGGCCATATCAACGATGCCAATGCCCCGGATTTCCATCTTGCCGGCGATATTCTGGGGCGCAGCGGCCACCAGATGCGCTGTCGCGCCCCGTCCTGTTCGCTTCGCCAGGGTGTAATCATCGCTGACCAGGGTCGCCCCCCGATCGATCAGGCGCAGGGCAAGGTCCGACTTGCCGCTGCCGCTGACGCCGCAGATCATCACGGCCCGGCCGGCGATCGCCACCGTGGTGGCGTGTAGGGTTTCCGACGAAAGTGTCGCCATAGGGCTGTCTCCAACCCGCCTGCTCTAGACCCCATTGGGCCCCAAGGGAATCCGTCAAATGCGCCGGATGGGATCAGCGGCGTCCTATCGCTGGACTCCCATATTGCCTGCCGCGCCTTTCCCGCCTATCGGCGAGCACATGACTGAAACCGCATATCGTATCCAGGGCGCAACCGGCGAATGGGAGGTCGTGATCGGCCTTGAAGTCCATGCGCAGGTCACCTCTCAGGCGAAACTGTTTTCCGGCGCGGCCACGGCGTTCGGCGCGGAACCCAACAGCCAGGTGAGCCTGGTCGATGCGGCCATGCCCGGCATGCTGCCCGTCCCCAACCGCGAGTGCATCCGCCAGGCGGTGCGCACCGGCATGGCGATCGACGCGCAGATCAACAAATATTCGCGGTTCGACCGGAAGAATTATTTCTACGCCGATTTGCCGCAGGGCTATCAGATCAGCCAGCTCTACCACCCGATCGTCGGCGAAGGCGCGATCGAGGTGACGCTGGACGAGAAGGACCCGGACAGCGCGACCAAGCGGATCGGCATCGAGCGCATTCATGTCGAGCAAGACGCCGGTAAGCTGATGCATGATCAGCATCCGACGCGCAGCTATGTCGATCTCAATCGCTCCGGCGTGGCGCTGATGGAGATCGTCAGCCGCCCGGACATGCGATCGCCCGCGGAAGCCGGGGCCTATCTACGCAAGCTGCGGACGATCCTGCGCTATGTGGGGTCGTGCGACGGCAATATGGAGGAAGGCTCCATGCGCGCCGACGTCAATGTGTCGGTGCGCAAGCCGGGCGACGAGTTCGGTACGCGGACGGAGACGAAGAACGTCAATTCCGTGCGCTTCGTGATGGCCGTGGTCGAGCATGAGGCGAACCGGCAGGTCGACGTGCTGGAGGCGGGCGGCAAGATCGTCCAAGAAACGCGGCTCTACGATCCCGACCGAAACGAGACCCGGTCGATGCGGTCCAAGGAGGATGCGCACGACTATCGCTATTTCCCGGACCCCGACCTGTTGCCGCTGGAGCTGGACGACGCGTTCCTGGAGGAATGCCGCGCCTCGCTTCCCGAACTGCCGGACG
>JAHFPU010000088.1 GCA_023266635.1 Sphingobium sp.
CTTGAGGGCGTCGCGGGCCTCAAAGCGCTGGCGGAGCGCGCGGACGAGGACAAGGTGAGGGCGCTGCTGGCCGGTGAGGCCGACGGCAACGACACCTATCTGGAAATCCATGCCGGCGCGGGCGGCACGGAAAGCCAGGACTGGGCCGAAATGCTGCAGCGCATGTATCAGCGCTGGGCCGAGCGGCGCGGGTACAAGGTGGAGCTGGTCGACTATCATGGCGGCGAGCAGGCGGGCATCAAGTCCGCCACGCTGCTGATCAAGGGCGAGAACGCCTATGGTTATGCCAAGACCGAAAGCGGCGTCCACCGCCTGGTCCGCATCAGCCCCTATGACAGCTCCGCGCGGCGGCACACCAGCTTCTCGTCCGTCTGGGTCTATCCGGTGATCGACGACAATATCGACATCGACATCAATGAAAGCGACCTGAAGATCGACACCTATCGCGCGTCGGGCGCGGGCGGGCAGCACATCAACACCACCGATTCCGCGGTGCGCATCACCCATGTGCCGACCGGCATCATCGTCGCCTGCCAGAACCAGCGCAGCCAGCACAAGAACAAGGCCGAGGCCATGAACATGCTGAAGGCGCGGATGTACGAGGCGGAGCTGCAGAAGCGCGAGGCAGCGGCAAGCGCCGAACATGCGTCCAAGTCAGACATCGGCTGGGGCCACCAGATCCGATCCTATGTGCTGCAGCCCTATCAGATGGTGAAGGACCTGCGCACCGGCGTCGTGTCCTCCTCGCCCGACGATGTGCTGGACGGCGCGCTCGACCCCTATATGGCCGCCGCGCTGTCGCAGAAGGTGACGGGCGAGAAGGTCGATGTGGAGGATGTCGACTGATGCGCGGGCTCCGCACGGCGTTCGCCATTGTCGGAGCCACCCTTCCCGCCATGCTGATGCTGGGCGGGTGCCACATGCTAGGCGCGGCGGATGACAGCGACCGCCCGGTCAGCGCCCGCGCCTTTCCCCGCGCCGACCGGCCCGTGGCGCCGATCGTCTCCACCCGCTGGTCGACGGAGGAAGCCCGCGACCGGGTGAACGAGGCCGGGGACATCATGACCCGCGCCGGCATCGCGCCCGGCATGACCGTCGCCGACATCGGCGCGGGCGAGGGCTATTACACCGTGCGCCTCGCCAAGCGCGTCGGCCCCACCGGCCGCGTGCTGGCTGAGGATATCATGCCGGAAACCATCGACGCGCTCGGCCGCCGCATCAATCGCGAGGACTGGAAGAATGTGAGCGTCAAGCTGGGCACGGCGGACGACCCGAAGCTGCCGCCCGACAGTTTCGATCGGGTGATGATGGTGCATATGTATCATGAGATTTCGGAACCCTATGCCTTCCTCTGGCATCTCTTCCCGGCGCTGAAGAAGGATGGCGAGGTCATCGTCGTCGACGCCAACCGCCCCACCGACCAGCACGGCACCCCGCCGCGCCTGCTGGCCTGCGAATTTGCGGCGGTGGGATACAGGCTGGAACAAATGCTCCCGAAGCCCACCGCTGGGGGATATATGGCCCGTTTCCGCAAAGTGACGGCAAGGGCGGACCCGGCAAGCATCGTCCCCTGTGCGATGCGGTGATCTTTAAGTGAAAACCGTTCGTCCTGAGTAGCCATTGAGCGAAGTCGAAATGGCGTATCGAAGGATAAGGCCTTGGCGCAACGATGCTTCGATACGAGCCTTCGACAAGCTCAGTCTCTACTCAGCACGAACGGATTTAGGCTATATCCGCCAACGGAGGTGGGTTTAGATACCCAGCACCATCCTTAGCCATATCCTAACCCTTCCCGCCTATGGCGGACCCATGGACATGGCGCCCGATCCCGCCCTGAAAGCCGGCAATCCCGGCACGATGCCCGTGGGGCAGGCAGAGCGCTGGGCGGCGCTTGCGGCCGATGCGGCGGAGGCAAACTGCTTCTACACCCCCGACCTGCTGCTGCCCGCGCTGGCGCATCTCGACGGGCAGGACATCAGGCTGATCGAGGCGGAGGAGGATGGCGCAGTCATCGGCCTGATGCCGGTCGGCCTGACAAAAACCTATGGCCGCCTGCCCATCCGCAACGCCACCAACTGGATGCACCGCCATTGCTTCTTCGGCGCGCCGCTGATCCGCAAGGGGCATGAGCAGGCCGCATGGCGCAGCTTCCTGGCCCTGCTGGACGCAACGCCGGAGGCCGGCAATTTCCTGCACCTCTCCGGCCTTGACGCCGCAGGCGCAAACGCCGCCGCGCTGGAGGCCGTCTGCTTCGCGCAACGCCGCCCCATCGTGGAGATCAAGCGTTACGACCGCGCGCTCCTGCGCAGCGACTTTACCGCCGACGCCTATTGGGAAACCCATGTTCGCGCGAAGAAGCGCAAGGAAATCCGCCGCCTCCAGAAGCGACTGACGGAATTGGGGACGGTGCAAAGCCACACCTTGGCCGACGCCGCCGATCTTGCATCCTGGTGCGAGGATTTCCTGACGCTGGAGGCCGCCGGATGGAAGGGCGCGGAGGGCACGGCGCTCAAATGCCATGCGGGCGACAGCGCCTTCTTCCACGCCGCCTGCGCCGCCGCTTTTTCGTCGGGCGCACTCCATTTCCTGCGCATCGACCTGGATGGCCGCGCCATCGCCATGCTGGTGAATTTCCGCCACGCGAGCGGCGGTTTCTCCTTCAAGATCGCGTTCGACGAGGCTCTGGGGCGCTTCTCGCCCGGCGTACTGATAGAGATCGACAATCTCCACGCCGTGCAGGGCGATCCGACGATCGGCTGGATGGACAGCTGCGCCGCCGTCGATCACCCGATGATCGACAGCCTGTGGGCCGAACGCCGCAGCATCGCCCAATATCGCGTCGCGCTCAAAGGCCATGGCCTTACCCGCGCGCGCAGAACCGCCGCTTTCGCCGCCGCCGACATCGCCGAGCGCGGCAGCGCCTTCATCAGAGGATTGAAAACCCCATGACCGCCCAGCGCCATATCGTCGGCAAGAGCCCCTGGCTGGCCTTCTCGCAAACCGCGCGGGAAGCGTTTGGCAGGGCCTATCCCGACGAACCCGTCATGCTGACCCACGAGCTGGCCGGGCACCCGCTCTTCTCCCGCGAGGCGCTGGCCATTTTGGCGGAGCGGATGGCGCCGGAGTCGGTCGAATATAATCTCGGCAAGCTGCCGCTCGGCGTGAATCCGGACGAAACGCCGGACAATGGCCTGACGCTGGGCGAAACGGTGCGGACCATCGACACCAACGGCAGTTGGGTCGTGCTGAAGAATGTCGAGCGCGACACGGAATATCGCGCGCTGCTGGATTCGGCGCTGGCGGAGATCGAGCATCTCGTCATCCCCGCGACCGGGCCGATGCTGCACCGGGAGGCGTTCATCTTCCTGTCCTCACCCGGCAGCGTGACGCCGTTCCACATGGACCCGGAGCATAATATTCTGCTGCAGATCGACGGCGAGAAGGTGATGACCGTGTTCCCGGCCGGCGACGAAGCACTGGTGCCGGGCCGGCAGAGCGAGACGTTTCACGCCGGCGGCCATCGCAACCTGACATGGGACGAGGAGTTTCTGGCCAAGGGCACGCCCTTCACGCTGGTTCCGGGCGAGGGGATATTGGTGCCAGTCAAGGCCCCGCATTTTGTCCAGAACGGCGCGGCAGTGTCGGTCAGCTTCTCGATCACCTGGCGGTCCGAGCGGAGCGTGGCGGAGGGCGAACTCCACGCCTTCAACGCGCTGCTGCGGCGGCGGCATCTGCCGACCGGCAAGGTGAGCGGCCGGCCGGAGGCGCAGAAGATGCGGCGGTTTTTCTATCGCGTGATGCGGAAATCGGGATTCTGATCTCCCACGTCCTTACATTTTATGGAGTGCTCCTGCGAAAGCAGGAGCCCAGTTCGGAGCTTTGGACTGGACTCCTGCTTTCGCAGGACCACGTCATCTAAGCCTCGGACACCGGCCGCCTAAGCAGCTTCCGCAACACCGCCTCAGCCTCCAGCCGGGGCGAGAAGCGCTCAAGCGACCACCATTCCAAGGTTTCCGATCCCGTCGACAGGCTCTGTTTGTAACGGTCCTTGCCCGCCAGCAGCGAATATTGGTCCAGCCCCTCGTCCGCATAGCGGCCAACCGCCGCCGCATGGCACAGCAGGCCCGGCTTCCCCTTCGGCCCCAGCGGCGCGGCAAAAGCGGACTGATAGTTCATCGCCCGTCCGCGATAGACGAAGTTCAGCAGCAGGCCGAGCAGATGCTCGCCAATGGTGATGCGGAGCAATTCCGCCTCCCCCGTCGCCAGCCCCCGGCGCAGCAGGGTCGCGGCGAAGGCGCGAAAAACCGCGTCATCCCAGGCATTTTCCGCATGGCGGCCAGTGTTCAGCGTCTGCATTTCCGCCAGCCAGCCGTCGATATCACCGGCGCTCGCCAGGGCAATGACTGGCGCGGCGGTCCCATAATCCTTGGCCGCCCGCTTGATCTGGCTACGGGTGTTGGCGCTGAGCAGGGAAAGATAATCGCCCTTCGCGGCCCGCACTGCATCGAGATCGATATGATAGGCAGGCGACGTGTCGATCCGCACGCGACGGCGGAAAGGCGTGGCCAGCAAGGGCGAGTCCGGCGCGACGCCAGACAGCCTCAACGCTCGCCAGTCGTTGCGGCGCAGGATCGCCGCCATCGCAACGTCATGCAATTCCGGCGGCGCGTCCCTTGCCGCCAGCAGCCCATTATATTCCATGAAGGGCCGGTCGGCCTGATATTGCCCCGCCTGATTGAGCCACAGGGTCGGCGTCGATCCCAGCAACCGCTTGTCCAGCGATCGCCCCATCAGCGCCAGCGCGACATCCGCGCCGCCTTCGTCCTTGACCGCCAGCAGCTCAGGCGTCGCGCCCGTCGCGGACAACCAGCTTTCCATCCAGGTCCAGCCGACAAAAAAACTACCGTCCGCCCGCGCCTCCAGCGCCCGCCAGCGCGGCTCCAGTTCGGCAAGCGGCGGCAGCGGCAGGAAGGTCGCGGTGAGCGTCATCCCGCCGCTATTTCCGCGCGCGGCGATGCGGTCAAGCGAAAGCGGCGGGATTAGGAGGCTTTAGACCGTCAAGATGTCCAAAACACACGTTCGTCCTGAGTAGCCATTGAGCGAAGTCGAAAAGGCGTATCGAAGGATCTGAGCTTGGCGCAAGCATGCTTCGATACGGGCCTTCGACAAGCTCAGTCCCTACTCAGCACGAACGGATAATGAAACTGACAAGATCGTATGTCAGGCTTGCACGATCAGCCGCTCAATCTCCGCCACCGGATGGCTGGCAAGGTCCTTGCCGATCTCGCCGGTCAGGCGGCTCTGCAACGCCTTGTGATAATGCTTGCGCAGTTCGCCCAGCGTGTTGGGCGGCGCGACGATGATCAGCTTCTCATAATCGTTCGCCAGCGCCCGCTTGTTCAGCATCGCGGCGGCTTCGGCGGCGAAGCGGTCCTCGCTCTGCTGGTGGAAATCGGTCTGCTCGAACGCGCCCTTGCGCGATCCGCCGGGCGCTGCGTTGCGGCCGGGGGCGGACGATCCCTGTTCGCGGGTCGCCTCGTCATCCTGCGTCAGCGCCTGCTCGACCTCCAGATTGGGATAGTCTGCGTCGCCCTTGTTTCGGAACAGCAGCATCTTCGCGCCGTCCACAACCATGACCAGCGCTTCATTGTCGATCTGCATATCCGTATCTCCTTATGCTTGGTTCTGCTTTCCTAACGTGCGGCGGGGGCCAAGGGTTGCGCGGCTCGTCGCGCGGCGGCATAGGGCTGGCCATGCACGACATCCGCTCCATCCGCGAAAATCCCGCCGCTTTCGACGCCGCGCTCGCGCGCCGGGGGCTTGATCCTGTGAGCAGCGAGATCGTCGCGCTGGACGAGAAGCGGCGCGCCTTTGCGACCGAACTGCAACTGGGACAGGCGCGCCGCAACGAGGCCAGCAAGGCGATCGGCCAGGCGATGGCGAACAAGGAGGCGGAACTCGCGCAGCAGATCAAGATGGAGGTCGCTGCCCTGAAGGACCGGCTTCCCCATCTGGAGACGCAGGAGAAGGAAACCGGCGAAGCGCTCGACGGCATCCTCGCCGCCATCCCCAACCTGCCCGCCGAAGACGTGCCCGAGGGCGAGGACGAAGCCGCCAATGTCGAAGTCAGTCGCTGGGGCGCGGTTCGCAATTTCGACTTCGCGCCGAAGGATCATGCCGATTTCGGCCCCACCCTGGGCCTGGATTTCGAGGGCGGCGCGGCCCTCTCCGGTGCGCGCTTCACGGCGCTGCGCGGCCAGATGGCCCGCCTGCACCGCGCGCTCGCCCAGTTCATGCTGGACCGCCAGTCCGGCGAGAATTGCTATGAGGAAGTCAACCCGCCTCTGCTGGTGCGCGACGCCGCGCTTTACGGCACCGGCCAGTTGCCCAAGTTCGCCGAGGACCTGTTCCGCACCACCGATGGCCGCTGGCTGATCCCCACCGCCGAGGTGTCCCTGACCAACCTCGTCGCCGACCAGATCGTGCCGGAGCCGACCCTCCCATTGCGCTTCACCGCCCTCACCCCCTGCTTCCGTTCCGAAGCCGGCGCGGCGGGCCGCGACACGCGCGGCTATATCCGCCAGCACCAGTTCGAGAAGGTCGAGCTGGTCACCATCTGCCGCCCCGAGGAGTCCGAGGCCGAGCATGAGCGCATGTGCGCGGCGGCCGAAGGCGTGCTTCAGGCGCTGAACCTCCCCTATCGCAAGATGCTGCTGTGCACCGGCGACATGGGCTTTTCCGCGCGCAAGACGTTCGACCTCGAAGTCTGGCTCCCCAGCCAGAACACCTTCCGCGAGATCAGCAGCGTGTCGAACTGCGGCGATTTCCAGGCGCGGCGCATGAACGCGCGCTACAAGCCGGAGGGCGAGAAGCAGACGCGCTTTCTCCATACCCTCAACGGTTCCGGTCTCGCCGTCGGCCGCACGCTGGTCGCGGTGCTGGAAAATTACCAGAATGCCAACGGCAGCGTGACCGTGCCGGAGGCGCTCACGCCCTATATGGGCGGGATCACGACGCTGGAGCTGAGATAACTCCTTTATATCCGTTCGCCCTGAGCCTGTCGAAGGGCTGTCCTTTTCTTAAAGAAGTGCAGGGCTTCGACAGGCTCAGCCCGAACGGATCAAAGGTCTCCCACAATGCGCATCCTCCTCACCAATGACGACGGCGTCCACGCCCCCGGCCTCAAGGTTCTGGAGGCGATCGCCCGCACCCTGTCCGACGACATCTGGATCGTCGCGCCGATGGAGGAGCAGTCGGGCGCCGGCCACAGCCTGACCCTCACCCGCCCACTCCGTGTGCGCAAGCATGGCGAGAAGCATTTCAGCGTCAGCGGCACGCCGACCGATGCGGTGATGATGGCGGTGCGGCAATTGATGAAGGACAGCCCGCCCGACCTGGTCCTGTCCGGCGTCAATCGCGGCGCGAACCTTGCCGAGGACATCACCTATTCCGGCACCGTCGCCGCCGCGATGGAGGGGGCCATATCGGGCATCCGGTCGATCGCGCTCAGCCAGGTCTATTCGAAGGAAGGCATGGGCGACACCGTACCCTTCGCCTGCGCGGAGGCATGGGGCGAAAAGGTATTGCGACCGCTGATCGCCATGCCGTCGGGTCCGCGCACGCTGATGAACGTCAATTTCCCCGCCATCGACCCGGCCGCCGTCAAGGGCATGCGCGTCGTACGGCAGGGTTTCCACGATGTCGACCGCACCCGCATCGTCGAGGGCACCGATCCGCGCGGCTACCGCTATTTCTGGTTCAGCCTGGGCAACAGCGACGCCCTGCCCGAGGGCAGCGATCTGAGGGCAATATCGGAGGGCTATGTGACCGTCACGCCGCTCCATTACGACCTCACCCATGACGGGTCGCTGGCCGCCACCGCCGCCGCGTTTGAAGCATAGGCAATAGCCGCAAAAGCCGGTAGCCTCCCCACCGATGCACCGGACAATGCATAGCGGAGCGCGGTGATGCGCCTCCACCAGCCCCCGCCGCGCGAGGGCAACGGCTTCCTGCGCCGCCGCTCCGCGATGCCGGTCTGGGCGGACCTTGCCTGGCGGATCGCGCTGATCCTGCTGCTCGGCGGGGCGGTGCTGCTGCTCCACTGGGTCGGTCGTGATGGTCTGAAGGACAATTACGACAATCATATCAGCTTCATCGACGTGCTCTATTTCACGACTGTCACGGTGACGACGGTCGGCTATGGCGACATCGTGCCGGTCACGCCGGACGCGCGCCTGTTTGAAACGGTGATCGTCACGCCGATCCGCCTGTTCATCTGGCTGATCTTCCTCGGCACGGCCTACAGCCTCTTCTTCCGCAACATCCTCTACAGGTGGCGCATGGCACGCATTCAGAACGATCTGCACAACCATATCGTCGTCGCCGGCTTCGGCACGAGCGGCAATGAGGCGGTGAACGAACTGCTCTCTCGCGGCACCGACCCCCACGAGATCGTCGTGATCGACACGGGCGAAAAGGCGCTGCAGATCGCCGAGCAACTGGGCTGCAACATCCTGTGCGGTGACGCCACCCGCGACCGGACGCTGAAGGATGTGCGGATTGATCGGGCGCGCACGATGATCGTATCGGCAGGGCGGGATGACACGTCGATCCTTATCACCCTGACCGCCCGGCACCTGGCGTCCAAGCTACCGATCAGCATCGTCGTGCGAAACGAGGACAATGAACTGCCCGCGCGACAGGCGGGAGCGACGACCGTCATCAATCCAGTCAGCTTTGCGGGGCTACTGCTCGCGGGCAGTTGCTCCGGCCCGCATATCGCCGCCTATATGGCCGATCTCGCCTCTGCGGGCGGGCGCGTGCAGCTTGGCGAGCGCATGGTGCGCCCCGATGAGGTCGGAAAGCCGCTGTCGGCGGCCAACCCAGGCGTGGCCCTGCGCATCTATCGGAACGGCAAGCCCATCGGATTCTGGGAGGATGGCGCCAAGAATCTGCTGGCCGGCGATATGATTGTCGAGGTGCTGCCGGGCAACGGTCCGGACCGCGAAGCTGCCGATACAACCGAAGTGGATGATTCCGCCCGGTAATTTTTGCGTTGCAGCATCAGGCGCTTCCCGTCGATACTGTCCCGTAATGATACGCCGTTAACCAATGCGTTCTTTGCAATCGGCATGTTGCAAAAGCCCCATAGCGTCACGGCGTCGATTCTCGGGGGCGGAGTGGGGCGCTGCGCGTACATGCGATCTGTTATTACCGGGGGATAGGGGCCGGATGGCCCGAAGTGTGGCGGGACGTTGATCTGGAGGCGCGCAATCTTGTCGGCGCGCTCAAGCAGCTCGGCTTCGCGCAGGATTATGGCTACGCCATGACCGGCTTCGGCATCGGCCTGGGTTCCAACGCGGCCAGCAGGCCGGAGACGCCATTGATGCTGGCGTCACGGCTGATGCTGCGCGCCATCAAGGCGGCCGGTTACGATCAGGGCGCGGCGATCATTCCAATCCCGTCCTCCACGCATACGCGGCCAGGCAGCGATTTCGTCGGCGGCCGCATCGCCCGGTCCATCGAACTGCGCGACCCCAACTATATGGCGCTGCCGATGCTGCATTTCTCCCGCGTGGTGCCGGCATCCTCCGCCAGCCGCCGCCGGACGGAGACGGCCTTGCGCGTCAATCTGCGCGCCGCCGACATGCCCATGCCGCCCCGGCGCGTCGTCCTGCTGGACGACGTGATGACCACCGGCGCGCATATCCGCGCGGCCGTCAGCTTCCTTGCGCAAAGGGGCATCCGGGTGGAAGACTGCTTCGTATTCGCGCGGCAGGCGGTGAACTGTCCGGAGAATATGTTCAAGGTGCCGGTGCTGGAGTTGTAAGACGCTCTCTCTTCCGTTCGCCCTGAGCTTGTCGAAGGGCTGCCCTTCTCTTCAAGAAAGTGCAGGGCTTCGACAAGCTCAGCCCGAACGGTGATAGAAGTTTGCGACCAATCACCCTTGCGCCCGCCGGCCCCGCCATCTAGCCCGGGCAGGACGATGCGGCACATCCTCCTCTCCCTCGCCCTGATGATCCTGATTGCGCTTGCCCCTCCGGCGATGGCGCAGATGGCGAACAAGCCGACGCCCGGCTTCGTCCGCGTCCGCCTGGTTACCAGCGCGGGCGCGATCGTCGTCGCGCTGGATGCGCGCCATGCGCCGAAGACGACAGCCAATTTCCTCGCCTATATCGACGATGGCCGGTTCGACGACACGCAATTCTACCGCGCTGCCCGACGCAAGACCGATCCCAAGCTCGGCTTCATCCAGGGCGGCGTCGGCACCGACGCTCGCCGCACCCTGCCCGCCATTCCCCACGAGCCGACGACGATGACCGGAATCACCCATCAGGACGCAACCATCTCCATGGCGCGCAATGCGCCGGGATCTGCGATGGGCAATTTCTTCCTGACCGTGGGATCGACGCCCAATATGGACGCCGCCGGGGCCTATCCCGGCTATGCCGCTTTCGGTCATATCGTGGGAGGCATGGATACGGTCCGCCGCATCCTGGCCATGCCCACCGGCGGCGGCGAAGGCGCGATGCGCGGGCAGAAGCTGCTGAGGCCCGTGGCGCTGATCCGCGCGGAGCGGATCGACGGCAAGGCGCGCCCCTCAAGCCCGATCAAACCCTGGCTGATGAAAACGCAGCGCAAGGACATGAAGCCCCGTAATCGCGCGCAATAATCGCACCCCTATCGCGCCCCGTGACATTTGCCCCGGGAAACACTATGTGCCGCGGCAATCATGGCAACTGCATTCCCCCCCGCGCCCAAGGTCGGCATGGTGTCGCTTGGCTGTCCCAAGGCGCTGGTCGACAGCGAGCGCATCCTCACCAAGCTGCGTTCCGACGGCTATCAGATGTCCCCCGACTATGCCGGGGCCGACGTTGTGCTCGTCAACACCTGCGGTTTCCTCGATTCCGCCAAGGAAGAATCGCTGGAGGCGATCGGCGAAGCGATCGCAGAAAATGGCCGCGTTATCGTCACCGGATGCATGGGCAATGAGGCGGAACTGATCCGCGCCCGCTTCCCGACGGTCCTCGCGGTCACCGGCGCGCATCAATATGAGCAGGTCGTCAACGCAGTGCATGAGGCGTCCCCGCCCGTGCCCAACGCCTTTGTCGATCTGGTGCCGGAGGGCGGCCTGAAGCTGACGCCGCGCCACTACAGCTACCTCAAGATTTCCGAAGGCTGCAACCACCGCTGCTCCTTCTGCATCATCCCCTCGCTGCGCGGCGATCTTGTCAGCCGCCGCATCGACGCAGTGCTGCGCGAGGCGGAAAAGCTGGTGTCGGCGGGCACGAAGGAACTGCTGGTCATCAGCCAGGACACGTCCGCTTACGGGGTGGACACACGCCACGAACCGCGCATGTGGCATGGCCGCGAAGTGCGCGCGCACATGACCGACATGGCGCGGGAACTGGGGCAGCTTCGCACGGCCGACGGGCAGGCGCCCTGGGTGCGGTTGCACTATGTCTATCCCTACCCGCATGTCGATCAGGTCATCCCGCTGATGGCCGAGGGCCTGCTGACACCCTATCTCGACATCCCGTTCCAGCATGCTGCGCCGGCCGTTCTCAAGCGCATGAAGCGCCCGGCGAACGAGGCGAAGGTGCTGGACCGCATCCGCAACTGGCGCAGCATCGCCCCGGACATCGCCATCCGCTCCAGCTTCGTCGTCGGCTTCCCCGGCGAGACCGAAGAGGATTTCCAATATCTGCTGAACTGGCTGGAGGAAGCCCAGCTTGATCGCGTCGGCGCGTTCCGTTTCGAGGCGGTCGAGGGCGCGGCGGCGAACGCGCTCGACAATCCGGTACCTGAAGAGGTCAAGGAAGAGCGCTACCAGCGGATCATGGAAAAGACCGCCGCGATCTCGGCCGCCAAGCTCCAGGCCAAGGTCGGCCGCACGCTGCCCGTCATCATCGACGAGGTCGGCGATCCTGACGAGGAGGATGGCAGTATCGGCGCAACCGCGCGCAGCCAGGCCGACGCCCCGGAAATCGACGGCAACGTCTTCCTGCGCGACGTAAGCGAGGATGCGAAACCGGGCGACATCATCGACGTGCTGATCGAGGATGCCGACGACCACGACCTGTTCGGCGCGCCGGTAGCGGGGTGAGATTGTCGGAGGGGTACGTCCCCTCCCTCCGTTCGTACTGAGTAGAGACTGAGCGAAGTCGAAGGCTCGTATCGAAGTACCTAAGCGCCAAGCTCTGATCCTTCGATACACCATTTCGACTTCGCTCAATGGCTCTTATGTTCGTGATCAAGAGATTTCGGCATGGTGTATCCTTTCCGCCGGTTGAGACGAAGTGGTGAGCGTTGGAGCTGGTGCGTACAGTAGGATGCA
>JAHFPU010000089.1 GCA_023266635.1 Sphingobium sp.
GTCGACGTCATAGTCCTTGACGTGCTGCTCCAGATGCGCGGCGAGCTTCGGCCCCTCGGTATGCGGCACCGAGATGAAATTCTCGATTCCCATCGTGTCCAGCACCTGGCCGCCGAAGCGTTCGGCAGCGATGCCGGTGCGGATGCCCTTGCGGGCCGCGTAGATGGCCGCCGCAGCGCCAGCGGGACCGCCGCCGATGACCAACACGTCGAACGGGTCCTTGGCCTTGATCTTCTCTGCAGCGCGCGAGGACGCGCCGCTGTCGATCTTCGCGACGATCTGCTCCAACTCCATCCGGCCCTGGCCGAAGGGTTCGCCGTTCAGGAAGATGGTGGGGACGGCCATCACTTTGCGCTCATTGACTTCGTCCTGAAACAGGCCGCCGTCGATCGCGGTGTGGGAAATGCGCGGGTTGAGGACGCTCATCAGGTTCAGCGCCTGCACCACATCTGGGCAGTTCTGGCAGGAGAGCGAGAAATAGGTTTCGAAGGCGAAGTCGCCGTCCAAATCCTTGACCTGCTGTATGACCTCCTGCGCGGCCTTGGACGGGTGGCCGCCGACCTGCAGCAGGGCGAGCACCAGTGAGGTGAACTCGTGACCCATCGGGATGCCGGCGAAGCGGACGCCGATATCGGTGCCCGCGCGGCGGATCATGAACGATGGCGTGCGCTTGTCGTCATCCTTGCGGACGAAGGAAACCTTGTCCGACAGCGCGGCGATATCCTCCAGCAGCCCGAGAAGCTCCTTCGACTTGGCGCCATCGTCCAGCGAGGCGACCAGTTCGATCGGCTGAGTGATGTTCGCGAGATAGCCGGTAAGCTGCTGCTTGAGATTGGCGTCCAACATGATGACGATGGCTCCAGAAAATTCGGGCACGGGGCGGCCATTACTGTCCGGGACCGGCCGAAACCGGCCCCGGACAGATGCGACCCGCAAGGGTTGGGTAGTCTTAGATCTTGCCGACGAGGTCGAGCGACGGGGCCAGCGTGGCCTCACCCTCTTCCCACTTGGCCGGGCACACTTCGCCGGGGTGGCTGACCCAGTATTGCAGAGCCTTAATCTTGCGGAGCAGTTCGGTCGCGTTGCGGCCAACGCCCTCCGGTGTGATCTCGACGAGTTGGATCGTGCCTTCCGGATCGACGACGAAAGTGCCGCGATCAGCCAGGCCGACGCCCTCACGCAGCACGTCGAAATTCTTCGTGATCGTGTGGTTCTGGTCGCCCAGCATGTAATAGTTGATCTTGCCGATGGCCGGCGAGGTGTCGTGCCAGGCCTTGTGGCTGAAATGCGTGTCGGTGGAGACCGAGAACACCTCTACGCCCAAGCCTTGAAGGGTCGGGTAGATGTCGGCAAGGTCCTCAAGTTCGGTCGGGCAGACGAAGGTGAAGTCGGCCGGATAGAAGAAGAATACCGCCCACTTGCCCTTGATGTCAGCTTCCGTCACGTCGACGAACTTGCCCTGCTTAAAGGCGGTTCCGGCGAACGGTTTGATGGGTGTATTGAGTACAGACATGAACGCTCCAGTCTCTGTTGTGTGGTGCGAGCATATATCTAGGGTAGCGGCAAGCAATGCCGAAATTGTTTTTCTGGTCCGCAAAGATAGAGAAAATCGATCAGTGCGCAAACGGGGCCTTTTGCGGCGTCACTTGTCGAGCAGGTCGGAAATCCATCTACGCGTCATGTCGCACGCCTCTTCTGCCGTGAAGCTGCTGGTATCGAGACAGAGTTCGAGCCAGAAGCCATCGACCAGTGCAGTGATCGCCACCGCAGTAAGCCGCGCTTTGTCTTCGTTCATCTGCGGATCGCAAGCCGCAATCAAATCCTGCATGGCGTCGCGATAGACGGCGTAGATTTCCGCATGCGCCTGCGCGATCGGCGGTGTCGACTTGACGAGGCTCCAAAAGGCCACCCAGGTGGCCAGCAGATCGGGATCAAGAACCGGCGGACGAAAGCTAGCCGTGGCATAGGCATCCAGACGCGCCCGAGGATCATCACCGGCTTTTTCCGCCGCAGCGTCCATGGCTTCCCCCACACGGCGACCTACATCGCGATAGGTGGCGAGGATCAGCGCCTCTATGCCGTCATAATAATGGGTGAGAAGTCCGGCTGATACACCGGCCATTGCGCAGATTGCGCGCACGGACGCGCCGCCAGCGCCACGCTCGGCCAGGCATTTGGCGGTGGCGTCGATCAACGCCTGCCGACGGACATCTGCTGACTCGCGTACGAAAGATGCCCTGCCCACTCATTCCCCCAGATGACCCAAGATGTTGCCCCGGCGTCATATTTAGCCAGGGTTGTGCATCGGGCAAGGGAAAGACATGATTAGTGTGAAATGCAGGATCAAAGCGCCGCTTCAGCCGTTCGCCGATGCAGAATGGAGACTACGATGAAAACCACCGCAATAAAAACGCCCCTTATCGCGCTGCTGGCGCTTCCGCTCCTTCTGACGGCGTGCGGCAAAGCCGAAGCGCCCACCGGAGACAATGTGGCCGTCAATACCGCGACCGCACCCGCAGACATCACGAATGTCGTCGAGGACACCGACGCAGCGCCCGCTGGCAACAGCATTGCGGATGCGTCTGCAATTGCGGGTTGGGTCGGGCGATGGACTGGGCCGGAAGGCCTGTTCCTGGATATCAAGCCGTCAAAGGACGGTACGACTGGCCATTTCGCACTGACCATCAAGGATAATCTGGATACCCAAGGCGATTATACCGGCGTGGCACAAGATGGCGCGATCGCGTTCGAGCGTGACGGAAAACAGGAAACCATCCGCCCCGGGACGGGATCGGAGACCGGTTTCAAATATCTGATGGACAAGAAAGACTGCCTGATCGTTCAGGAAGGCAAGGAAGGGTATTGCCGATAGTCCCTATGCCCGGAGCGTTTTCCGGGCGGGCTAGAACGCAAAATGGGGGCCGGCATTGCTGCCGGTCCCCACTTCCGCTGGTTCGGTTACTGGCGGCCCTTGCGGGTCCCCGGCGTCCTGCCCGGCGTGCCACGAGCCTTTCTCCTAAGAGTCCGGCGTCGCGTTGCAATGCCGTCCCGAAGGCCGACGATTGCTGGAAACCGCTTCGAAGAAACCCGGCGTTCGCTTGCGCGCGCACTTGATCAGTCTCGGCCTGTTTCCTTGCCTTCCCCATCGTTACGGCATCTTGCGATCCCGCATTTCAGGTTCCGGCATTATCGGGAGATTTCGCGTCCGGTTTCCCGTGTGCAACCCCGGATCGCTCCGCGGTCTTATCCGTCTTCCGATGTCTTAAAGCTGTCATGAAAACCGAGTCGGTCAAAGGGGATTCGCGTGGTTCTTCAACGGGCTATGCGCGAAAGCTGTGGATTGATGTGGATAAGATTTCAGTCGTTTCAGGAAATCGGGCGAGATCAAAGAGATCCCGCACCTGCGTAACCCTTACGCCGTCAGCCAGGCGCGCGCGTTCGCAAGGTCGGATAGGGGAAAGGTCTTCAGCTTCACCGGAAAGGCAAGCGCTGCGGTCGCGGCCAGACTGGCCAGCCAGCCGGTATCCGTGACAAGCGCGACGCGGGAAAACGACCCCATGTGCCGCGACGACCAGAAAAGATCCTCCAGCCATATTTCCGGACTGATCCAGCCGATGCTGGTGATGGTTTCGAGAACCGCGATTTGGCCGTGCGCCTTAATCCCGGCCTCCATATCCCGGACCACGGCGCGATAGCTGTCGGCGTCGATACTGCCATCGACCTCAATCTCGAACACGCCCGCCTTGTCGTCCATCCGGTGTTTCAACACATGCCGTCTCCAGTTCCCTTAAAGCATATACCTGTCGGACAGCTTTTGCATCAGTCCGGCGTACCGCCTCAACGGCCTGTCCCTTAAAAAGACGGTATTTATTTCAACCGTTTGACTCGTTGCCGCAGGTTCATGCGACCCCCGCCATGATGCATGGGTCCACTAACCGAAGTTAAGTACCAGGAAGGAGCAACCCATGCGTACTCTTATACTTTCAATCGCCGCGGCTGCGGTTGCGATACCCGCCACGTTCGCATTGCCGACGGATCAGGCGGAGGCGCGCCGCCACCGCGATCGTGAATATCGCGAATGGCGTGGTCGTGATGGCCGCGACTATTGCCGCAAGTCTGACGGCACGACCGGCCTGATCGTTGGCGGCGTAGGCGGCGCGTTGGCCGGGCGCGCGATCGATACTCATGGAAACCGTACCACCGGTACCGTTCTTGGCGCTGCAGCGGGCGCTCTTCTGGGTAAGGAAATCGACAGCAAGCGCCGCTGCCGCTAATCCCAACCCATAATAAAAAAGGGGCGGTCCGGAATGGACCGCCCCTTTTTGATTTTAGAGCCGCGTTAAAGCCGGCTTCAAAACGCTCAGTTGGCGCCTGCAGCTGCGCCGCGTGCTTCCTCAACGTTGAAGGCAACCTTCTGGCCAGCCGAGGTGCCGACGACTTTGCCGTCACGAACGCGCAGGCTGAACGCCTCTGCGCCGGGATAGCGGGTGCCGGAAATGGTCTGGCCTGCCTTGGCTTCCTTCACCTGATACACATAGGTGTAGCCTTCGTGCACGAAACGGCTCTTGCCAGCTTCGTCGGCGATAGCCGGCGCAGCGAGGAAAGCGGAACCGGCAGCACCGGCGAGAACAATCTTGGACAGCATTCGCATGGGTTTTTACTCCTTTGGGAATGCCGATCAAACACCCCGTCTTTTCTTTCGAGGTCGATCTATGGTGCGACGCAGCAGTGGAGCAATCGCAAAAAACGTCCGGACGATTGCACCACGCGCAATCGTCACGCCGCCGTTACGGAAACCGCGCTTATTTCTTAGATAGTTTAACGATGTGCTGGAATTCCTCAGCAGAGACAGGCGAAACGGACAGGCGGGATTGGCGAATCATCTTCATATCAGCCAGCGCCGGATCGGCTTTCATCGTTTTCAGCGACACCGGATTTGCCAATTTATCCCGCGCCGCAACATGCACGGCGATCCATTTTCCACTGTCATCCGTGCTGTCTGGCGTTGCTTCTTCCACGATCTCCATCACGCCGACGGCCTCCAGGCCGATATTGCTGTGATAGAAAAAAGACAGGTCGCCCTTCTTCATCGCCTTCATATTGAGTTGCGCCTGATGGTTGCGGACGCCGTCCCATTCCGCCTTGCCCTTCTTCACCAGATCATCCCAGGAGAAGACGTCCGGTTCCGATTTCATCAGCCAATATTGCATGCGCGCAGTCCTGTTTCAGGGTCAGGATCGCGGCATAGCGGGACCAGCAGAGCTTGTCCAAGATGACATTTCCGGTGCGTGACGTTAGCATAACGCTCCCCGACCAAGGAGAAATGACCCGTGCCGCAATCCGTTCTGGACTCGATCCCTGCGCTGTCGATGGCGAACAGCGGCAAGGCGGAGTTTGCGCAGGCGATCGGCGACTCCTTTCACCGCTTTGGGTTCGCGATGGTGCGCGATCATGGCATGAACCCGGCGCTGGTTGAGGACGGGTGGGCGAAGGCCAAGGCGTTCTTCGCGCTGCAGGATGCAGCGAAACAAGCCTATAGCGCCGCAAGCAATGGCGGCCAGCGCGGCTATACGGCCTTCGGCACGGAGATCGCCAAGGATGCGTCGGAGAACGACCTGAAGGAATTCTGGCATGTCGGGCGCGACCTACCGGAGGGCGATCCGCTGGCTGCTGCCATGCCGCCCAATGTGTGGCCAACGGAAGTCGAGCGGTTTCGCAAGATCCTTACCAGCCTCTATGCAGAGTTCGATCGCGTTGGCGGCCTGCTGCTGTCAGCGATCGCCCTCTATCTCGACCTGCCGGAGCATTGGTTCGCGGAGCCGGTCCATAACGGCAACAGCATCCTGCGTCTCCTCCACTATCCGCCGGTTTCTGCCGATGCCCCAGGTGTCCGGGCGGGCGCACATGAGGACATCAATCTCATCACCCTGTTGCTGGGCGCAGAGGAAGGCGGCCTGCAACTGCTGACGCGCGATGGCGAGTGGATGGCCGTCACGCCACCGGAGGGTGCGCTAGTCGTCAATGTCGGCGACATGCTGCAGCGTCTGACCAACCATGTCCTGCCGTCCACCAGCCACCGCGTCGTCAACCCGCCGCCTGAACGGCGCGGCGTTTCCCGTTACTCCATGCCCTTTTTCCTGCATCTACGGCCGGATTTCATGATCGATGCGCTGCCGCAATGCGTGAGCGACGCCAATCCGCGCCGCGATCCGCCCATCAGCGCGCACGACTATCTGCGCGAGCGACTGATACAGATCGGCCTGATCAAGGCCTGAGCGCTATTTCCGACTGCGGCACATGGTAATGCCGATATTCTCTCCGCGCTCGCTGAGCGCCAGCTTGACGATCTTGACCTCGACGCGGTCGACCTTGCCGTCCTGCAGGAACACGGTGTCGATGATATGCTCGGCAACCGCCTCGATCAGGGTGAAATGCTGGTCCGACGGAATAGCCCCCGTCGCCGCATGTTTGAGGTCCATGTAGTTTTTCGAGGCGCGCAGCGGCGTGTCCGGATCATAATGGTCCGCCATCTTGAGCCGCGCCCGGATGGAGATGCGCAGCGGCTGCGGAAGATGCGTCTCTTCCGAATAGATGCCGGTCAGCACATTGACGTCGAGATTCTCGACCTCAAGGATCAGATAGTCTTCGTTCTGCAATTCCATGATGCCATGCCCGTGATGGGGAGGCGCACGCCGACCCAATTGTTTTTACTTTTCATTTGAACGTGGGGCGCTAAAGCCCCGCGCTTCGGGGCGCTCATGCCCCTTTGCACGCGGAACAGCAAGACTTGGCAACGATTCTCCCTCTCCAGTCCCAGACGACGATCGCGATCGAGCAATTGCTCGACGCAGCCTTCGGCACGGACCGGCGAGGCCGGACCGCCTATGCCATTCGAGATGGCGTGGAATGGCTGCCGGAATTGTCCTTTGCCGCGATCGACGACAGCGGCGCGCTGGTCGGCACGCTGCAGAGTTGGCCCGTGGCGCTGCGCCGCGCGGACGGAAGCGCCGATCCGCTGGTCATGGTCGGCCCTGTCGCCGTCATGCCGGACCAGCAAGGCGGCGGATATGGCCGGGCGTTGATGGATGCCGTCGTGGCGCAGGGTCGCGCGCAGGCGAGCGCTCCGCTGATGATGATCGGCGATCCGGAATATTATGGCCGCTTCTGGGGCTTCTCGGCGGACGGCACTGGCGCCTGGACTGTGCCCGGACCAGTGGAGATGCGGCGCCTTCTGGCGCTTTCCGTAGATGGCCGACCGATACCTAGGGAGGGTATGCTCGGCCCCCGCCAGAAGGTCACGGCCTGAAACTTCCCTTTTGCGTTCGCGCGTCCGGCACCCTATCTCCCCTCCATGCCGATGGATGCCCAGCCCGACCTAGCCACGCTTTCGCTGAGCGATATCGCGCGCCTGCTGCAGGAGAAGAAGCTGCCGCCGGTCGAGCAATGGAACCCGGACCATTGCGGTGACAGCGAGATGCGGATCGCGCGCGACGGCACCTGGTTCCATCAGGGATCGCCTATCGGGCGTGAGGCGATGGTGCGCCTTTTCTCCACCATATTGCGGCGAGAGGCCGATGGTTCCTTCGTCCTAGTGACGCCGGTCGAGAAGCTGTCGATCGAGGTGGAGGATGCCCCTTTTGTCGCGGTTGAGGTCAAGCGGGAGGGCGAAGATCGCGAGGCCAGCCTGGCCTTCCGCCTGAACACGGGCGACATAGCGATCGCGGGTCCCGACAATCCCCTGTCGATCCGGCAGGGAGAGGATGGGCCGCATCCCTATCTGAAAGTGCGCGGAGGGCTGGAAGCGCTGATCGCGCGGAGCGTCTATTACGAACTGGCCAATATCGCCCTTGAGGAAGAAGCAGAGACGCCGGGGGTATGGAGCGGTGGCGCGTTCTTTCCGCTGGAAGGCGACGCATGACGCTTGCAGACCGGTTGCGGACGCAGCTTGCAGCGGGCCACGCACAAGGGAATTATCTGACGCCGCAGGAAACACGCGACCCGCGCATCGACAAGGACATTTCCCTGGCACCTGCAGCTGTTCTGGTGGCGATCACAGACCGGCCGGAGCCGGGGCTGATCCTCACCCAAAGATCAGCGGCGCTGCGCAAGCATCCTGGTCAGATAGCCTTTCCCGGCGGGCGTGTGGATCAAGCGGACGCAGGAGAGATCGCCGCGGCATTGCGTGAAGCGGAGGAGGAAATCGCCCTGCCACGCGACGCCGTCGACGTCATCGGCATATCCGACCGCTATCATACCTTCACAGGATTCGACATCGTGCCGGTTCTGGGCGTCGTGCCGCCCGACCTCCCCCTTGTCGCGCAGCCCGGCGAAGTGGAGAGCTGGTTCGAGCTGCCCCTTTCCTTCGCGCTGGCGCCCGACAATCGCGTACGCAAGAGCGTCGATTTTCAGGGGTCTGCGCGTCATTATTATGAGATCCTTTGGCAGGACCGCCGGATCTGGGGCATAACCGCCGCCATTCTCGCCAATCTTTCCCGACGCCTTGGCTATGACCGCGCCGACGCTGCCTGACGCGCCATGGCGACATCGGCCAGGGCTTGATCGCCTGCTCGAAGCGCTAGGCGCGCGAGACGGCGCAGCGCGGTTCGTGGGCGGGGCAGTACGCGACACGCTGCTTGGTCTTCCCGTCGAAGACATAGATATTGCAACGATCCACGAGCCTGACGAGATCATTGCGCGGATGGAGGCGGCAGGCATCAAGGCGGTGCCGACGGGCATCGCCCACGGTACGGTGACAGCAGTCATCGAGGGCAAACCGGCGGAGGTCACTACCCTGCGCCGCGATGTGTCGACCGACGGACGGCGCGCGACCGTGGCCTTTACCACGCAATGGCAAGAGGATGCAGCCCGGCGGGACTTCACGATCAACGCGCTTTACGCTGACCCGCTCACTGGCGAGATCAGCGATTATTTCGGCGGCGTCGCCGATCTTGCCGCCTGCCATGTGCGCTTCATCGGCAAGGCTGAGGATCGGATCGCCGAAGACCATCTGCGCATCCTGCGCTATTTCCGGTTCCTGGCTCGGTTCGGTAGCGGAGAGCCGGACGCAGAAGCCTATGCGGCATGCGTCGCCCAGGCGAATAGCTTAATGGCCTTATCGCGCGAGCGCATTGCAGATGAACTGCTTAAGCTGCTTGCGACAGTCGATCCCGCTCCGGCGATTGCTCTGATGGTGGATGGCGGCATCCTGGCGCCCGTCTTGCCGGAGGTCACGCTGGCGAGCGTCAAGCGCCTGACTGCATTGATAGACCGCGAGGAGCAGGCGGGCGTTGAAAAATCGGCATTGCGGCGTCTATGCGCCCTGCTGCCCCTGGACGCAGCGGCGGGCGAAGCCGTGGCTGCACGGTTGAAGCTCTCCAATCGGTCGCGCAAGCGGATCGCGCTCGCGCTATCATCCGAAGGCGCGGGAACAGGAACGATCGAAGCGCTTGCCTATGGCATCGGCGTCGAGGGCGCGATTGATCGCATCCTGCTAAACGACGTTGTGAACCCCAGCGGCGTGACGGCACTTGCCGAGTGGCAGCGCCCGGCATTGGGCGCGACGGGGGGCCATCTTATCGCGCGTGGGCTGACCGCTGGGCCGGATATCGCCAAGGCCCTGAAAATCATCGAGGATCAGTGGATTGCCGAAGGCTTCCCCGGCCAAGCCCGCGTCGATGAGATCGTTGGTCAGACCGTTTCGAAGTTCCAACGCGCGCGCCAATAATCATAGGCGGCCTGTTCCGGCATGGCCTGCGCGAAATAGTAGCCCTGCCCCTGCCAGCAGCGCAGTTTCTGCAGCGTCTGGGCGAGCGCCTGAGTCTCGATGCCCTCAGCCGTGACGTTCAGGTCGAGCGAGTCGGCGAGCGAGAGGATAGCGCGGACGATGGCGTCCTTGTCCCGGTCCATGAGCATGCCGGACACGAAGCTGCGATCGATCTTGAGCGAATCGAGCGGCAGGCTCTGCAGGCTGGCGAGGTTGGAGAAGCCGGTGCCGAAATCGTCCATGGCGATCGAGACGTCCAGGCCCTTCAGCGCGCCCAGAACATGCCGCGCTTTTTCCGGGTCCGCGATGATCGCGCTTTCCGTCAATTCGATAGTCAGGCGCGTTCCCGAGATTCCGCCAAAACGCAGCGCTTCTTCCACGATCGAGGGCACATCGTCACGGGCCATCTGGATGGCGGAAAGGTTGACGTTTACGCCCACGGGAAGCGCTTCGCCATGGGCGCGGTCCCAACGAGCAAGGGTCTGCACCGCTTCATACAGCGCCCAGCGGCCAAGCGGCACGATCAGGCCGGATTCCTCAGCGACGGGAATGAATTCGGTTGGCATGACCTCACCCAGTTCCGGATCTTCCCAGCGAGCAAGCGCTTCAAACCCGGTGACTTCACCGGTGCGCAGGTGGACGAGCGGCTGGAACGCGAGAGTAAGGCCGCCATTGGCCAAGGCCTCCCGCAAGCGGCTTTCCATGGTGAAGCGGTGATGCGCTTCCTTTAACGCGCCAACGCGATAGATTTCCAGCTTGCCCGTTTTCTTGGCGACCTTGACCGACGATTGCGCCTGTCGGACGATGTCGTCCGGATCATCGCCTGGCGTATTGGACAGCGCGCAGCCGATCGCGCAATCGACGCCGATCTGCAGATTGGACAGGCGGATGGGGACGGAGAGGCTATCGTTGATCCGCTGGACAATGTGCAGCGCGTCGGACAGGCCGTTGTTCAGCCGCGCGAATATCGCGAACTCATTGCCGCCGATGCGGGCGAGCACGTCCCCCTGACGCAGACTGGATTTCAGACGTTTGGCGACGGTGATGATGAGCTCGTCACCAGCCAGCGGGCCGAGCGATTCGTTGATCCGGCTGAAACGGACGAGATCGACGGCAAGGACTGCATAACCGCATTCGGGCGGCCAATGTCCATTGGACAGGCGGTCGTCGATTTCTTCGCCAAATCCGGTGCGATTGGGCAGTGCGGTGAGGCTGTCGGAGAGCAGTTCACGGCGCAGATTGCGTTCCGTCTGGCGTTCGCTGCTACGGTCTATCGCGGTGAACAGCAGGTGCACGGCACCATTGGGTCCGTTCGGCAGACGGCCGAGATTGCATGCGAGGAACTCCGGACCAAGCTTGCCGTCGCGGCGTATCTCGAAGCTGTCGGACGTGCGATCCGAAGCCTGAAACTCCAATATCCGGTCGTCCCAGCTCGTATCCGTTCCGGCTATTGAGCGGCCCTTGCTCACGCCTGCATCCGGGAAAGCGGCGGCGAACAAATCATTGGATTGTTCGATATGAAAGTCGCCGTCGCGGACCGACACGATCGCCGCTGCGTGAGGCAGCGCATCCAGCCAGCCTACCCGTTGAAAGGCAATCGCTTTTTCAGCAGGCGCATGTACAGGAGCGGCGTCGAAATCCGCGCTTTCCCCTGTCCATGATCTTACCGGCATGCCGTCCATGCAGACTAGATACGGCACGAACGTAAATTTTTGTAAAATCAAAGATATGTCCGATCCGGCGTGGAAACCGGAGGGACAGATTTTCAGCCGAAGCGGTTGTCGCGGGGGAAGCCGTTGGGGGGCATCCGGCCGGCCGCGCCGCGCGTGACACGCCACGGGGTCATGTCAGCCTCCGTGCGGGTGCGGCCGCTTTCTCCGCCCATCGCCCAACTCAGGCCATCCTCCATCCGGAAGGTGATGGCGTCGGACAGGCCGCCATCGCGGTATCGCTGGAGCTGAACCCCCTGCCCGCGCGCCATTTCGGGCAGTTCCGAAATGCGGAACACCAGCAATTTGCGATTGTCGCCGATAACTGCAACACTGTCGGCTTCCGGCACGACGGGCCGGATGATGCGAAGCTTGGCGCCGGTCCGGATGTTGACGACCTGCCGCCCCTTGCGGGTCTCGGCGATGATATCATCCATCGCCGCCAGGAAACCACGCCCGTCGGAGGCCGCAAGCAGCAGCTTCCCGCCCGGTTTCGCGACCATGAGCGCGAGGATTTCCGTCGCATTGTCAAGGTCGATCATCAATCGCACCGGCTCGCCGAAACCACGTCCGCCCGGAAGCTTGTCCGCGCCCAGCGTGTAGAAACGGCCATCCGATCCCGCGAGCAGCAGCTTGTCTGTCGTCTGCGCGTGGAATGCATGGGCGGGGCCGTCGCCTTCCTTGAATTTCAGCGTATCGGCGGCGGCAAGGTCGCGATGGCCGCTCATTGCGCGTATCCAGCCGCGCTGCGACAGGATGATGGTGATCGGCTCCTTCTCGATAAAGGCCTCGATCGGGATCAGCTTGGCGGGTCCA
>JAHFPU010000090.1 GCA_023266635.1 Sphingobium sp.
TCGTCCACCTGATCTACCGCTCACGCGCCTGGGAAAGCGGCGCGCGCGACTTCGAATTCTCGCGCGCAACCATGCTGGACCATTGGCAGCAGGGGCAGGAGGCCGTCGACGGCGTAATGTGCAAGGGCGACATCCTGGCCCAGAACATCCTGAACGGCGAGAGCGCGGCGTTCGATCTCGACCGGCAAGATCATCTAACGGAGAAGACCATATGACCCAAGGCACCACGCTTTCAGGCAAGACTGCGCTCATCACCGGCTCCACATCCGGCATCGGCCTGGCTTATGCGAAGGTGCTCGCCGGCGAAGGCGCGAACATCGTCATCAATGGTTTCGGCGACAAGGACGCGATCGAGAAGGAGCGCGTCGGCCTGGAGGCGATCAGCGGCGCGAAGGCCCTTTATAGCGGCCACGATCTGACCAAGGTCGACCAGATCGAGGCGATGATGAAGGAAGCGGCCGATGCGTTTGGCGGGGTGGATATCCTCATCAACAATGCGGGCATGCAGCATGTCGCCCCGGTCGAGGAATTCCCGCTCGACAAATGGGACCTTATCATAGCGCTGAACCTGACCGCCGCGTTCCATACCACCCGGCTGGCGCTGCCCTATATGAAGTCCAAGAAATGGGGCCGCCTGATCCAGACCGCCTCTGCCCATTCCAAGGCGGCATCGCCCTTCAAGTCGGCCTATGTGACCGCCAAGCACGGCCTTGCCGGTTTCACCAAGACCGTGGCGCTGGAAACCGCGACCTTCGGCATCACCGCCAACTGCATCTCCCCCGGTTATGTCTGGACGCCTCTTGTCGAGGCACAGATTCCCGACACGATGAAGGCGCGGAACATGACCCGCGATCAGGTGATGAACGATGTGCTGCTCGCCGGACAGCCAACCAAGCAGTTCGTGACCGTCGAGCAGGTCGCCGCCCTCGCGCTGTTCCTGTGCGGCGACGCGGCGAGCAACATTACCGGCGCGAACCTGTCGGTTGATGGGGGCTGGACGGCGCAATAAGGCGCGGCTTGCCTCGGGAAGGCCATAGCGGCATGGGCGTCTCATGCTGACGCCCGTGCTGTTCCTTCCCGGCCTGCTGTGTGACGCTACGCTCTGGCGGCAGCAGATTGACGGCCTGTCTGACATTGTCGCGCCCAGCGTCGCCGATCTGACGCTGGACAACAGCATCGCCGGAATGGCCGCCCGCGCGCTCGCCGCTGCGCCGCCGCGTTTCTCTCTCGTTGCCTTGTCGATGGGCGGCTATGTCGCCTTTGAGATCATGCGCCAGGCGCCCGACCGGGTGTCTCGCCTTGCCTTGTTCGCTACCGGCGCCGCACCCGATGACGCGCAACGATCGGATGCGCGGCGCAAGGGCGTGGAATCGTTGAAGCTCGGCCGGTTCATGGGCGTAACCGGCCGGATGCTGCCTCAACTTATCCATCCGTCCCGCGTGGAAAGCGACCTGGGGGAAACGGTCATGGCCATGGCGCAGCGCGTCGGCGGCGCGGCGTTCCTGCGCCAGCAGGAGGCGATCGCAAACCGCCCGGACAGCCGACCGACACTCGCCGAAATCACCGTGCCCACAATCATCGGCGTAGGCGACAGCGACCTGATGACCCCGCCCGCCGCGTCGCGCGAAATCCATGCGGGCATCGCCAGCGCGTCGCTGCATATCTTCCATGACTGCGGACATCTGCCCGCCATGGAGCGGCCGGAAGAGGTGAACACGCTGCTTCGTGACTGGCTGATGCGCTAAGCGGGGCGGACATCACTGGCGTTCCGCAAATTTCCTCCTAAGCTGCCGGTCAGCAAGGGAGACATTGATGCGCCACACCCTCACGGCCGTTCTGGCCGCAATCCCGTTTCTGTTCGCGGCCCCCGCTATCGCGCAGGACATAGGCGGAACCATCAAGGGCGACATGCCCGGCCTGATGGAATTATATCGCGACCTGCATGCTAATCCCGAGCTTTCGCAGCAGGAGGTGAAGACCTCCGCCAAACTGGCGGCGCGCGCGCGGGCGCTTGGCTTTACCGTCACGGAGAAGGTCGGCGGCACCGGCGTGGTCGCGGTGCTGAAGAACGGGCTTGGCCCAGTGCTGCTGATCCGCGCCGATATGGACGGCCTGCCGGTAGTCGAGCAGACCGGGCTGCCCTTCGCGTCGAAGGTCAAGGCGACGACAGGCGGCGGGATCGAGAGCGGCGTGATGCACGCCTGCGGGCACGACACCCACATGACCGCCTGGGTCGAGACGGCCAAGCTGATGAGCGCCATGAAGGCCAAATGGTCCGGCACGCTGGTCATGATCCTGCAACCGGCGGAGGAAACGGGGAAGGGCGCGCGGATGATGTTGGAGGATGGCCTGTTCATGCGCTTCCCGCATCCTGAATATGCGCTCGCCTTCCATGATGCGGCCAATTTCGAGGCGGGGCGGATCGCCTATACGCCGGGACCGGCGCTCGCCAATGTCGACAGCGTCGATATCGTCGTGAAGGGCGTGGGCGGGCACGGCGCCTATCCGCAGACCGCCAAGGACCCGATCGTGCTGGGCGCGAAGATCGTCATGGCTCTGCAGACGCTGGTCAGCCGGGAGCAGGACCCGCAGGACCCGGCGGTGGTGACCGTCGGCAGTTTCCGCGCCGGCGCCAAGCATAATATCATCCCCGACGAGGCGACGCTGCTGCTGACGGTGCGCAGCTACTCCGACGAGACGCGCGCGAAGCTGATTGAGGGAATCAAGCGGATCGCGCGGGGCGAGGCCATCGCGTCGGGCATGCCGGAGGACAGGATGCCTGTCGTCACCGTGCAGGATGAATATACGCCCTCCACTTATAATCCGCCCGAGTTTGCCGAACAGATGGCAGGCGTTCTGCGCGCCCATTTTCCGCCCGGTCGGGTGGTGAAGGCCCCGGCCGCGATGGGCGGCGAGGATTTCGGCCGCTTTTACCGAGAGGACAAATCGATCAAGAGCCTGATCTTCTGGGTCGGCGGCGTACCCGCGGACAGGATGGCCGAGGCCGCCAAGGGCAAGGTGACATTGCCCTCGCTACACAGCCCGTTCTGGGCGCCAGAGGCGGGCAAGGTGATCCCGACCGCGGCAGAGGCGATGACGGTGCTGGCGATGGATATCTTGAAGAAGAAGTGAGGATGGCCGCACCTGGAGGCCTATTACCAACTAGTCATCGGCCTGGTACGGGTTGAAGGGCGGCTCGTTCGATGGCGGCGAAGGCTGGGCCGTTGGCGCGGGAGCCTGTGGTGGAACGCCATTGTCCAACAACATCGTAGGGGCAGATGCGCTATCGAGAGGAGCCGCTGCCATCTGTGGAGGCAATTGAACGGGTTGTGGCGCAGGCGCAGCGACGGGCGCGACCCGCGCGACGTTGACCGCGCTCGGGGCGGTTGTCTGACCTGCGTTTGAATGGCCTGTCGGCAGATTTCCAGCGATCATGCTGAAAAACAGTGCGAACAGCACGACGGCGATGGCGAAACCCTTGTACATATGCGAACCGGCCAGTGATGACAGAAGCGGCCCTTATCGCCCGATCACGGTAAAGATTTGGTGAGCGTCGTCAGGCGGGCTCCGCGACCATCTCCCACTTGGTTGGCTGAACCGCTGCATCGCGCAGGATTCCGGCCAGCATCCGAAATTCGTCGCCGCGGGGGCTGTTCTTGCGCCAGACAAGCGCAATATCTCGCCGGGCATGTTCCGAACTGAGCGGTCGGGCGACGATATGGGTGTTGTTCAATATGCCGCCCTGGATCGCCATTTCCGGTAACATGGTGAGGCCCAGCCCATTTTCGACCATCTGCACCAGCGTATGCAGCGATGTGCCCATCATCGTTGCCTCCGCGCGCAGTCCCGGCCGGTTGCAGGCGGCCAGAGCATGATCCTTCAGGCAGTGCCCGTCCTCGAGCAGCAACAGGCGGCTCTCGTCGATCATCTCGGGCGCGATGAAGGCGGGGGGATCGCGCGGGTCATCCTTCGGGAAGGCGACGAACAGCGCGTCGGAGAAGAGGAATTCGCTCTCCACCTCTCCGGTGGCGTAGGGCAGGGCAAGCAGCACGCAGTCGGCATTGCCATGGCGCAGGCTCTCGACTGCCGCGTGGCTGGTTTCCTCGCGCAGGTAGAGCTTGAGGTCTGGCTTGTCTGTGCGCAGGCGGGGCAGGAGGCGGGGCAGCAGGAAAGGTGCGATCGTTGGGATGACGCTCATGCGCAGTTCGCCGCTCAGCGGCTTGCCGGATGCCTGGGCGATGGCGGCCAGTTCCTCGGCCTCACGCAGGACGCGGTGCGCCTTCTCGACGATGCGGTCGCCCAATGCTGTGAAGCGCACCACTCGGCGGGTCCGCTCGACCAAGGTGATGCCGACCAGCGATTCCAGCTCCCGGATGCCTGCCGACAGGGTCGATTGCGTCACGAAACAGGCGTCCGCCGCCTTGCCGAAATGCCCCTGCTCCTTCAGCGCTACGAGATATTGCAGCTGCTTAAGGGTAGGCATGTAACTGGACATTCATCGATCCTTTCGATTGATTGTCCAAATATAATCGCTCTATCCGATATATCCAGCCCATTTGGCGAAGCCGAACAGCGATGTCAGCGTCAGGATTACGCCGACCGATACCAGCAACACGCGGGGCGCAATATGCCGCGCCAGCATTGCGCCAAAGGGCGCCGCGACGACCCCGCCCAGCAGCAAGCCGACGGTCGCCAAGGTAAATGCCGCCAGACCAATGTTCAGCATGAAGGTGATGCTGATGCACAGCGTAAGGATGAACTCGACGCTGTTGACGGTGCCGATGGTGTGACGCGGGCTCGCCCCCTGGATCAGCAGGTTCGACGTAACGATCGGTCCCCAGCCGCCACCGCCGGTCGCGTCCATGAAGCCGCCGATTAGCCCTAGCGGCGTGATCATCCGGGGACTGCGGCTTTGCGGCGGATAATGGAAACCGCGCCAGACGAGCCAGATGCCGATAAGCACCAGATATACCTGGATGAAAGGCTTGATGGCGGTTCCGTCGATGTTGGAAAGCACATAAGCGCCCGTAACGCCGCCGATGATGCCGGGTATGACGAGGCGGGAGAAAAGCTTCCAGTCGACATTGCGCTGCCAGATATGGCTGATCGCCGACACGCCGGTGGTGCAGGTTTCCGCAGCATGGACGCCGGCCGAGGCCGCTGCCGGGGGAACGCCCAGCGTCAGCATCAGCGTGCTGGAAATTACCCCATAGGCCATGCCCAGCGCCCCATCGATGATCTGCGCGCCGAACCCCACCAGGATGAATGGCAGGATATCGACAAAATTGATGGATGCCGCGTGAGCGGCAAGCGAATCGAGCATCAACATCCCCTGAACGGCATTTGTCTACCGACGTGCTTGGCTTTTCACGGCGATCCAAGCAAGTTTCTCTTGACGCTCGCCAAGCCAAATAGCCACCCCATCTGGAATTATTAAGCTGCAGTGACTATTGTAGGAACTGTTCAGGGATAAGGGCGGGCTGCATGCTCAACAGGCTGATTGCATATCTGGATTCAGTGAAAGCGCGGGACCCCGCACCGCGTTCGCGCGCCGAAATCCTGTTGTATCCCGGCGTCTGGTCGCTGGCCTATCACCGGATCGCCCACGCGTTCTATCGCCGTCGCCTATATTTCCTGGCGCGGGCGATCAATCACTGGTCGCGATTCCTGACCGCTAATGACATTCATCCGGGTGCGCGCATCGGCCGCCATCTGTTCATCGACCATGGCTTTACCGTGATCGGCGAGACGGCGGAGATCGGCGACGACGTGACCATCTATCAGAATGTCACGCTGGGCGGCACGGACCCGGCCAATGGCATTGCAGGCAAGCGGCACCCCACGATCGGTGACGGCGTGATTATCGGCTCGGGCGCTCAGGTGCTGGGGCCGATCACGGTGGGCGCGCGGGCGCGGGTTGGCGCCAACGCCGTGGTAACGAAGGCGGTGCCGGAGGGCGCGACGATGGTCGGCATTCCCGCGCGCCAGGTTCTGGTCGACGTCACTGCCTATCAGCGCGAATTCGTGCCTTATGGTACGCCATGCAGCGATTCCTTCGATCCGGCCACGCAGAAGCTGGAAATGCTCCAGTGCGAGATTGAAAATCTGCGCAAACGGCTGGCGGAGATGATCGAGGAGAAGGCGGTTCACGACGCGCCCGTCAAGGAGCGCGGCCGGGCCTGATGACCAATGTCACGCCGTTTCCCGCCAATGGCCCGAAACCGGCGCAGACCGGTTTCGACCGGCAGGAGCTGATGCGGATCATGGATCTCTATGGGCGGATGGTGACGGCAGGCCACTGGCGCGACTATGCGATCGACATGGGCAAGGACGCCGCCATCTTCTCCGCATTCCGCCGGTCGGCGGAGCGTCCGGAATATCGGATCGAAAAGCGGCCGGAACTGCGTAACCGGCAGGGCATGTGGGCGCTGATCGGCGAGGCCGGGGCTGTGCTGAAACGCGGCGCGGAGTTGGGACCTGTGCTCGCCCCCGTCGAGCGCAAGCTGATGCGGCTGATCGAAGAATAGGCTGGCGGGCGCCTAAACGCCCACTGCCTCCCGGTCCAGATAGGGCAGCTTCGCCTGGATATCCCCGGGCAACCCCTCAACCACCAGCTTGCGCGCCCGGTGCCACAGGGCCGACAGCAGCAACAATGCAGATCCAATAATGAGCGCCGTAAAGGCCCATGACAGTTCCACCGCGCCCGCCTGCTCCATCAGCGCGTAAAGCGCGTAGAGGACATAGGCGAGGCTCGACACCAACAACGCTCGCCGGTCGATCGCCAGCGCGACAAGGCCGAAGGCCACGTAAAGCAGCAAGACCGTGACGGCCGTGCCCGCACCCATGTCTCCCCGGAACACGCCGAGCAAATGAAACATGCTGTGCGCGATCATCGGTGCAGCGGTCAGGTGCAGCCAAAAGGCGACGTCGGATCGCCGGGTGGTCCGGCTGCGATCGCTCATGTCCCACCACATGGCCACCGCGAAAATCGCCAGCCCAGCGAGCAGCACCAGCCAGAAGATCGAATCCGCGATTGCCGGGAATGCCGCATACGCCAAGGAGAGGGCAATGCCGGCCACAGCGACTGCGCCTGCCGCAACAGTGATCGGCACCATGAAGCGTCGCCAGTGCAGCCAGATCGCGATGGCCGTCACCAGCGCCACGGCCGAGGCAATCAGCGCCGCTGTCTTCGGCGTGGCGTCAGGAACCAACTGCATACCGAGCGCCATAAGCGCAAACGCCACGCCACCCGCGAAGCCGAACAGCAGTAGAATGCTGGGCAACGCCATGCGCCTTTGCCGGGTGAAATATTCGGCCAAACCCCAGGATACGCCCGCGATGAACAGGCCCGATGCGATGGACGGGGCGTGCTCCTCAGCGCCCAGACGAAGGGTGTTCCCCAACCAGCCGACAGCAACAATCAGTATCGTTGCAGCAATAGTCACGAAAATATCGTTGAAGCCTGTCAGGAGTCGGAAATGCTCTTCGTCGACCACCGGACTCGCCCGAAGGCGCGCCACATGCCCACGCAGCGCGTCGGCGGCTTCCGCGCTGATCGCGCCTGCCTCGACGGCCGCCTGCAGATCGCTTTCGCTGTACATCGTCCGCTCTCCTCATGCTTGGCGGACATTTCTATCAGAACTGTATTGATCAAACAACACACTAATATCGGCAATCTTGTGTAACGGAAATGTCGTTTATCAGACGCAAAATTGAAACATTAATGTCATAATCGGCTCAGCGCCGGACGGCCAGACAGGGGAATGGACATATGCGCATGAGACTATTGGAAGCCACCGCGCTCGTCGCCCTGGCTGCGCCCGGCATTGCGCAAGCGCAGGCGTCTGCGTCGTCCACGGGGCTCAGTGCCGAAGAGGCGGCGCAACTGCGCGCGGAAATCGCAGCGCTAAAGGCGCAGGTTGGCAAGCTTGAGGCAAGGCTCGATGCAGCAGCGCCGGCCACGGCGTCCTCTACATCTGCGCCCGCCGGGCTCGCCGCCACCGGCGCTGCGCCTGCACTTTCTGCTCCCGTTCAGCAGGCCGCCGCCGGTGCCGCCGCTCAACCGGACTTCAGACTGACCTGGAAGGGTGGGCCGGAAATCAGCACCGCCAGCGGCTGGTCGTTCAAACCGCGCGGACGGTTGCAGTTCGACAGCGGCACGGTGTCCACGCCGACCCTGCAGGGAACGGCGCAAAGGGAAACGGGCTTCGCAACCGAATTGCGCCGCGCCTATCTAGGTGCGCAGGGTACGATCCCGGGCGGCTTCGGCTATCGCTTCGACGTTGATTTCGCGCCGAGTTCGCAGGAGTTTACCGATACGTATATCACCTGGGACCGCAAGGCCTGGAATATCACCGTCGGCCAGCATTTCCCGTTCCTCTCGCTCGACCAGATGACCAGCGATCTCGACACCAGCATGCTGGAGCGCGCGGCATTCAACACCGCCTTCAATTTTGAGCGCAGGGTTGGCCTCTCGGCCGGCTATGCGAAGGGCGACATCATGATCAATGGCGGCGTCTTCACCGACAATCTGCTGGACCTGAGTTCAGACGCCGACAACGCCTACAGCTTCGACGGGCGCGTTGTATGGATGCCCAAATGGGGCAACACCCAATTCCATCTGGCCGCATCCGGGCACTGGCGCACGCAGAATGACCAGGGCGACGTCGCCGTCCGCTATCGCACGCGGCCTTATACGCACATCACTGATCTGCGCTTTGTCGATACGCGGAATCTGAGCGTCGATAAGGAACTGAATTATGGCCTCGAGGCTGCCGCGATATCCGGGCAGTTCCACTTCGCGGCGGAGGCGAACTGGCTACGTCCTACGCTGGCCAGCGGCATAAAGCCGACCTTCTTCGGCGGCTATGCGGAGGTCGGCTATTTCCTCACCAGAGGCGACAGCCGTCCCTACAAGAAAGGGGCGTGGGGTGCGATCAAGCCGGCCAAGTCGATCGCCAATGGCGGACCCGGCGCCATTCAGGTCAACATTCGGTATGACAGGCTGGACCTGAGCGACGCGGGCATCCTTGGCGGCACGCAAGACAGCTATCTGGCCAGCCTCGTCTGGGTGCCGGTCGAGCATATCAAGCTGATGGGCAATTACGGCCATCTGATATTCAGGGACTCTGCCCTGCCAATCCTCGATACCACCGGCGACTATTCTGCCGACATGTTCACCATGCGCGCGCAGGTGGATTTCTAAATTACGACAGGCGCCCGGTTGTCCGGGCGCCTGCAAAAGCCCTCAGAGCTTTCCGTATTTAGCCTCGAATCCGGCAGTGTCGCCCTTGGCGAGATATTTCGCTTGGTCGATCCAGTGGTCGCGAACCGGGCGTCCCTTGAAGGTGCCGAGTTGCGCGTCGACCTTCGCCAGGTCGGCATCGGTCCAGGCCGCGATCTGCGCGAAACTGGTAACGCCTAAGCCGATCAGCATCGTGTTGAGCTTGGGACCGACGCCCTTCAGCAGCAACAGATCGTCCGGAACCGCCGGCGCGGCGGCTTTTTTCGGCGCAGCCTTGGGCTTCGGCTCGGCCTTGGCCGCAGGCGCTGCTTCCTTTGCCACGGCTGGCTTGGCCGGGGCTTTCGCTTTCGGAGCGGGCGTTGCGACCGGCTCGGGCGTTGCCACCGCCGGCTTGGCGGCCGCCTTCTTGGCGACGGGCTTGGCCGCCGGAGCCTTTACGGGTGCAGGTGCAGGCACAGCGACCGCAGCCTTTTTCGCAGGAGGAGCCTTGGGCGCTGCGGCTTTCTTCGCCGCCGGCGTCTTGACTGCCGGAGCATGCTCACTCGCCAATGCCACCGGCTTAGCAGCAGGCGCAGGGGCTGGATTGGGCGCGGGGGGAGGCGCAGCGGCTTCCACCGGCTTTGCGGGTTCCGCCGCTGCCTTGCTGGTGACCGGCGGCTTGATTTCTGTTGCGGCAGGCTTGGTGGTCTCGGTTGGCGGCGCAGCGTCCTTCTTGCCCGACAGGAAGAAGAAGAGGACGATGACAATCAGCAGCGCAATCAAAAGCCACAGGCCGTAATCGGCGAAAAATGTGCTCATGTGGATAATCCTTTCCCGAACGCGCGATGATAGCGGGATGAACGCCCGAGTCCACACGCAACGCCGCACCAACGCGCAGGCTCACCCACGGTTTCATGGGCATCGGAACGCAGGCGGAAGGACACTCCGCCTCTGATCGTCCGCTAAGACTTTGACTCTAGGATCATTCCCGGCGGCACGCGCCGGTCATGACACCTTCTCGCGCTCGACTTCGCGCCAGCCTATGTCGCGCCGGAAGAAGCCGGTCGGGAAGTCGATATGGCCGATCGCGGCATAGGCCGCCGCCTGCGCTTGGCCAACGGATTCGCCCGTCGCCGTCACGTTCAGCACGCGCCCGCCATTGGCGACAAGGGCCTGCCCCTTGGACGCGGTGCCCGCATGAAAGACCTTCGCGCCGTCCCGTTCCGCAGCGTCCAGCCCTGCGATGCTCCCGCCCTTTTCGGGCGTGCCTGGATAGCCGTTCGCCGCCATCACCACCGTCAGCGCGCTTTGATCGCGGAACGTGACGGGGCCATGCTCGGCAAGTTTTCCTTGCGCCACCGCAAGGAGCAATGCGACCAGATCGCCCTCCAGCCGCGTCATCAGCACCTGACATTCCGGATCGCCGAAGCGGGCATTATATTCGATCAGCTTGGGTCCGGCATCGGTCAGCATCAGCCCAGCGAACAATACGCCGCTATAGGGCATGCCTTCGGCCGCCAGCATCTCGACGGTCGGCTGGATGATTTCCGCCATCACCTGCGCTTCAAGCGCGGGCGTCAGGACCGGGGCGGGGCTGTACGCGCCCATGCCGCCGGTATTGGGTCCGGTATCGCCGTCGCCCACGCGTTTATGGTCCTGCGCAGAACCGAATGGGATGACAGTGACGCCATCTGTCAGCGCGAAGAAGCTCGCTTCCTCGCCGGTCATGAACTCCTCGATCACGACTTCCTCGCCGGCCTTGCCAAACGCGCCGGAGAACATCTCGGCGATCGCGTCCTCGGCTTCCCGCCGGGTCATGGCGATGATGACGCCCTTGCCGGCGGCTAGACCATCCGCCTTGATAACGACGGGCAGGCCGAAATCGTCGAGCGCGGCCAGTGCGCCATCCTTGCTGGTCAGCCGCTCGTAACCTGCGGTCGGAATGTTCGCACGCTTGCACAGGTCCTTGGTGAAACCCTTTGATCCTTCAAGCTGCGCGGGCTTCTTGTCCGGTCCGAACACAGGCACGCCCATGGTGCGCAGATTGTCGGCAAGTCCATCGACCAGCGGCGCTTCCGGCCCGATAACGACCAGGCCGATCGAATGGCGGATGCAGAAATCCAGGATGGTGCGATGATCGGCGGGATCGATGTCGACCAACTGCGCATGCTGCGCTATGCCCGGATTGCCCGGCGCGGCGTAAAGCTGCGTGAGCAGAGGCGATTGCGCCATCCGCCATGCCAGCGCATGTTCGCGCCCACCGCCGCCAAGCAAAAGGATGTTCATCGCCCGTCATGTCTCCTGAATATGATCCCGCCGGCCGCCTGTTAGCGGAGGAAACCCCCGGCGACAACGCACCGCCCCTGAGTGTCAGCGAATTGTCCGGAATGTTGAAGCGCACGGTCGAGGACCGCTTCGGCCATGTGAAGCTGCGCGGCGAAATCTCCGGGTTCAAGCGCGCCGCGTCCGGCCATCTCTATCTGGCGCTCAAGGACGACAGCGCCGTGATCGACGGGGTGATGTGGAAGGGCGGGGCGGGGCGTCTGGCCTTCTCCCCGCAGGATGGCGTGGAGGTGATCGCCACTGGCAAGCTCACCACCTATCCCGGTCGCTCCAAATATCAGATCGTGATCGAGCGGATGGAACTGGCGGGCGAGGGCGCGCTGATGGCGCTGCTCGAACGGCTGAAGCAGAAGCTGGGCGCGGAGGGACTGTTCGACCCCGCGCGCAAGAAACCCTTGCCGTTCCTGCCCAAAGTGATCGGCGTCGTGACATCGCCCACCGGAGCGGTGATCCGCGACATATTGCACCGGCTTGAGGACCGCTGCCCCACCCATGTGCTGGTCTGGCCGGTGCTCGTGCAGGGGGAGAGCGCGGCGGGGCAGGTGGCGGCGGCCGTGCGCGGCTTCGACGCCATGCGCCCCGGCGGGCCGGTTCCGCGCCCGGATCTGGTGATCGTCGCGCGCGGCGGCGGCTCGATCGAGGATTTGTGGGCGTTCAATGAGGAGGCCGTGGTGCGCGCGGTGGCGGACTGTTCCATCCCGATCATCTCCGCCGTGGGGC
>JAHFPU010000091.1:0-8178 GCA_023266635.1 Sphingobium sp.
CAAGCGAATGGATATAGCCGCCCTCGCCGCTGACCGAGAAGATGAAGTTGCCGAGCACGCGCCAATATTTGGCCGCGTTCAGGCGCGTGCGCACATATTTGACGCTGCCGCCAAGGCCGGCGAAATCCTGGCTCAGCGACAGGGACTGGCCGCGCGTTGGCCGGATGCGGTTGTCGCGATTGTCGAAGATCAGCGAGTAACCGACCGATGAGGTGGTGCGCTTGCCGATCGCGTCGCACAAATACCGGCCCGCAAGGATCGGATCGCACTCCAGGATGCCGTCGCCGTTAGTGTCCGAATAATAGTTCGTCTTGTTCAGCGTCACGTCGTCGAGATTGAGGCTGTAACGCAGCGCCAGCGACATATATTCGGTGATCGGCACGCCGGCGCGGATCTGGAAGCCGGTCGTCGTCTGCTGATAGGTCGTGTTGCGGTCGTTATTGGCCAGATAGTTGAAGCTGTTGAGGTCGCGGCGATAGATATCGCCGCCCAGCGCGATATTCTTGTCGAACAGATAAGGTTCGGTAAACCCGACCTCCACCGACTTGGAATAGGCCGAATAGTTGACGCTGGTTCGCAGCTCCTGGCCCTTGCCGCGGAAGTTGCGCTGGGTGAC
This sequence comes from Sphingobium sp., assembly GCA_023266635.1. Classification (GTDB taxonomy): domain Bacteria; phylum Pseudomonadota; class Alphaproteobacteria; order Sphingomonadales; family Sphingomonadaceae; genus Sphingobium. The sequence continues at coordinate 617 of JAHFPU010000091.1, forward strand.
CGAGGCGGAAACGATGAACCGCTCAAGGCTGGAGAAACCGGCCGACAGCGACAGTTCGCCCGTAGATTTTTCCTCGACATTGGTTTCCAGGATGATGCGGTCGGGCGTCGAACCCGGCTTCTGCTGGATGTCCAGCTTGTCCTGGAAAAAGCCCAGCGAGTTAATGCGGTCCTTCGAGCGCTTGACCATGAAGCTGTTGAACGCATCGCCCTCATTCAGGCGGAATTCGCGGCGGACGACCTTGTCCTGCGTCAGCGTGTTGCCGTTGATGTCCACCCGCTCGACATAGACGCGCGGCGCATTAGCGATCTTGAAGTTGATACCCATGGTCAGGGTATCCTTGTCGCGCTGGAAGTCCGGCTGGACGTCGGCAAAAGCGTAACCGAACAGACCGGCGGTCTCGTTCAGCTGGTCGACCGTGTCCTCGACCTGCTTGGCGTTATACCACTGGCCCTTTTTCATCGGCAGCAGCTTGGTCAGGCTGTCGCTGGACAGGTCGCGAATGTCGCTTTCGACCTTCACGCCGCCGAATTTATAGCGATCCCCTTCTTCCACCACATAGGTGATGATGAAGTCCTGCTTATCCGGCGTCAGTTCGGCCACGGCCGAGATCACACGGAAATCCGCGTAGCCGTTGGTCAGATAGAATTGGCGCAGCTTCTGCTGGTCATAGGCCAGGCGATCAGGATCATAGGACGTGCCCGACGAGAAGATGCGATACCAGCGAGCGGCCTTCGTCGCCATTTCGCCGCGCAGCTCGCCATCGGAAAATTTCTCGTTGCCGATGATATTGATCTGGCGGACCTTGGACTTGGGTCCTTCGGAAATCTCAAAGACAATGTCGACACGGTTCTGGTCGAGCTGCACCATCTTCGGCTCGACGGTCGCGGCGAAGCGGCCCTGCCGACGATAGAGTTCAATGATGCGGGCGACATCGGCGCGCACCTTCGACCGGGTATAGATCTGGCGCGGCGACAGCTTGATCTCCGGCCGGATCTTCTCTTCCTTGATCCGCTTATTGCCCTCAAGGACGATGCGGTTGATGACCGGGTTTTCCTTGACCTCGATCACGATGTTACCGGTCTCGGCGCCGCTGATCTGCACGTCTGCAAACAGCTCGGTCTCATACAGGTCGCGCAGCGCCTGATCGAGGGATTCGCGCGTATAGGCGGTGCCCTGGCGCAATTTCGTGTAGGAAAGGACGGTATCGGGCTCAAGCCGCTGTTGACCAGACACAGAGAGCGTCTTGATCGTTGTCGCGGCGACCGTCGCTGCGGGCACCGAAGGCGTCGGAGCGGGAGCGGTCTGCGCCGCAGTCGCCGTTCCACCCAATCCCGAAAGGACGGTGCCAGCCAGCAGCGCGGCGATCACCGGTCTGTGGATGTTGCTGCGCTTGATCGCTGTCACCCGTTTTTCATCCTTAATCTTAACCATCAAACCGGGCCAATTTGGCCGATATCCCTACGCCACCGGCGTCGAAACGCCATATCAGCGAGCCTCCCTGCCCGAAGCCGCCTATCCGATCAAGCCGGACAGGCTCTTCCACAGTCCGAAAGACGACAAATCGTTGAAAGTCACCAGAACCATTACCGTCAGCAGCACCGCCAGGCCGGAGCGATATGCCCATTCCTGCACCTGTGCGCTGACCGGCCGCCGCTGAATTGCCTCGATCGCGTAGAACAGCAGGTGCCCGCCATCCAGCATCGGAATTGGCAATAGGTTGATGAACCCCAAGTTAATCGAAATCAGCGCCATAAAGAAGATGAAGTCTTCCGGTCCGCGGTCAGCCTGTTCACCCGAAAGCTGGGCCATTTTCAGCGGTCCGCCAAGCTCGTCCAGCGGCCGGCGACCCGTCACCATCTGGCCCATCGTCTCTACCATCATGCGTACGATCGTGACGGTCCGGTCAACGGCAATGCCCGGCGCCTGAAGCAGCGAGACGTCGCGCTGGATCGGCGCGCCGCTGCGTATACCGAGTTGGCCGAAGCGATAATGGTTGCCGAACCGGTCCTTTTCCTCCCTGACGCCGATCGTGATCGGCAGGATGATGGTCTTGCCGCCCCGATCCAGCGCGAAGCTGGACACTTCGCCGGGGCGATGGAAGACGGACTGGGTCAGCTGGTCGAACCGCTCGATCTGCCGCCCGTCGATCGACACGATCCGGTCGCCCACGCGTATCCCGGCCTTTTCGGCGGCGCTTCCCGCCATGACCTTGCTGGCGACGGCTGGCGTCACATTCTCACCATAGGCGATGGCGAAGCCCGCCATGATGAGGACGGCGAACAGGAAATTGATCGCGGGACCGGCAAAGACGATCGCCGCGCGCTGCCACACCGGCTTGCCCGGAAAGCTCTGCGCTCGCTCGGACGCCGGCATTTCCAGCCATTTCGGGTCCGTCTGGCTGGCGACGCTCATGTCACCCTTGAACTTGACGTAGCCGCCCAGCGGCAACAGCCCCAGTCGCCAGCGGGTGCCGCGCTTGTCCACCCAGGCGGCGACTTCCTTACCGAAGCCGATGGAGAAGGTCTCCGCCTTCACCCCACACCAGCGACCGACGATATAATGTCCGAACTCGTGCACGAACACGAGAGGGCCGATGACCGCGATGAACGCAAGGATGGTCACGACAAGGCCGGGTGTTTCGATCAAACCTGCACTCTTTCCAAAATGCGCCCAGCGGCCATGCGGGCCGACCGGTCTGCTTCCAGTATATCCTCAATCCGGCGCGGCGTCTGCGCGCTATAGCCCGACAGCGTTTCCTCCACAATCGTGGCGATTTCAAGGAAGCCGGTTCGCCCCCCAAGAAACGCGGCCACGGCGACTTCGTTCGCGGCGTTCAGGACGGCGGGATAAATGCCGCCGGCCTCGGCCGCTTGCCGGGCAAGGCGCAGCGCGGGAAAACGGCTGTCGTCGGGCGCCTCGAAGTCGAGACGGCCGATCGTGGCAAGGTCGAGCGGCGTGCAGGGCGTGGCGATCCGTTCCGGCCACGCCAGCGCATGGGCAATGGGAATGCGCATGTCGGGGCTGCCGAGTTGGGCAAGGGTGGAGCAATCGCGATACTCGACCATCGAGTGAATGACCGACTGCGGATGCACCAGTATCTCGATCCGGTTGAGGCCGATCGGGAAGAGGTGCGCCGCCTCGATCAGTTCCAGCCCCTTGTTCATCATCGTCGCGCTGTCGACGCTGATCTTGGCGCCCATCGACCAGTTGGGATGCTTGACCGCCTGCGCCGGGGTCACGGTGCGCATGGCCTCCAGCGGCATGGTGCGGAAGGGACCGCCGCTCGCGGTCAGCGTGATCTTGCGCACCTCCGCCAGCCGCCCCCCTGCAAGGCACTGAAAGATTGCATTATGCTCGCTGTCCACCGGAAGCAGCGTCGCACCCGAGGAACGCGCCGCGTCCATCATCAGGCTGCCCGCCGACACCAGGGATTCCTTGTTCGCCAGCGCCACGGTGCGTCCACGCTCCAGCGCCGCCAGCGTCGGCTCCAGACCGGCGCAGCCCATGATGGCGGCCATCGTCCAGTCCACGTCGATCCGCGCAGCATCGACCAGCGCTTCGGGTCCGGCGGCGGTCTCTATGCCCGATCCGGCCAGGGCTTCGCGCAATTGGTCATGTAATGCGACATTGCCGATGACAGCAAGACGCGCGTCATGCTTGCGCGCCGCAGCGGCCAGAGCCGCCACATCATGATGGGCAGTCAGGGCAACGACCTGATATCCGTCCGTATCCCGACCGATCAGATCCAGGGTCGATGTGCCGACCGAACCGGTGGCGCCGAAGATCGAGACCTTCTTCATGCTCACAACAGCCCCGGCAGGGCGACGAGCAAGGCGGCCAGCGGCGCGCTCGTGACGACGCCGTCAAGCCGGTCGAGTACACCGCCATGGCCGGGCAGCAGTGTGCCACTGTCCTTCACGCCCGCCTTGCGCTTCAACCAACTCTCGAACAGGTCCCCGCCCTGCGCAGCGACCGCCAGGATACCGCTCGCTGCGGCCAGACGGACCGGCAAGCCGGCCCAGACATGCAGCGCGAAGCCGAAGATGAGCGCGCTTGCCACGCCTCCCCCAAGTCCCGACCATGTCTTGCTTGGGCTGATCGAGGGCGCCAGCTTCGGCCCGCCTATGGACCGGCCAGCAAAATAGGCCCCTATGTCCGTTGTCCAGACAAGGCCGAGCGCCCAGAAGGCCAGCAGCAACCCGCTGAGATTGGGGAGAACTTCCCGGAGAAAAAGCAGCGAAAGGACTGGCAGGGACACATAGAGCACGCCCGCCGCGATCCTGGGCGATCGCGTCGCCACGACGGCGAACAGAAAGCCGCCCAGCGCCAGACCCACAGCGAGAAAGGATGGCCCCGCAGCCCAGGGCGACATGATCGCCAGCGGCACGCAGACCGCGAACATGGACATGCGCTTCGCGTCAGCGGACGCGCCCATCAGGTCCGCCCATTCCGCCTGCATCAGCACGCCGGCGATGGACAGCAGCACCCAGAAGACCACGCCCCCCGCCAGAAGCGCGCCAATCGCGAAGCATATCAGCGCGATGCCGACCGTCGCACGGGTCTGAAGCTCATTGGACACGGACGTTCTCTAAAGACCGCCGAAGCGCCGCTCACGCTCCTTGAAGGCCGAAAGGGCCGTGACCAGCGCGTCCCCGCCGAAATCGGGCCAGAGCATGTCGGTGAAATACAGCTCCGCATAGGCGGCTTGCCACAGCATGAAGTTGCTCAACCGCTGTTCCCCGGATGTCCGGATCAACAGGTCCAGCGGCGGCAGTCCCGCCGTGTCGAGGCTATTGCCGATGTCGTCGGCGCCGATATCTTCCGGAGATATCTCTCCGGCAGCGGCCTTGGCGGCCAGTGACTGGACGACGCGCACCATCTCATCCTGCGAACCATAGTTCAGGGCGACGGCCAGGGTCGATCCGCTGTTTCCTGCGGTGCGCGCGACTGCACCGTCAATCAGCTTGACGAGCGCGGGGTCGAAGGCCCGGTAGTTTCCGATGATTTTCAGGCGGACATTATTGGCGTCGAACTCGTCGATATCGGCCTGGATGAAATGGCTGAGCAGCCCCATCAGGTCGGACACCTCCGACGCCGGACGCTTCCAGTTCTCGGAAGAAAAGGCATAGAGTGTGAGGCATTCCAGACCCATTTCGCGCGCCGCGCGCGCGGTGCGGCGCACGGCTTCGACGCCGGCCTTGTGCCCGGCGATGCGCGGCATCAGGCGCTTCTTCGCCCAGCGGCCATTGCCGTCCATGATGATCGCGACGTGCCGCGCGCCATAATCGACGGCGGGAAGGGGAATGTCGCGCTTTGCCTTTGTTGCCACGGGAAACCCTATGCGCCGATTCGGCCGTTATTGGCCAAGGATTTCTTTCTCCTTGGCCTGCGCAACGGCATCGATGTCGGCGATCGTGGCATCGGTCAGCTTCTGGACTTCGGTTTCCAGGCGCTTGCGATCATCCTCGCTGATCTCACCCTTTTTCTCGTCGGTCTTCAGGCTGTCCATGCCATCGCGACGGACATTGCGCACAGCGATGCGCGCGCCTTCGGCATATTTGCTGGCCAGCTTCGCCAGTTCCTTGCGCCGCTCCTCGGTCAGGTCGGGGATCGGCAGGCGCAGCGTAGTGCCGTCCGTGATCGGGTTGAGGCCAAGGCCCGCCGAACGGATCGCCTTTTCCACCGGCGTCACATTGCTGCGGTCCCAGACCTGCACGGAGAGCATGCGCGATTCCGGCGCGGACACAGTGGCCACCTGGTTGAGCGGCATGTGTGCGCCATAAACCTCGACCGTGATCGGATCGAGCAGGGCGATATTGGCCCGGCCGGTGCGCAGGCCCGAAAGGTCGCCCTTCAGCGATTCGACTGCGCCGGCCATGCGGCGCTCGAGACCAGGCTTGTCATATTGCGCCATGTTCAGCTCTCCTGATTTTGTACGACAGTCGCCACACCGTCACCAGCCAGCACCTTGGCCAGATTGTTGGTCTCACGGATGTTGAAGACGACGATGGGAATGTGGTTTTCGCGGCACAGGGCAATGGCGCTGGCGTCCATCACCTTCAGATTGTCATTGAGGACCTTGTCGAAAGACACTGTTTCATAGCGGGTGGCGGTCGCGACTTTCTTGGGGTCGGCGTCATAAACGCCATCGACACTGGTGCCCTTGAACAGGGCGTCGCAGTTCATTTCCGCCGCGCGCAGCGCCGCCGTCGTATCCGTCGTGAAGAAAGGATTGCCGGTGCCCGCCGCGAAGATGACGATCCGGCCCTTCTCCATATGCCGCATGGCGCGGCGGCGGATATAGGGCTCGCACACCGACGCCATCGGGATGGCCGACTGGACGCGCGTGTCGCAGCCGATCCGCTCCAGCGCGTTCTGCACGGCCAATGCGTTCATAACGGTCGCCAACATGCCCATATAGTCGGCGCTGGTCCGGTCGAAGCCCTTGGCTGCGCCCGCAAGCCCCCGGAAGATATTGCCGCCGCCCACCACGACGCACAACTCGAACCCGGCATCCTTGGCCGCCGCGATCTCGCCTGCGACACGGTCCACAGTCTCCGGATCGATGCCGAACTGGCCCTGCCCCATCAGCACTTCGCCGGACAGTTTAAGGAGGATGCGCTTGAAGGTCGGGCGTGTCATGCGGGGCGAATGTTCCGGTCTGAATGAGGAAATGGCGCGCACCTTAGGGAGTGCGCGCCATGATGTGAAGCGGGGTTTTGCCCCGTAGCGTTGTCAAATACCGTTCGCCCTGAGCGAAGTCGAAGGGCTCCACTGAGCGTAGCGAAGTGCCTTCACTTCGTTCAGGCGAAGGCTTCGACAAGCTCAGCCCGAACGGTATTTGAGGGCAAATCAGACTCCGGCGGCGGCCGCGACTTCCGCTGCGAAGTCGCTGACTTCCTTCTCGATGCCTTCGCCCAGTTGGAAGCGGACATAGCTCTTGAGCGCGATCGACTTGCCGGCTTCCTTGGCCGCCTTGGCGACGACGTCGGCAACCGGGGTCTTGTTGTCCATCACGAACAGCTGGCTGAGGAGCGCATTTTCCTTGGCGTACTTGGCGACCGCGCCGTCGACCATCTTGGCGACGATCTCGGCGGGCTTGCCGGATTCGGCGGCCTTCTCGGCGGCGATGCCGCGCTCACGCTCCAGCAGTGCCGGATCGATGTCGGCAGCCGACAGCGCCAGCGGGAAGGCGGCGGCGATGTGCATGGCGATCTGCTTGCCCAGTGGCTCCAGCACCTCGGCGGGCGCATCGCCCTCAAGCGCGACGAGCACGCCAATCTTGCCCAGACCCGGCGCCGCGGCGTTGTGGACATAGGGAACAACGACACCCTGGCCGACCGACACATGCGCAACGCGACGCAGCGTCTGGTTCTCGCCGATCGTGGCGATGTTGGCGACCAGCTTCTCCGAAACGGTGCCGCCCGAGGGATAGGCTTCCGAAGCAAGCGCCTCTGCGTCAGCCGAACCCTTGTCGAGCGCGATCTGCGCCACGGAGCGGACGAAATCCTGAAATTGGTCGTTCTTCGCGACGAAGTCGGTTTCGCTGTTCACTTCGA
>JAHFPU010000091.1:8188-12232 GCA_023266635.1 Sphingobium sp.
GCGGCTGGACTTCTTCTGCGCGGCGGCAAGGCCCTTGGCGCGCAGCCAGTCGGTTGCCGCTTCGATGTCGCCACCAGCTTCGGTCAGCGCCTTCTTGCAATCCATCATGCCCGCGCCCGAACGGTCGCGCAGTTCCTTGACGCTGGCTGCAGTAATCTCGGCCATTGTGAATTCCTTTGTCTGTATTTCAAATGTGCGGGAGGGCGCGTCCCTATGAAAGAGCGCGCCCTACCCGGTCAGTTTTGCAGTTTCGCGAAAGCGGTTCAGGCTTCGGCGGCTACTTCAACTGCGGTTTCTTCCGGCAGCGGCTCGTCCAGAGCGCCGAGGTCGACGCCCGAAGCCTGCTGCGCGCCACGGTTACCCTTGGTCGCGGCCGCCGCGATGGCGTCGCAATAGAGGCGGATGGCGCGGCTGGCGTCGTCGTTCGCCGGAACCGGGAAGGCGATGCCGTCAGGCGACACGTTCGAATCGAGGATCGCGACGACGGGAATACCCAGCGTGTTGGCTTCCTTGATCGCCAGCTCTTCCTTGTTGGCGTCGATCACGAACATCACGTCCGGAATGCCGCCCATGTCGCGGATGCCGCCCAGCGACAGCTCGAGCTTCTCGCGCTCGCGGGTCATCTGAAGGACTTCCTTCTTGGTGAGGCCGTGAGTGTCACCCGACAGCTTCTCCTCGAGGGTCTTCAGACGCTTGATCGAACCGGAAATCGTCTTCCAGTTGGTGAGCATGCCGCCCAGCCAGCGATGGTTGACGAAATGCTGGCCCGAACGGCGGGCTGCCTCTGCGATCGGGTCCTGCGCCTGGCGCTTGGTGCCGACGAACAGGACCTTGCCGCCCGAAGCAACGCTGGCCGACACGAAGTCGAGGGCGCGCGCGAAGAGCGGAACGGTCTGCGAGAGATCGAGGATGTGGATGCCGTTGCGGTCGCCGAAAATGTACGGCTTCATGCGCGGGTTCCAGCGGTGGGTCTGATGGCCGAAGTGTGCGCCGGCTTCAATCAATTGCTGCATGGTGACGACAGGGGCCGCCATAATCATTCTCCTTACCGGTTGAGCCTCTGGGAATCAGTAACCGAAGCCCTTTCGAGGCGGCCGGCACCGGGATGTGCGATTCCCATGTGGGTTAGGTGGGCGCCCTTACCTGTCCGAAAATGCATTTGCAAGGGTTGACAGGCTCCGGATTAAGGAACATATCATGAACATATGGAACAAATGACGGATTCATGCGATTTACGGCGTGTTGTCGGTGAATGGTGTATCCGGCAGGATGAAAGGCTTAAAAAAATGGTCGCGATCGGTGCAGCCCTTGTTTTCGCAATCGCCTTTGCTCTCGCTGTCGGGACGATGGCCTATATGTTCGCGACTTATCGCGACAAGATGATCGCTGCACTGCTGTACCAGCCGGAGCCTGAAGCCCTTCCCGCCTATGCTGTATCGGTCCAGCGCAAGCGGCAGACCGCTGCCAAAGTGGCGCGGACCCCTTCGATCATGGCGATCGCCGCCTAAGCAATACCCGCCGGTTATGCGACGGTCTTTGGTACGACCGGCCGCACACGACGAACGCGGGCATAGCTGATCATGCCGAAGGGTATCAGCAGCACATAGAAGACAGTGATGCCCAGCAGCGTTAGCCAGGGGTTGGTCATCAGCAGCGCCGCCAGCAACCCGGCCAGCGCGATCGCCTCCAGCCTGACTGTCTTACGTAACCTCAGCGCAGACCAGGTGTAGGTCGCGATGCTGGAGATCATCAGGAAAGCCACGAAGACAGCCCAAGGCGCGACAACATACCAGGCCCGGAAAATCGGCAGACCTGTCACGAGCCAGAGATAGAGCGGCATGAAGGTCAGGCCTGCGCCGGCGGGCGCGGGCACGCCGGTCAGGAAGCCCGCCGATTTATGAGGCTGTTCATCCGCATCGATATTGGCGTTGAAACGAGCAAGCCGCAACGCGCACGACAGCGCATGGCATAGCGCGAAGATCCAGCCGACCTGAGGCATCGTCTGCAGCGACCAGAGATAGAGGATCAGCGCCGGCGCGACGCCAAAGGCGATCACGTCCGACAGCGAATCCAGTTCCGCCCCAAACCGGCTTTCGCCGCGGAGCATTCTTGCGATCCGGCCATCCAGACCATCCAGCACCCCGGCGATGATGATGGCGGCGACCGCCCGCTCCCATTCCCCGGAGATGCCGTAGCGAACGCCGGTAAGCCCGAAGCAGAGCGCCATGGCCGTCACCGCATTGGGGGCAACCATCCGCAAGGTGATGCCGCGACGCAGGCCGCGCGGAATGGCCCGCCGCCGCCGCGTCACTGCAGGATGCCCGTCATGCCCTGTCCGTCGCCCAGCCGCGCAATGACGGTCTCGCCGGCCACGGTGCGCTGCCCAAGGACGACCTTGGGCATGGTCCCGGCCGGCAGATAGACATCGACGCGGCTACCGAAGCGAATAAGGCCGATCCGCTGGCCTGCGGCGATGATGTCGCCCGGCTTCACGAACGGAACGATGCGCCGTGCGACGAGGCCCGCAATCTGCGTGAAACCGATTCGCACGCCGTCGTCGCGCTCGACCAGGATATGCTGACGCTCATTATCCTCGCTCGCCTTGTCCAGGTCAGCGTTCAGGAATTTGCCGGAGATATAGACGACCGATTTCACGGTGCCGGAAATGGGCGTGCGGTTGATGTGGACGTCGAACACGCTCATGAAAATGGACACGCGGACCATAGGTTCCTCGCCCAGACCCGCTGGCCCCGCCATCTCCTTTGGCGGCGCGACCGACTGGATCAGCGTCACCAGTCCGTCCGCCGGCGCGATCACCAGCGCATCGTCGCGCGGCGTTGCGCGGACCGGATCGCGGAAAAAGGTGAGAACCCAGACGGTAACGCCGACCAGCGGCCACCCCAGCCAGGGCCAACCCGCGACAAACGCGAGAGCCGTGATGGCCGCCGCAATGGCTGCGAATTTGCGCCCCTCCGGATGGACGGCGGGAAAGCGCCACTTGACGCCGCCACCCGCGGCCATTGTGATTTCATTGTTTTCCATGAGCAGTCCTTACGGCGTCCCTTTCACCCTGACAACGCCGTGGCTGTTTCATATCGCATTGCCTCCCCGCGCGCCGGTCACCCACCGTCCCGCAACGCAGCGAAAATGCGCGCGGAAAGGTTGAATATTCGCCGCGCTTTGCCTAGACGCCGGTGCATCCCATCCCCAGGAAACAGAAAGCGGACACAGCGCATGGCGAAGATCAAAGTGAAAAACCCGGTCGTCGAGATTGACGGCGACGAGATGACCCGGATCATCTGGGAATGGATCCGCGAGCGCCTGATCAAGCCGTATCTCGACATCGACCTCAAATATTACGACCTGAGCGTCGAAAAGCGCGACGAGACCAACGACCAGATTACTGTCGATTGCGCCAAGGCGATCCAGCAGTATGGCGTTGGCGTCAAGTGCGCGACCATCACGCCGGATGAAGCCCGCGTCGAGGAGTTCAAGCTCAAGAAGATGTGGAAGTCGCCGAACGGCACCATCCGCAATATCCTGGGCGGCGTCGTGTTCCGCGAGCCGATCGTCATCAAGAATGTACCCCGGCTGGTTCCGGGCTGGACCGACCCCATCGTCGTCGGCCGTCACGCCTTTGGCGACCAGTATAAGGCGACGGACTTCCGCGTTCCCGGCCCCGGCAAGCTGCGCCTCGTCTGGGACGGTGACAATGGCGAGAAGATCGACGAGGAGGTGTTCCAGTTCCCCTCCGCCGGCGTCGCCATGGGCATGTACAACCTCGACGATTCGATCCGCGATTTCGCCAAGGCCAGCATGAACTATGCGCTCGACCGCAGGTGGCCGCTGTACCTCTCCACCAAGAACACGATCCTGAAGGCCTATGACGGCCGCTTCAAGGACCTGTTCCAGGAAGTGTTCGACGCCGATTTCGCCGACAAGTTCAAGGAAGCCGGCATCGTCTATGAGCATCGCCTGATCGACGACATGGTCGCCTCCGCCCTCAAGTGGAGCGGCAAGTTCGTCTGGGCCTGCAAGAACTAC
>JAHFPU010000092.1 GCA_023266635.1 Sphingobium sp.
GGCGGAGTTTCCTCGGACGCGGCATGATGGGGGCAGGCCTGCTGGGTCTTTCGGCGCGTGGCGGGGCATCTGTGCTGTTCGACCGCGACGCCCATATCACACCCGTCCGCGCCTCCATCGACCGGATGTTCCGCATTACCGTATGCCTGCGTCCCTTTCGCGCCGCAGGGCCGAGGATCGAGACCGAGCAGGTTGGGCGCAAGCTGGTCGTCCATAATTATGGGCATGGCGGCAGCGGCTGGTCCCTGTCCTGGGGGTCGGCGGCGGTTGCCGTGTCCATGGCAATGGAAGCGGGCGCGAAGGATATCGCCGTCATCGGCGCAGGCGCCATCGGCCTGACCACCGCGATCACCGCGCAACGCGCCGGAGCGTCCGTCACCATCTACGCAAAGGAACAGTTTCCTGAAGTAAGGTCGGCGCGTGCGACCGGCACATGGTCGCCCGACTCACGGGTGGCGATGGAGAAGGATGTGGATGCCGGGTTCGCCGACCGCTGGGAGGCCATGGCGCGCGCGTCCTTTGCGACGCATCAAAGCTATCTCGGCACGGCAGGCGATCCGGTCGAATGGACCGATCGCTATGCCCTGTCCGATCTGTCTCCCGCCCAGCGGCAGGCTGCCACGTCCGAAGCACCGAGCGGTTTCATCCGCCTTGAGCAGAGCCTGGCGGACATCACGCCCCGGTCGCAGCCGCTGGGTCCCGGCGAGCATCCTTTTCCGACCGGGTTCGCGTTCAGGAACAGTTCGCTCACCTTCAATGTCGCCGATCTTTCCCGCCAGCTGATGGCCGATTTCCTGATCGCCGGAGGGAAAGTCGTGCCGATGGTCTTTGCGGAGCCCGGCGACATTGGGAGGCTCAAGCAGAAGACGGTCATCAACTGCACCGGCTATGGCGCGCGGGCGCTGTGGAAGGATGAGAGCATCGTTCCGGTGCGCGGACAGATCGCATGGCTGATCCCCCAAGCCGGCGTGACCTATGGCGTCTATCATGACGGGTTGAGCATTTTGGCGCGGCGTGATGGCATCGTCGTGCAGGAACTGGGGCAGGATGACTGGTTTGGCTATAATGACGCCAACGAGACGCCGGATCGTCGAGCGGCGGAGGCGTCGATCCTTCGCGCTGCGAGCTTCTTTGTTCCACGAACGCCGACCGTCCAGCCTGTGTCCTGATCGGTTGGCGTCGCGATGTGGAGCGTGGTGACTTGGGACAGAATCCCAACCGCCGTTCATGTCGAGCGAAGTCGAGACACGCTCGCGGTGCGGTTGGTCCCTCGACTTCGCTCGGGATGAACGGATCAAGATTAGGGGATTTCGCGCTAAAAGCGGTCCGCCTCATGACGCGCGCGTTTCATCGGCAACGAGGTGTGGCAGTGGGAGCCAAACTCCCTCTGATCCGTTTCGCCCTGACAATGAAACGGAGCCGACAATGCGTATTTCCAAACCCCTTATTTCCACCATGCTGGTTGGACTGACGCTGGCCTATGCCGCGCATCGTTCCGCAAAGCCCAAAAAGCCCCAAATCGTGTTTAACTAGGCCTGCGAATCGGGCGAATCATTCCGGGTGGCTGCCATGTAAGAGCATGCTGATGCGCGTCGTCCGGGCAAATCCTGGACCGAAAAGCGGCAATCGGTTCATACCTTCGTCTTAGCCTAGGGCTGAACGCCGAAAAAATTAACTATTTGTTAACCATTATTCTTCACGCCTTTCGTTCTGTCAGAACAAGATAAGCAGGACGGGGTCGCAAGCATGATGTTTATTTCCGGACTTATTGTCGGCGCGGGACTTGTCGCGTGGTTCGTTGCCGACGGCGGTCGCGACGACTGGTTGGCCTGAATCGTCACCGGGTTTCAATATCCGGATTTCATTGAATGAATATGCTGAACGGGGATGCGGTCACGCATCGCCCCAGCACCCTTGCGAGAATGCTTTCCCGCCCGCGCCCGCATCCAGCACGCGTTGTCCTGACGCTGCACCACCATCTATTTGCGCCGAATCGGAGGTATAAACTTCGGAAATGCGGCCTTTGAAAAAAGACAAAGATTAATCTTTTTTCACGATGTTCAGGAATGGAACATCCACCGGTGGTGCGCCAGTTCAACCGCCTTGCTAACCCAAAATTATGATCCCTACTATCAAAGGGCAATAATTCTGAGGGGGATTATATGGCGACTATCGTAGTACCGAGCTCGCTCCGTCGTTACACGGATCAGCAAACGCGGGTGACTGTTCCCGTGAACACCATCGAGGAGGCGCTGGCGCGTTTCTCCGAGAATTCGGCCGACCTTCGCAATCACCTGTTTTCGGGCGACTCGCTGCGCAAGTTCGTGGTCGTATGCAAGAACGGCAAGGATATCCGTCTGCTCGACGGACTGGCCACCCAGATATGCAATGACGACGAAGTCCAGATCATCGCCAGCGTGGCCGGCGGATGAACGCGCTCGCGTCTGTGGGCATCACGCCCGAGCTGAGCGATCAGGAGCTTCGCCGCTTTGGTCGCCACCTGATCATGCCGGAATTCGGCATCGAGGGTCAGCGCGCATTGAAGGCGGGCAGCGTGCTGCTGATCGGTCTTGGCGGCCTGGGCAGCCCGGCTTCGCTCTATCTGGCTGCGGCCGGTGTGGGGCGGATCGGTCTGGTCGATGCGGACGTCGTGGAGGAAACCAACCTTCAGCGGCAGATCGCGCATGGCTACAAGGTTCTGGGCGTGCTCAAGAACGCCTCGGCCGAAGCGCGCATGCTCGACCTTAACCCCGATGTCGTCATCGAGCGTCACGATGTTCGCCTGACCATCGACAATGCGATCGAACTGATTTCGCAATATGATGTGGTGATCGACGGGACGGACAATTTCCCGACCCGCTATCTGGTCAACGATACCTGCGCGAAGCTGGGCAAGCCCAATGTGTTCGGCGGCGTCCTGCGCTTCGACGGTCAGCTCAGCGTATTCGATGCGCGCAAGGGGCCTTGCTATCGCTGCATGTTCCCGGAGCCGCCGCCGGTCGAGTTCGCGCCCAACTGCGCGGAAGCCGGCGTGCTGGGCGTCATGCCGGGCGTCATCGGCGCCCTGCAGGCGACCGAAGCCATCAAGCTGATCAGCGGCATCGGATCGCCGATGATCGGCCGCATGCTGATCTATGACGGCCTCGACCTCAGCTTCACCACGGTGCATCTGGCCAAGGACGAGAATTGCCCGACCTGCAGCAAGGCTCCGGAGGACATCGTCCTTCAGGAAACCGTGATGGTCTGCGCAGCGCCGGTGGGCCGGACGATCTCCGGCGAGAAGCTGCAGGAGCGGCTGGCGGCCAAGGACGACATGATCGTTGTGGACGTTCGCAATCCTTCCGAGTGGCTTTCCGGCCGAATCGTGGGGTCGCGGGCCTTCTCCAAGCCGGATCTGGAACAGGCGCTTGACGAGGCGGGCGAGACAGACCTGCCCAAGGATCGCGACCTGATCCTGGTGTGCCAGTCCGGCATGCGCAGCAGCGCGGTGATCAAGTCGCTGGTCGCGGCGGGATATCAGCCCTCGCGCTTGTATAATCTCGATCACGGAATGAACGCATGGGCAGGCGCGGTGGAAGCCTAAAAGGGCATTACCGCGCCGGTGACGGCTCACCGTTAACCTGCACGCTTTACTGAATGGGTCGCTCCTTTTTAGTCGAAGCCGGAAGTTCCGGGGGGAATGGGTAATGGAAATCGAACAGCAGCTTGCCACGAGCGAAGACGTCATTCGCCGCATATCGACGCTTGTTCCTCCGGGCGGAGCGCCTTCGCCGGCGATCGCCCAGGAACTGCAAGACGCCACCGATCAGCTGATCGCCCTGTTCAAGGCCGACGGGAAGCTGGACGAGAGTCCGGTCGCGCTGGCGATGAACCGCACGGTTGACCTGCACGAAGAGGCCGCGATTGCGCGGATCAAGGGTAACCGAATCCTCGTGACCGGCGGGCTTGGCGCTGTGGGATCACGCCTCATTCCGATCCTGGCGCGTCTGGGCGCGGCGGAGATCGCGATCGTCGATATCGCCGAGCATGCGTACAAGGCGGATGGCGAGGCGCATGCGCTGCAGCCGGTCGTTCACCGCGTCGACATCAATGACATGCCAGCGTTCGATGCGGTCTTTACGGCCTTCGCGCCGCATGTGGTGTTCCACCTTGCCAGCATCCGCGAGCCGGGACGTGCCGAAGTGGTGGTGCGCGAGGCGATCGACACGAATGTGTTCGGCACGGGCAATGTCATCACGTTGTGCCTGAAGCATGGCGTGGCCGACGCAATCTATTCGTCGACGGGCAAGTGCTTCGCCTATGTCACTGACCATGTCTACACCGGCAGCAAGAAGCTGGCGGAGGCGCAATGGGCGGTCGCGGCGCGCGCCAGCACGACGACGCGGTTCCGCACGACCCGCTTCACCCATGTCATGGAAAATGGCGTGGTGGCGCAGGATATCGCCGATGGCATCGAGGCGGGCCTGGTCGGCCTGCATGGGCCCGACCGCCATTTCAGCGTCCAGAACCTACGGCAGGCGACGCACCTGCTGATCAATGCGCTGGCGCTGTCGGGTGATACGCCGGCGGACGGATATTGGTCGGCCGTTGATCTTGGCTGGCCCGTCAACACGCTGGAGCTGGCGCTATACAAGATGGTGCAGAGCGGCAAGAAGGCGGCGATCTACTTTGCTGGCGTTCCCAGCGGCTATGACGAGGTGTTCTTCCGCGGGCAGTTCGCGTGGAACGACGAGGTGGAATATCACCCGCTGATCAACGCGCTCGAAGCGCCATCCGACTTTGGCGACAGCAGCGGCACGATGGCCGGCGCGCGCATCCAGATGTTCGAGCCCGCCGCGCTCGACGTCGAACTGGCGGCGCTGAGAGCGAAGGTGGATAATGCTGCGCTGGACTTCCCGCAGCTCAAGGAAGCGCTGCTTGAGGCTGTGACCGGCCTTGCCGCCGCCATCTTCGCCGCCGCCGAACCGCGCAAGATCGTGGACGTGCTCTGGTGGGGCGCTGCGCCGGCATGGACCGGGCCAAACGCCCATCTGGCCGTGAAATTCCGGTCGGTGATCTGCCTGCTGACCGATGCCGTGGTGCGCGCCCTGGAGGCGTCGCCGGAACTGGTCGATGACGATATGCGCGAGAAGCTGGGCGAGGTCGTGGAGACACTGTCGTGCATCGATGGCGCGCGGGCGGCCGCTCTTGGCGGGTTGCTGGAACATGAGATGATGATGGCCGCACGGGCCTGATCAAAGCCTATCCCTATCGGGACCGCAGAAGCCTGCGTCGCTCCGGCGGCGCAGGCTTTTCGCTGTTCGGAACCCCGTGCGCGGTCGGCGGGTTCAATGTGGGAAGAGGAGATGGCGATGGCCGATGAAGCAGCGCTGAAAAAAGGCCAGAAGGTCAGCTGGAAGAGCCATGGCGGCACGGCGCATGGCAAGGTGGTGGCCAGGCTGACCGCGTCCAGGACGATCAAGGGCCACAAGGTGGCGGCCTCCACGGACAATCCGGAATATCTGGTGGAAACCGAGGACGGTAAGAAGGCGGCGCACAAGCCGGCGGCGCTCTCGAAAGAATAAAATTCAGCCGGATTTCTCCAGCAATATCATTCTGTTAAATGCCTAAAAATCAAAAAATGTGGTCGGGGAGAGAGGATTCGAACCTCCGGCCCCTGCCTCCCGAAGACAGTGCTCTACCAGGCTGAGCTACTCCCCGACCGAGCCGGAATCGCAGGTGCGATCCGGCAGGCAGGCGGCGGTCTATAGAGTCGGGGTCTGCACATGGCAAGCGCCGCGGCGGGAATATTGAAGGCCGTCAGAGGAGTCCCTGTTCGCGGAAGCTGAACCGCGCGTTTCCCGCATATATGATATGGTCCACGAGGCTGATCCGCAGCGGGGTCAGCATCCGGCACAGGAGGCGCGTCGTGCGGATATCGGCGGTGCTGGGCGCCGGGTCGCCGTGGCCATGGCTGTGGCCGAGCAACAGGAAGCGGCAGTCGCTTTTCAACGCGGCGCTCACGATCTGGCGTAAGGGCAGCGCGATCTCGGCCGGTTCTCCGGGGAAGGTCATGAGGGGGAGGGGACTGAGTTGCTCATCCACCATTAATACCCAAGCGGTTTCCTTCGCGGTCGCTGGTTGTGCTGTCATGAGATCGTCGGCCGCAGGCTCATGGGCCCATAAAGGAAGATGGCCGCAGCGCCGCCACTCGACATGTATCCATTCTGGAGAATGATGCGGCTTTCCTCCATTTCGGATGATTGTGCGCCTTGATGGAGGTCGGTTGGTCTGCTGCGCTCAGTCGGCTAGACAGGCGTCCATGACCGCAGACTCGCACGCCGGACTGGCGCCCCATTATGAGCAGCAATATCTCGACCTGATGCGCCACATCTGGCTGCACGGGGATGAGCGGATCGACCGGACCGGGGTCGGCACGCGGTCGATATTGGGGGCGACGATGCGCTTCTCGCTGGCGGACGACGCCATACCGCTGCTGACGACCAAGCGGGTCTATTGGAAGGCAGCGGCGCGGGAGATGCTGTGGTTCCTGACCGGCAACACCAATATCCGGCCGCTGGTGGAGCAGGGCGTCCATATCTGGACCGACTGGCCGCTCGACACATACCGCCGCGAGACGGGCGAGGATATCGATCGGGATACGTTCGAGCAGAAGATCATCGCGGACGAGGCCTTTGCTGCGCGGTGGGGCGATCTGGGGCCGGTCTATGGCGCGCAATGGGTGAACTGGCCGCGCTACGAGCCCGTTGGGGAAGGGTTATTCCGGCGCGCCGAGCAGGGATATAATCAGATTGCCGAACTGGTGGAGTCGATCCGCGCCAATCCGGGGTCCCGCCGGTTGCTGTTTACCGGCTGGAACGTGGCGGAACTGGCGGGCATGGCGCTGCCGCCCTGCCATATGACCTACCAGTTTCATGTCTCCAATGGGCGCCTTTCAGGCATGCTTTTCCAGCGCAGCTGCGACCTGGGCCTGGGGTTTGCCTTCAATATCTTTGGCCTGTCGATGCTGACGCGGATGCTGGCGCAGCAATGCGATCTGGAACCCGGAGAGGTTGTCTGGAGCGGCGGCGACGTCCATCTCTACCTCAATCATGCCGAACTGGTTGAAGCCCAGATTGCGCGAATTCCGTCCGGCGCGCCGCGCCTGCGGATCAATCGCAGGCCTTCGAGCATTTTCGACTACAGGATCGAGGATTTCGAGGTGGTCGACTATGCGCCGCAAAGCCATATCGCTGCGCCTGTGGCTGTATGACACCGGTCGGCATAGCCAAACGATCGCGGGGCAAACGGGAATAGGTCAGCAACACTTGCCTTTTCCTGCCACTGTAATATGATAACGCTATAGGGTAACAAAATTACCGTAGCGGAGACAGGAGTCGGGATGGCCGAGCGACATCACAGCGGGAATGATGCGGGGCGCAATCTGCCGCCCTTGAGCCTGCATGTGCCCGAGCCGCATTTTCGACCCGGCGACCAGGCGGACTTTTCCACCTTCGATATTCCTGCTGCCGACGCCGCGCCGCGTCCCGACGAAACGGCTGCTGCCAGCGACATGCGCGACATGGCCTATGGTTTGGTCCGTGTGCTTGACGAGGATGGGCAGGCGGTCGGCAACTGGAACCCCAATCTCCCGCCCGAAACGCTACTCCGCATGCTGCGCGCCATGGCGCTGACTCGTGCGTTCGACGAGCGGATGTTCCGGGCGCAGCGGCAGGGCAAGACCAGCTTCTACATGAAGTGCACCGGAGAGGAGGCGGTGGCTGTCGCCGCCGCCATGGCGCTCGACCGGGACGATATGTGCTTTCCCAGCTACCGCCAGCAAGGCCTGCTGATCGCGCGGGATTGGTCCATTGTCGACATGATGAACCAAATCTATTCCAACAAGGCGGACCGGATGCGCGGGCGGCAGTTGCCGATCATGTATTCGGTGCGGGAGGCTGGATTCTTCTCGATCTCCGGTAACCTGACCACCCAATATCCCCAGGCGGTCGGCTGGGCCATGGCGAGCGCGGCGCGCGGCGACACGCGGATCGCGGCGACCTGGTGCGGCGAGGGATCAACGGCAGAGGGGGACTTCCATTCCGCCTGCACCTTCGCCAGCGTCTATCGCGCGCCGGTGATCATGAATGTGGTCAACAACCAGTGGGCGATCAGCAGCTTTTCCGGTTTTGCCGGGGCCGAGGCGACGACCTTTGCGGCGCGGGCCGTGGGATATGGGATCGCGGGGCTGCGTATCGACGGCAATGATGCGCTGGCCGTCTATGCCGCGACGCGCTGGGCCGCCGACAGGGCGCGCAGCAATGCCGGACCGACGCTGATCGAGCATTTCACCTATCGCGTCGAAGGCCATTCCACCTCCGACGATCCGGGCCAGTATCGCTCCGCCGACGAGGGCAGCCACTGGCCGCTGGGTGATCCGATCGCGCGGCTTAAACAGCATTGCATCGGCCTGGGCATCTGGGACGAAGAGCGCCACGCAGCCATGGACTCGGAACTGGCGACGATGGTGAAGGACGCCGCGCGCGAGGCCGAGAAGAACGGCATATTGGGCCATGGCATGCACCAGCCGTTCGAGACGATGTTCGAGGATGTGTTCGAGGAAATGCCCTGGCATCTGAAGGAACAGCTGCAGCAGGCGATCGACGAGAAGAAGGCGGCCGGGATATGAGCGAGGTCGTAGACGACGTTGCTGGCAACGTGGCCGCCGAGGGGGGCCCGGCCGCCAAGCAGATGAACATGATCCAGGCGATCAACAGCGCTCTGGACGTGATGATGGCGCGCGATCCCCACGTTATCGTCATGGGCGAGGATGTCGGCTTTTTCGGCGGCGTGTTCCGCGCGACGGCTGGCTTGCAGGCGAAATATGGCAAGAACCGGGTGTTCGACACGCCGATTACCGAATGCGGGATCATCGGCGTGGCGGTCGGCATGGGCGCCTATGGCCTGCGGCCGGTGCCTGAAATCCAGTTCGCCGACTACATCTATCCTGCACTCGACCAGCTCGTTAGCGAGGCGGCGCGGCTGCGCTACCGCTCGGCGGGAGAGTTCATCGCGCCGATGACGGTGCGCTCGCCCTTCGGCGGCGGCATCTTCGGCGGGCAGACGCACAGCCAGAGTCCCGAAGGCATCTTCACCCATGTGTCGGGCATGAAGACGGTGATACCGTCGACGCCCTATGACGCCAAGGGGCTGTTGATCGCGGCAATCGAGGATAACGACCCAACGCTCTTCTTCGAACCCAAGCGCATCTATAACGGGCCGTTTGACGGCCATTACGATCGACCGGCAAAAAGCTGGGCAGGCCATGCCGATGCGCAGGTGCCGGAGGGCTATTACAAGATCCCGCTCGGCAAGGCGCGGACCGTGCGGGAAGGCGGGGCGCTGACCATCCTGTGCTACGGCACGATGGTGCATGTCGTCGTCAACACGATTGCCGATGCCGGGGTCGATGCGGAGATCATCGACCTGCGCACGCTGGTGCCGCTGGATATTGAAGCGATCGAGGCGTCGGTGAAGAAGACGGGACGTTGCCTGATCGTGCATGAGGCGACGCGGACCGGCGGGTTCGGCGCGGAGCTTTCGGCGCAGGTGCAGGAGCGTTGCTTCCACCATCTGGAGGCGCCGATCGAGCGCGTTACCGGTTTCGACACTCCCTATCCGCACAGCCTGGAATGGGCGTATTTCCCAGGGCCGATCCGTATTCGCGAGGCCATGACCAAGATATTGAAGGATTGACGGCGATGGCGCGTTTCACCTTTCGTCTTCCCGACATCGGCGAGGGCATATCAGAGGCGGAGATCGTCGGCTGGCATGTGAAGCTGGGCGATGTGGTTTCCGAGGACCAGCCGCTGGCGGACATGATGACCGACAAGGCGACCGTGGAGATGGAATCCCCGGTGGCTGGCACGGTCGTCGAACTGGCGGGCGAGCCGGGCGACCAGATTGCGATCGGCGGGATGCTGGTGGTGATCGAGACGGCGGGCGAGGGCGAGGGCGAGGGTGAGGGTGAGGGTGAGGGTGAGGCGGATGCGCCGGCGGCTACTCCTTCGCCTAGCGAAGACGCGATTGCGGCGGAGACGCCGGGCGAACAGATGATCGATGATGTTGAGTTGGTCGATTCGCGTGCTCCTGCGCAGGCAGGAGCCCAGGACCCCACGCGGGACACGCCAAACCCTGGGTTCCTGCCTGCGCAGGAACACGAGTCTACACAGATTAAACCTGTCATCCTCGCCTCTCCTGCAGTCCGGGCGCGGGCGAAGGATCTGGGGGTCGACCTGTCGCAGGTGCGGACCGTCGATGGGCGCATTCGTCATGCCGACCTCGACGCCTATCTGCTCTATGGCGCGGGGGAAGGGTATCGGGCCGCCGGACGCTCTGCCACGCGCGCGGACGAGGCGGTCAAGGTCATCGGCATGCGGCGGCGGATCGCCGAGAATATGGCGGCGTCGAAGCGGCATATCCCGCACTTCACCTATGTCGAGGAAATCGACGTCACCGACCTTGAGGCGATGCGCGGCGACCTCAACGCAAATCGCGGCGACAGGCCGAAGCTGACGATGCTGCCGCTGCTTATCGTGGCGCTGTGCAAAGCGCTGCCGGACTTCCCGATGATCAACGCGCGCTATGATGACGAGGCGGGCGTGGTGACGCGGCATGGCGCTGTGCATCTGGGCATGGCGACGCAGACCGACGCGGGCCTGATGGTGCCGGTGATCCGCGACGCGCAGAACCGCAATGTGTGGCAGCTGGCGAGCGAGATCATCCGGCTGGCGGACGCGGCGCGCAGCGGGAAGGCGAAGTCGGAAGAGCTGTCGGGATCGACGCTGACGCTGACGTCGCTGGGGCCGCTGGGCGGGATCGCGACGACGCCGGTGATCAACCGGCCGGAAGTGGCGATCATCGGGCCGAACCGGGTGATCGAGCGGCCGGTGATCAAGGATGGCGAGATCGTCGCGGCGAAGCTGATGAACCTGTCGATCAGTTGCGACCACCGGGTCGTGGATGGATGGGACGCCGCCAGTTTCGTGCAGGCGATCCGGAAGCTGCTGGAGACGCCGGTACTTTTGTTCGCCGATTGAGACGTTTGCGGCGAAGTGGGTGGATGGCTGGGGATGATGGATATATTCAACCAATGAGTTGAGTATTGCTTCGACTTCGCTATATTCAACCCTATGGTTGAACGACTCGATGCGACATTTCAGGCTTTGGCCGATCCCACGCGGCGTGGGATGCTAGCGGCGCTGGCCCTTGGCGAGCGCAGCGTAGGCGAACTGGCGCAGCCCTACGCCATGTCCTTTGCGGGCGCGTCCAAACATGTGCAGATGCTGGAGCGCGCGGGCCTTGTGTCCCGCCGCAAAGTCGGGCGCACACAGATGTGCCGCCTGCAGCCCGAGCCGCTCGCCGAGGCGCAGCAGTGGATTGCGCAATGGGCGAAATTCTGGACGGTCAGCCTTGATCGGCTGGAGGCGCTGATCGCGCAAGAACTGGAACGGCCAGAGTGACGATGGAGGATAGCCATGGTTGAGATCGAGCGCATCAGCACAGATACGATCCGGCTCGAGCGGATACTGGACGCGCCCGTCGAAACGGTGTGGCGCTACCTGACTGAAGGCGACCTGCGCAAGCTGTGGTTCGCGGGTGGCGCGATGGAGCCCTGTGTGGGCGGGGCGGTCGAGCTGCTGTTCGACCATGATAATCTGTCGGCCGACGATGTGCCTTATCCGGAGAAATATGCGGGCGGCAAAGGCGCGGTCGGGCGCGAGCGCGTGGAGGTGTTCGATACGCCCCGATTGCTGGCGTTCAGTTGGGACGGCGGCAAGGAGGGCGTCGCTGAATTCCGGTTGTTTCCGGAAGGGCAGCGCACGCGGCTGGTACTGACGCATAGCGGGATCAGCGGACCGGGGCCGATGGCGAATTTCGGCGGCGGATGGCACTCGCATCTGGCGGTACTGCAGGGCGTGCTTTCGGGGGAGAAGGTGCGGGACTTCTGGGCGCTGCATGCTCGGTCTGAGGCGGCGGTGGCGGGGGTTTTGGGATAGGGTGGAGAGCGATGATTTGCGGACCTCCCTCTATCGCCGTCATGCCGGGCTCGACCCCACAACTGTCCGGGATTCACAATTTGAGTAGCAGTTGTGGCGTAAGGGGCCGTTTTGCGGGTGGTGTTGGAGGGGGCTTGGCGCGTCCTGACAGATCGAGCCGATGGAACAAGGCG
>JAHFPU010000093.1 GCA_023266635.1 Sphingobium sp.
TTGCCGGATCGCGGATCGACGGGGTTCCCGTTCTTGATGGCCGTGATGTCGGCCAGTTCATCGCGGAATTCGGTATCGACGAAATCCTGCTGGCGCTGCCGAGCGCGACGCGCGGCCGGCGCCGAGAGATCGTTGAACGGCTTCAGAAACATCCCATTCGCGTCCGTTCGCTACCAAGCATCGGCAATATCATCGACGGCGAAGTCTCGATCCGCGATCTGAAGGAAATCCGCGTCGAAGACCTGCTGGGCCGCGATCCGGTTCCGCCCGACGAGCAATTGCTGGGCGGCGCAATCGCCGACAAGAATGTTCTGGTGTCGGGGGCCGGCGGTTCGATCGGGTCGGAGCTATGCCGCCAGATACTGGCGCGCGGCCCGCGCAGCTTGGTGCTCGTCGACCAGTCCGAATTCGCGCTCTACAGCATCCTATCCGAACTGGAAGAAAACGGAGTTGGCGAGGGTGTCGAGATCGTTCCCGAACTGGTGAGCGCCGCCGATGCATCGGCAATGCGGCGGATCATGGAAAAACATCGGCCGCAGACGGTCTTTCACGCTGCTGCCTATAAGCATGTGCCGCTCGTCGAGGCGAATCCGATCTCGGGTCTGCGCAATAACATCATGAGCACGCTCTATTGCTGTACCGAGGCCGAGCGCATCGGCGTGTCGCGCTTCATCCTGGTCAGCACCGACAAGGCGGTTCGCCCGACCAATATTATGGGCGCATCGAAGCGCTTCTGCGAATTGATCGTGCAGGGCCGAGCAAGCGAGACGCAGGGTGACACGATCTTCTCGATCGTTCGCTTCGGCAACGTGCTGAGCTCGAGCGGGTCGGTCGTGCCGCGGTTTCAGGCACAGATCAATGCCGGCGGACCGGTGACGCTGACCCACGCTGAGGTCACGCGCTATTTTATGACGATCCCCGAAGCCGCGCAACTCGTCATGCAGGCGGGAGCGATGGCGAAGGGCGGCGAGGTGTTCGTGCTCGACATGGGGCAGCCGGTGAGGATCATCGATCTCGCACGCTCGATGATCCAGCTGTCCGGCTGCACGGTGCGCGACGACGACAATCCCGATGGCGACATCGTCATCGCGGAAATCGGGCTGCGTCCCGGGGAAAAAATGTATGAGGAGCTGCTGATCGGCGAAAATCCGAAGCCGACCGATCATAGCCGGATCATGCAGGCGCACGAAACGCGGATCGCCTGGTCCGAGCTGACGGCCTTTATCGAACGGCTCGATCGCGGATTGGATGCGGGCGCCGTCGACGAAGCAATGGCGGTGGTCCGAGCGGTGGTTCCCGACTATACACCGACGAAGTCGGCGGCCGTCGACGAAAATGATGCGGCCGCGCCGCGAGCAAAAAGCTGATTTGGGGCAGTTCGACAGTATGAAAATGCGCGCTTTTTCTATTTCCGGATCCCTGGCGAAGGGGGATTCGTCGCGACCTGCCTACATCTTCGCGCTGATTTTGCTCGGCGGCGCCTTTCTGATCGCCGGCGGCGCGCGCGACGATCTGACCTCGCTACTTTTCTGGCGCCCGCTGTCGACCTTCATTCTCGCTTTTGCAATTGCCTTTTACTGGCGGCAGGCGTGGCAGAATGGTCGCAGCCTGATGCTCCTGTGCTGCGCGATCGTAGCGCTTCCGGCCTTGCAGCTCATCCCGCTGCCTCCCTCTCTATGGACGGCCTTGCCCGGGCGCGATATTATCGTTTCGATCTACCGCGACGCCGGGATGGCCTTGCCCTGGCAGCCGCTATCGGTTGCGCCGGCGCGGACCTGGAATGCGATGTTCTCGCTCGCTGCGCCGCTCGCGCTTTTGATCGTTGCGCTGAACCTGGACGAACCACGGCATCGCAAGCTGCTTCTCTTGATGATAGCGATCGGTCTTTTCAGCGGAATAGTCGGCTTGGTTCAGGCCATCGGGCCGACCAATGGCCCGCTCTATTTTTACCGCATAACCAGCAATGGGCTGGCCGTGGGGCTGTTCGCAAATCGAAATCATCAGGCGGTTTTCCTCGCGATGATGTATCCGCTGCTCGCTGCCTTCTTAAGTTTGATGAAGGGAAGGCCCGATCAGCTGCTTTTCAAGCGGTCGATCACGTTCGCCGGCGCGTTGTTGCTCATTCCTTTGATCCTTATGTCGGGTTCTCGTGCCGGCTTCATCCTGGCGCCCATCGGCATATTGCTCGGTTTCTGGGTCTACAAGTCGCCCACCACGCATCTTCGCTCGGGTGACGTGCCGAACGCGCAGCGCATTCGATATGTCACTTATGGTCTGATCGGGGTCTTTCTGGCGGTTGTGACGATCGCGGTCCTGCGGACATCGACGCTCGATCGCCTCATCGAAACCGACTCCGCGGGCGAGCTTCGCATTCAGGCGCTGCCGATCGTGATGAACGCGCTCGATCGGTTCCTGCCCTTCGGAAGTGGCCTGGGGACGTTCGTCGAAGTCTACAAAATTTACGAGCCGAACGTCCTCATCGGAGAGGCCTATTTCAACCATGCACATAACGACTTCGTGGAGCTGGTGCTGACAGCCGGCATTCCGGGCGTTCTGCTGCTGCTGTGGGTCGGGGCGCTGGCGCTGCTCTCGCTTCGCTCGCTGGTCCGCAATCGCCGACTGGTTGTCGGCGACAAGGGATATTCGACGCAAGTTTTGGGGCGGGCCGGGTTTTCCATCCTAACCATGCTTGCACTGTCCAGCGCGCCTGATTATCCGCTGCGGGTTCCTTCGCTCATGCTGCTGGGAATTGTTGCTGCGGTTTGGTGTTCAGCCGCCTATAGGTCCGCGCAGAAGTGAAGAGGTATATGCAGCAAGCTATTTTCAAGAAGTGCGTCCGGGCGTCGATGGTCGGTGCAATCGCGCTGATGTCGGTCTCGCTGTCGGGCTGTTACGGCCGCAGCATGGTGGCCGGCGGCGTCGGCGGCCCGAGCGTGACGCGCGTGGACGCCAGTGAATTGCCGGGCCCGGACGGGCAGGTCGGTGCCGATCAGGGCTATACCTATCGCATCGGCCCGTATGACAAGCTGATCATCGACGTGTTCGGTATCGATGGCCTGAGCGACCGGCGTCTTACGGCCGATGGCACCGGCACCATCACGCTGCCGATTGCCGGGCCGGCCAATCTGAACGATCTGACGCTCGGCGAAGCGACCGATCGGATCGCGCAGCAATTGCGCGCCGGATATGTGCGGGACCCGCGCGTGTCGGTAAACCTCGAACAGTCGGTGAGCCGGTTCGTGACGATCGATGGCGAAGTCAAGCAGTCGGGCAATTATCCCGTCATTTCGGGCATGACCCTGATGCGTGGCGTCGCGGCGGCACAAGGCGCCGGCGAATTCGCCAAGCTGCAGGAAGTCGTGATTCACCGCAAGGTTCAGGGCCGCCAGATGATCGCGCTCTATGACCTGCAAGCCATTCGTCGCGGGGCCTATGCGGACCCGGTGCTGTATCCCGGGGATATCGTTGTCGTCGGCGATTCGCCGGGCCGCCGTATGATTCAGCAGCTCGTACAGGTGGCGCCGCTTCTGGTGGCGCCGCTGATCGGCGTGCTCGACAGTAACAACTAGCCCGCACCAGCCCGCGTCCAGTTCCGATTTGTGAGTTCTAATTTGATGTCCGATATGCAATCCCACGTTCCTATCGCACCTACCGAACGACAGCGCTGGGCTGCGCCCGCGCTGCTGGAATATTGGCAGGCCGTTAAGCGGCATATCTGGCTGGCTGCAGCGATCGTCACGGTGGTTGTGGTTATCGGCGCCATTCTGACGTTGTTGATGACGCCCCAATATACGGCCACGTCGCGGATCGAAATCGCGCGTGAGCAGGCGAATGTCACGAATGTCGAAAGCTTGCAACGCGAGGATGGCACGCCCAATCAGGAATTCTACCTCACGCAATATTCGCTGCTTAGCGCAAGGTCGCTGGCGGAACGCGTCGAGCGCCGGTTGCGGCTGGCCAGCAACAAGGATTTTGCGGCCGCGCATGGCGTGTCGCTCGAAGGCGACGGACTGCTCTCGGGCAAGTCGGGGCCGGTGTCGGTCGACGCGATGCGCGAACGCCAGCGTCAGGCGACGGACCTGATCCTCGATCATATCGGCATTTCGCCGGTTCGCGGATCGGCGCTGGTCGACGTCAGTTATACGAGCGCGTCGCCGCAGATCTCGCGCCTCATCGCGCGCACCTGGGTCAATGAATTCGCCCAGCAGAGCATGGACCGCCGGTTCGCCTCGACTGCGGACGCCCGCGTCTATCTGGAATCGCGTCTGCAGGGGCTTCGCGAGCGTCTCGAAACGTCGGAACGCGACCTCGTCAATTATGCCGCGCGGCAGGGCATCGTTCGCCTGTCGGAAACGCGCAGCGACGAGGGCAGGACCCGGACGACGCAGACGCTCGCGTCGAGCAATCTGGAACAGCTGAACAGCGTGCTGGTGCAGGCGACGGCCGAACGGACCGAGGCGGAAGCGCGCCTGAGGGCCGCGACGAAGCCGGGCAGCACGCAACTGGCGCTGCAGAACCAGTCGCTCAATCTGCTGCGGCAGAAGCGCGCCGAGGCCAACGCCAAATATCAGGACCTTCTGGTCCACTTCGAGCCGCAATATCCCGAAGCGCGCGCCGCGCAGCAGCAGATCGCCGCGCTCGATCGTGCCATTTCCAGCGAAGAGCGGCGGGTCAGCGATTCCTATCTGGCCGACTATAATGCCGCGCGGCAGCGTGAAGAAGGACTGCGCGGCAAGGTTTCCGAATTGCTCAATCGTCTGGACAACGAGAGCCGTTCGAGCATCCAGTATAATATCTACCAGCGCGAAGTGGACACGAACCGCCAGCTTTATGACTCGCTTCTCCAGCGTTACAAGGAAATCGGCGTCGCCGGTGTCGGCACGAACAATATCTCGGTCGTCGATGAGGCCCCGATGCCCGAAAGGCCGTCGTCGCCGAAGCTGTTGCTGAACCTGGTTCTGGCGCTGCTTTTGGGTGTTGCGTTCGCGGCGATCGTTGTGGTCATCCTAGAAAACCTCGATGAAAGCCTCCGCGAACCCAGCCAGGTTTCGGACAAGCTGGGCGCGCCGCTGCTGGGCGCCATCCCGGTCATCGAAGAGGATGCGCTGGTCAATATCGACGATCCGAAGTCGATCCTGTCCGAGGCTTATATGACCGTCCGGACGAACCTTGGCTTTTCGACCGATCACGGCGTGCCGAAGACCTTCGCGCTCACCAGCACCTCGCCCTCCGAGGGCAAGTCGACGTCGGCCTACTCGCTCGCGCGGGTGCTGGCCCGGACGTCGGGATCGGTGGTGCTCGTCGACGTCGACATGCGGCGCCCGATCCTCGCCTCGCGCTTAGGCCTCTCGAACGCGCG
The DNA here is from genome assembly GCA_023266635.1 of Sphingobium sp. Taxonomy (GTDB): domain Bacteria; phylum Pseudomonadota; class Alphaproteobacteria; order Sphingomonadales; family Sphingomonadaceae; genus Sphingobium. The sequence continues at coordinate 5,360 of JAHFPU010000093.1, forward strand.
GGGCGTTTCCAACTTCCTCGCAGGCGAGGAAAATTGGGAGACCTTGCTGCAATCGACGGGCAAGCCGAACATCAGCTTCATCGCCGCCGGTCCGACGCCGCCGAGCGCTTCGGAACTGCTGAGCGGCGAACGGCTTGCGCTGTTCGTGAAGGAACTGTCGAACCGATTTGACCATGTCATTCTGGATAGCCCGCCGATGCTGGGCCTGTCCGACGCGCCGCTGATCGCCAATGTGGTCGAAGGCGTGGTGTATGTGGTCGAAGCCGACCGGACGGCTGTGCGCGCGTCGCAGGCGGCCATCCAGCGGCTGCGCGAATCGCGCTCGCATATCCTCGGCGTCCTGCTGACCAAATATCGCGCGAAGCAGTCGGGCTACGGCTATGGCTATGGCTATGGCTATGGTTATGGCAACGACCGCAGCGAGGATGACGCGCCGGGTAGCAAGGCATGACCGCAGCGCCAGGACGGACGTCGAAACCGGGCGCGCCAATTTCGCTAGCGAAACCCAGGGTCTTCGTGGCGCTTCTGAGTGGTTTCCTGCTCGCCGCCTTGTCCTTTTCGCAGGCCGCTGCGTCGATCGGAATCGTGCTGGAGACCTTTCGCCCGCTCGGCGGCGGCTTCTTCTCGTGGAGCAGCGGCCAGCGCAGTCTCGCGATCAGCCTGATCGAAGCGCCCAAGAAGACCAAAGCCGACGAACTAATCGAGGCGGGTCGAACCGGGCTGACTTATGCGCCGCTTTCCGCGCGATCGCTGTGGCTGGTCGGCAAGGGGCTGGAGCTGAAGGGGCAGTTCGGCGCGGCAAACAAAGCGATGATCCGTGCGGAGAAGATCACTCGCCGCGACGCTGCGGTGCAGCTCTGGCTGGCGGACAATGATTTTCGCCGGGCACGGGTCGCCTCCTCGCTGAGGCATTATGACCTGATCATCCGGACGGAGCCGGAGGTCGCCGGCGAAGTGGTGACGCGCCTCGCGGCCATCGTGACCGCGCCAGAAGGCCGCAAATATCTCCAGCCCTATGTCCGCGACGACAATCCGTGGCTGCCGTTGCTGTTCACCAAGTCGGTGTATGAGTTACCGCGCGCCGAGCCGGTGGGCTTGCTTTTGGTCGAGCGAAAGAAGAAAGCGCCCGCATTAGCCCGCCTTGAGCCTAACTACGCTCATCTAATGACCCGCCTAGTGGCTGAGGGTTCAGAAGATGTGGCGCTCGAGCTTTATCCGTTGTTGCCGAATGCCAATGCGACCGCGCTGAACGGCGTCGCTCCGATGACCAATGGCGGGCCTGTGGTCGGTTATCCACCGATCATCTGGTCCTTTGCCGATACCGAAACGCACCGGTCGAACCTGGTCGCGCTCGAGGGTGGCGATGGCGGAATCGAGTTTTTCGGTTCGCCCGGGACGGTCGGGGTCGCGGCGACCAAATTGATCGCGTTGCGCGGCAACACGCGGCTGCAGTGGCAGGTCCGCGAACGGTCCACCAATCTGCAGAGTTCGGCCAGCTGGGTCGCAACGTGCCTCAAAGGACGGTCGAAGGGCGCGAGCGTGTCGTCGGCCAATCTTCTCGGCGAGAGCCTGCCGCTCGGCAAGAATCTGGCGCTTCAACTGCCGGGCGGCTGCGATCTCGTGCGCCTCGAAATGCGGGTCAACGGGGGCATCGGCCGCAATCCGGCCAGCCTGATCGTCGGCAAACTGGCGTTGCTAAAGGCGCCACCGCGGACATAAGCGGCAGTCCACCGAATGGCGGACCACCGGATTCGATTGAACCAATGATGTCGGGAAGGGTATCGATATGCTGCTGGCCATCTATGGATCCGGTGGGTTCGGACGTGAGCTTGTCGCGCCGGCGCAACATGCCTTGCAGCGCGCCGGGCGGGACGCGTCGGATCTGGTTTTCATCGACGACCGCGAGGGCGCCGGCGGCGGCGAGATCGTCGGCGGGATTTCGGTTCGCAAGCTGACGGACCTGCAACCCGGCGACCAGTTCATTCTCGCGGTTGGCGACGGCAAGGTACGCCAGATGCTGGCAGAAAAATGCAAGGCGGCCGGGCTGGTGCCCTTTTCGCTGTTCGCGCCCGACTATTTCGAGGGCGTAGGGGTCGACATCGGCGAAGGGGCGGTGTTCTGCCCACGGGCGATGGTGACGACCTCGGCCAGAATCGGCCGGCAGTTTCAGTGCAATATCTACAGCTATGTCGCGCATGATTGCGTAATCGGCGACTATGTGACCTTCGCGCCCAACGTGTCTTGCAACGGCAATGTCCACATCGAGGACCATGCCTATATCGGCACCGGTGCCGTCATCAAGCAGGGCACCTCCGACAAGCCTTTGGTCATTGGCGCCGGTGCCGTAGTCGGCATGGGCGCCGTCGTGACCAAGGATGTCGAGCCCGGCGCCGTCGTCATTGGCAATCCGGCCAAGCCCCGCTAACCGGTCGGGCTATCGCACCTCAGCGCGACGCGTCGCCGAGGATTTGGGCGACGTGGCCCAGTGTCGCGGTTACTTCCTTGTCGGTGAGTGTCGGGTGGCACAAGAACATCAGGCTGGTCTCGCCCAGCTCGCGGGCGACCGGCAACCGCTCGGCCGGGCGCCACGGGGTGCCGTCAAACGCGCGCTCGCGATACACTTCGGGGCAGCTGCCCTGCATGACGACCGCGCCGCGCTTGATGCATTCGTCGATGATCCGGTCGCGCGACCAGCCGGCCTTCAGTCCGTCGGGGCGGACATAGGCGTATTGGCGATAATAGGCGTGGGTCATGCCGTCCCCGGGCACTGGAACGCGGACGACACCGGAAAAGTCGGCGAGGGCATCGCGGATCCGCATCGCGATCTCCGTCCGTCGGGCCGTCCAGGCCGCCATGCGGGTCAGCTGGATGCGCCCGATCGCCGCCTGCACCTCGAGCATCCGCCAGTTGGTGCCGAAGCTGTCGTGCACCCAGCGGAAGCCCGGCGCATGCTGCCGGTTGTACACGGCGTCCCAGCTCTTGCCATGATCCTTGAACGACCACATCGCGTCCCACAGCGCCTCGTCGTCGGTCGTGACCATCCCGCCTTCGCCGCCGGTGGTCATCACCTTGTCCTGGCAAAAGGACCATGCGCCGACATGGCCGATGCTGCCGACGCTCCGGTCGCCGATGCGCGCGCCATGCGCCTGCGCACAATCCTCGATGACCTTGATGCTCTGCGGTCCGGCCAGCGCCATCATACCGTTCACATCGCAGGGCCACCCGCCCAGATGTACCGGGATGATCGCGCGGGTCCGTTCCGTGAGTACGGCGCCGATCGTGTCGGGCGAGATATTGCCGCTGTCTGCATCGACGTCGGCGAAGACCGGCGTGGCGCCAGCGTTCACGACGGTGGAAACCGATGCGATGAACGTTCGCGGCGTAACGATCACTTCGTCGCCGGGGCCGATGCCAAGCGCCTTCAGCGCTAGGTCAAGCGCCAGCGTTCCGTTCGCGAGCGCGATCGCTCTGGCCGAATTCGACCAAGCGGCAAATTCCTGCTCGAACCGGCGGCCTTCGTCGCCGGTCCAGTAGTTGACGCGGTTGGAGGCGATGACGGCGCTTGCGGCTGCAACTTCTTCGTCGCTGTAGGAGGGCCAAGGAGAGAGAGTCTTGTGCAGCATTGTTCGCCTTTGGTATCTGCGTTCGGAATGCGGTGGGAGTAGTCCAGGCAAGAGCATGATCGCAATTGCCGTTGTCTGATCGTCCCGGATTTGCAAGGTTTTCGTACGTTGGCCATCCAACGATAGGTTGCGCTTGTCAACAAGACGGGCGGCTCAAATTTACTCCATTCGTGGTAAGAATCTTAAGATGGTTCGACATGCTTTTTGGCGTCGATCAGGGTACGGTAAATGCGGGAATGTTGCGGAAATGCAGCGGGTCACTATAGCGGCGTTTGCCTAGGCTGAGTGCAGCGATTTCCATGGCGTGTTCGAGGATTTGGATTTTTTGCATGCTCTACTATGCTATCATGTACTGTATTTTAGGCCTGTATTGCGCCTTTGATGTAAGTAAAGAAGAGAAAAATAATCTTAAATATTATAGCCTACTTGCAATAATCGTCCTATTTGTTGGCTACAGATATGAGATTGGATACGACTGGCTTGCGTACGAGATGCTCTTTGATACTACAAACAGCGATTTTTCTTGGAAGCAGTATGGATGGGGAATGGTTACACTTCAGGTGGAGCCGCTTTTTTATGGGATCGTATTGTTTTGTCGGTGGATTGGATTGGATTTCCAGCATTTCTTGATGCTTATATCGCTGGTTAATCTTGTAGTTATTCATAAGGCGGTGCAGCGTATAAGTGGAAAATATATACCATTATTCTGGCTTATATATTTTATTATTGCCATGATTGGTATTCAATTTAATATTATTCGTCAAGCGCTTGCCTCTTCATTTGTCATCTTGGCATTGCTTTCGGCCTATGATCAAAAAATGACGCGTTCAATAGTGCTGATTGCTCTGGGCATGGCGATCCATGTTTCGACTGTTATTTTTGTTCCATTTTTATTCTTCGGATTCCGGCGTCTGCCCTTGGTCCCTATTGTAGTAGTCGGCGTCGCATCTCTGGCCGCTTTTTTCACAGAAAATACTATTGGCGAAATCCTAGGTTTCCTATCCGCATATCTTCCAAGTATGTTTTCACAGAAGGCAGAAGGTTATTCCAACTTCCTTAGCGGCGCCGACGCGGGAATTTCTCCACTATCGGTGCTGCTGATCGTCGGACACATTGCCGCTGCGATCATCGTTCGTAAATCTGATCGCGATCGTTGGGATCAATTGGCTTTCAACCTGTCGATGCTGATGCTCGTATGCCATATTGCATTCTATAATTTCCCCTCGACGTGGCTTCGTTGCTTGGCCGTCGCGGTCGTCTTTCAAGTTCCCATCGTTCTGCGGGATGTTCATCGCATGTTCGGCTTTGGAGCGATTCGGCTTGCATCGGTTGGGATTTTTGCAGTGTCCTTGGCCATGCTGTATCCGCTCGTGACGAGGCCTGAGAACATCGCCTTCGTGCCATATCATAATTATCTACAGTATGTGTTTTTCGACGACCCCGGCGACGGTAGACAGCGCAGCGAATACGCTATTCGGCGCGCCCAGTCATCGTCTGCTGAATGAGCATCCTGTTCGATTGGTGTAGGGATTGAAACGCCAGATTGCCGTCGTCGCGTCGGTCGCGATCAAGATCGTCAGCGGCTTGCTGACCATTGGTCTGGCTGCGCGGTGGCTGGACAGCACCGGCTTTATCTTCTTCGTCCAGTTCGGCTTTCTCATGGCGCTCGGCAATCTGCTTGCGACGGGCGGCGTCATCCATGGCGTCGTGCGATGGGTGGCGGGCGGCGTTGATGATGATCGTACCGCGATCGTCGGCACCGCGCTGGCCGTGTCCGCGTCGATCGGGCTCGTCACACTGGTCGCCGCGTCGGTGTTTTCAGGCGATATTTCCCGGCTTCTGGTCGGCTCCGATCATTGGGGATGGCTGGTCGTCGCGCTGGTGCCGCTCACGCTGCTGGCGGGGCAGGGCCAGATCGTCGGCGCCTATCTAACGGGGCTCGGCCGTTCCATCGACAATCTGATGATCCAGAATCTGGCGTTGCTGATCGCGACGGTCGGAACGATCATCGGCCTCTATTCCAAAAGCCCCGTCGCGGCGACGCTGGCGTTCGCCGGCGGCCTCGCGCTTCAGGCGCCGCTGATGCTCCTGTGGGTCAGGCTGCGCGGACTGTACAAACCGCATATGCTGACGCGGATTTCGCGGACGCATGGCCGCGAGCTCATGCGCTACTGCCTTGCCTTCATCGTGACGGCGACGGCGATGCCGCTCGCGCTTTTTTTCCTTCGCGACGATTATCGTGCGAGCTTCGGCGTTGTCCTCCTGGCGGGATGGCTGGCGGCAAACCGCCTGTCGGACGTGTTCACCCAACTGCTCGGCGTCTATATGGGCCAGATCTACTTGCCCGAGCGCGCTGAGGCCCTTCGCCATGGCGCGCGGCCGCACTGGCTGCGCGGCTATGGGCTGCATCTGGCCATCGCCGCGGCGAAGATGGTCTGCGGCCTCGCGGTCTTCCTGCTCGCGCCACAATTCTGGATCAGGCTAGGGCTGGGCGAGGCCATGTTGCCGGCGGTCGGGATCATCACCCTGTACCTGATCGGCGACGTCCTACGCGCCTGGCCGTCGATCAACCTGCACAGCCTGCTCGCCGTGGGCGCGACGCGAACCTATGCGGCGGTCGAGCTGCTGACGGCGGGCCTGTTCATCGCGCTCTTCTTTGCGCTCAAGCCGGTCGCCGGTGCTACAGCGCCGGCTGCCGCCTATATCGCGAACAATCTGCTGATAGGCGCGATCGGTTTTGTGATCGTCTGGCGGATCGAGCGTCTTCGCCGTCCGGTCGAAAAAGCCGCGCCTTAACCGTCCCCGCTTTCGCCCAGCGCGTGGTCGAGGATGTCGCGCGCGGCGCGCCGGGTGCAGAATATGTCGCGCACCGCGACGTCGCAGGCGGCACGCATGGCCGCATAGCGTTGCGGGTTGGCGAACAGCGCAAGGCCGGCCTCGACCAGCGCTTCGGGCTCGCCGGCGGTCAAATGCACCCCGACGCCAAGGTCGGTGATAATCTCACCGAAATCGGTCGACAGCTCGACCGCGGCAAGGACGGGCAGGCCGACGCGCAGATAATCGATCGTCCGCGACGGAAAGGTCGGCACGTCGGTGTCGCGGATGGTCACCACAAGCCCCGCG
>JAHFPU010000214.1 GCA_023266635.1 Sphingobium sp.
ACCAAGGGCATGCGGATCGGCCAGCGGGCGACGTTCAAGGTGGACGCACTTGGCAGCGCAAAACTGTCCGGCCGGGTCGAGAATCTGTCGCCCGCCGCCGGATCGGAATTCGCGGTGCTCAAGGCCGACAATGCCACGGGCAATTTCGTGAAGGTCGCGCAGCGGATCGCGGTGCGGGTGAAGGTTGACCCCGGACAAGAGCTGGCGAAACGACTGCGACCGGGCATGTCGGTAGAAATCCGGATCGATACGAGCGAATGATGCGCGCCCTTATATTCACGGCGATGTGTGTGCATGTCCTGGGGGCGTGCGCCGGGCCGGCGGTGGAGACGGCGGCTGTTGGACCCGCAGCGCCGCCCGCCGCCTGGCGGACCGATGCCGGGCCTACAGCGCCGCTAGACAAGGCGTGGTGGCAGGCGTTTGGCGATCCAACATTGACGGCGCTCGTCGAGCGGGCGCTGTCCAACAATCTGGACATCGCGATCGCCGGCGCCCGCATCCGGGACGCGAAAGCGCAGGAGCGTCTGGCGCGCGCGCAGTTGCTGCCGACGCTGGATGCCGGGGTCGGCGGCGTCTATTCCCGCAGCATCAACGCCTTTGGCAATGCGATCGACCAGAAGACGGCGCAGCCGCAGCTGCAAGCGGCCTGGGAAATCGACCTGTTCGGGCGACTATCCGACACGCAGGCTGCGGCGCGATCGGGCTGGCTGGCAAGCCAGGCGGCGCGCGATTCCGTGCGGCTGGCGGTCGCGGGGACAGCGGCGAGCGGCTATATCACCCTGCTGGCGCTCGACGCGCGGCTGGCGGTGGCGCGGCAGACGCTGGACGCGCGCGCGGGCGCATTGAAGCTGGCGCGGAGCCGGACGGACGCGGGCTATTCACCCAAGCTGGAGCTGGCGCAGGCGGAAGCGGAATATCAGGCGACCGCACAGATCATCCCGCCGCTGGAGCAGGGGATCGCGCGGCAGGAAAATGGCCTGCGGCTCCTGACCGGGGACCTGCCCGGCCCCATCGCGCGCGGGACGACACTGACGGCGCTGACCGAGCCGGCGATCCCGGACGGCCTGCCCTCCACGCTGCTCGGCCGGCGACCGGACATTGCGCAGGCGGAGTTTCAGCTTGCGGCAGCGGACAAGTCGCTCTCGGCCGCACGCAAGCGGTTCCTGCCGCGCGTGCCGCTAACCGGATCGGCGGGCCTGGCATGGTCATCGCTGCTGCCCGACGATCCACTGACTTTGTTCTCGCTGGGCGGCAGCATATTGGCGCCGATCTTCGAGGGCGGGCGGCTGCGCGCGGGCGCGGAGAGCGCAGGCGCGCAGCGAGATATTGCCGCCTTTTCCTATCGCAAGGCGACGCTGACGGCGTTTCGCGAGGTCGAGGATGCGCTGGCGACGGCCCGTCATTCGGACGAGCAAGCGCGGATATTGGCCGCGCAGCGCGATGCCCTGTCGCAGGGATTCCGTTATGCCACCAACCGCTACAAGGCGGGCTACTCCCCCTATCTGGAGCAACTGGATGCGCAGCGCGGTCTGCTCGGCGCGGAACTGACGCTGATTCAGGCGCAGGCGGACGCGCTGACGGCGCGAGTGGCTCTGTATCAGGCGATGGGCGGCGGATGGAGCCCTGAGGCGATTGCCGGGGTCGGGGAATGAGGCAAAGCTAGGCCACGGACAGCGGACCGATGGCGGGCTCGCCTGGAAGGCGCGGGGATGGCTTCGACCATCTGACCCTGATCGGCCGGTCGATCCACCGGTCAAGCGCCCAGCATGCCAGCAGCAAAGCGAGCAGGCAGATTAAAGCTGTAAACGCCAGAGCAGAGGGCGACCCTCCCCCAAACAGGACGAGAATGATTGCGAGGACCGGCATGTGCAGCGCGTAAAGCGGATAGGATATACTACCCAGAATGTCCGATATGCCCGTGTGGACGGACGAGCGAACTGCGGCGATGATCGCCAGCGGGAAGAGCAGGAATACACATAGCAGTTCGAACGGTGCTTTGGTCACCGGCTGATACAGCAGGAAGGCCAAGCATAGCAGGATGATCATGACGCCCGGCACCCGCAGCCGAGGCAACAGGTTCGCGCGATAGGCGCGGCACAAAAGGACGCCCGTCGAAAAGGAAAAGCCGACGCGGAAAAAGCCCACGAAGAAGTTATAGCTGCTGAAGCCGAGGTTGATTGTGCCGAAAACCAGCGCGACCGTTGTCAGCGCCGCAGCGGACAGCGCCATGGAGAGCAGGAGATTGCGCGGGCCTGTGAAGCGATGCAGCAGCGCATAGAGCAGGTTGCAGATGAGTTCGAGATAGAGGGTCCAGGCCGGGCTGTTGAGCGGAAAGACCGCGTAGGACTGCCCCATCGGGAATGATGGCAGCATGAGCCCATTGCAGAGGAAGGCGACGCCGATTTCCGACAAGGAGGCGCCCATCCGGTCCTGACTGTGAAGTAGGAATATGCCGCACAGCGTGACGCACACCCCCAGAATATACATGGGATAGAAGCGGACGAACCGTAACCGCAGGAAATGGGTCAGCGACCAACCGCTCGAAAGCCTCGCGTCATAAGAATAGGCGATTACGAAGCCGCTTATCAGGAAGAACAGGTCAACCGCGAGATAGCCGCTATGCGCATAATAAGGGCCGAAAGCCGATCGCCAGTGCGTCGTCGCAACGGCAATGGCGGCGGCACCGCGCAAGGCATTGAGCGTGGAGAATGTCTGCGCCACCACCGATGCTTCCCCCCAATATTCTGACGCCGTCGCCGCAAGATATAGATCGGTGTCTAATTCTCGATCGATGCACCCTAGATTTGCGAAGATAAATGGGGGCCTAATAGGTTCGTTTTGGGCCAAATTCTTCTGGCTTGCTGGGAAGCAGTAGGTGCGATTCGGCGATCGTAATACGGCCAATCACGGCACATGATATTGTCGTCTCAGCGAAGGCTGGGACCTTCAGCCGCAGGTCAAACAAAGCCTCACGAGATCCCAGCCTTCGCTGGGATGACGATGAAACAGTTCGCGCGGACGATCCGTCGTCTACCGTAGCTTCGAAATGCTCAGCCCGTCCGCCTTCGCGCGGTCCTTGACCGATTCCTCGCTGCGGGTCAGCGCCTTCGCGATGGCTTTGAGCGGCATGCCCTTCTTGGCGAGGGTGTGCAGCTTCTGGACCTCATCGCCGGTCCAGGGTTGTCTGTGCCGTTCGAACCGTTCGCCCATCGCACGACCTTTCCCCAAAAGAAAAGGGGCAGTCCCGAAAGACCGCCCCTTTCCAAAATCTATGTTGCCGCAGCTTAGCGCTTCGAGAACTGGAAGCTCTTGCGGGCCTTGGCCTTGCCGTACTTCTTGCGCTCCACAGTGCGGCTGTCGCGGGTCAGGAAACCCTCTGCCTTCACGGTGCTGCGCAGGGCGGGCTCATACTTGGTCAGCGCCTGGCTGATGCCATGCTTGACCGCGCCGGCCTGACCGGAGAGACCACCGCCCTTGACGGTGGCGATCACGTCATACTGGCCTTCACGCTCGGTCACGCCGAACGGCTGGTTCAGAACCAGACGCAGGGTCGGACGGGCGAAGTAGATTTCCTGGTCGCGGCCATTGACGGTGACCTTGCCGGT
>JAHFPU010000001.1 GCA_023266635.1 Sphingobium sp.
GCTCAACCAACTCCCACTGTTCATTGCTCAATCCATGTCGATCCAAGATGGCTCTCCCTTCGCCAGTCTTGAATCCGATTTCCAACAAAAAGGGAATCCCTAAATGTCCACAGCCCTTAGATCAGCACCAACTGCGCAACCGGCGCGAAGCTGCGCCTGTGCAGCGGCGTGACGCCATGTTCCCGCAAAGCCGCGAGATGCTTTGCACTGCCATAGCCCTTGTTGCTTTCCCACCCGTAATGCGGGTGCTCACGGGCGGCGGCGATCATCATCCGGTCACGCTCTTCCTTGGCGAGGATCGATGCGGCGGCGATCGACAGGCATTTGGCGTCGCCCTCTACGATCGCCGTGGAGGCGTAGCGCCATTTGGGGCAGCGATTGCCGTCGACCAGCACATGCGCGCAGTCATGCGCGAGCGCATCCACCGCGCGGGTCATCGCCAGCATCGTCGCCCAAAGGATGTTGATCTCGTCAATCTCCTCGACGCTCGCCATGCCGATGCCGAAGCAGACGGCCCGCGCCTTGATCTCGATCTCCAGAACGGCGCGACGCGCGGCGCTCAACTGCTTGCTGTCGTTCAGTCCCTCCGGACAATCCTCGCGTTTGAGGATGACGGCGGCGGCGACCACGGGTCCGGCGAGCGGCCCCCTGCCCGCTTCATCGACGCCGGCGACGAGACCCGGATGATGGAGCAGTTCATGCGCGAAATCAGGCATGCCGTGGCACGCCCATCGGCCCATGGCCCGCGCCCAGACCTGGCGCGCGCTTGATCGAATCCCGCACATAGCGCCGCGCCATGTCGATGGCGCTGACGATGCCCAGCCCCTGCGCCAGCCCGGTCGCCATGGCACTGGCCAGCGTGCAGCCGGTGCCATGGGTGTGCGGCGTGTCGATCCGCTGGCTACGCCATTGCTTGATGACCCCACCGGCGTCGAACAGACGGTCCGTCAAAGTCGCGCTTTCACCATGACCGCCCTTCGCCAGCACCGTGCAACCGAAGCGCTTGGCGATACTGTCTCCGCCCAATGCCTCCAGTTCCGGGATGTTGGGCGTCACGACGGTCGCGATCCGCATCAGCCGCTCGAAGGCGGCAATGGTGTCGGCATCGGCCAGCACCGATCCACTGGTCGCCACCATGACGGGGTCGAAGATGATCGGCGTCTTTTCGAGACCCGACAGGATGTCGGCCGCGGCATGGGCCGTCGCGGCGGAGCCGATCATGCCGATCTTCACCGCATCGACGCCGATGTCGGAGAGGACGCTCTCCATCTGCGCGACCACCATGTCGGTCGGCACCGGATGCACCGCCTGTACGCCGAGCGTATTTTGCGCGGTGATGGCCGTGATCGCGGTCATGGCGTGGCCGCCCAGCATGGTGACGGTCCGCACATCCGCCTGGATGCCCGCGCCGCCGCCGCTGTCGGACCCGGCAATGATGAGGACGCGCGCAATCACTCAGGCGGCCTTGTGCTTCCGCTCCGTGGACGCCGGATTATTGGCGAGCGCCTCGCCCACCCGCGTCGGCCGGTCGAGCAGCTCGCCGCTGCAATTGGGGCAGATATCATCAAGCTCTTCGGCGCAGGGCGCGCAGAATGTGCATTCGAACGAGCAGATGAACGCACCGCCGGTGTGGGCGGGCAGGTTCGTGCCGCAGCGTTCGCAATCGGGGCGCATTTCAAGCATTGTTCAAACCCTTCTGTCATTCCCGCGAAGGCGGGAACCTATCTCCCGAGCCATCCACCATGAACGACGTTCCGGAGATGGGTTCCCGCCTTCGCGGGAATGACGGCAAAGGGATATCACGCCGCCGCCTTTTCAACCGCTGCGCAGATGCGGTCGACCACGTCGCGCACCTGTTCCTCACGATCGCCTTCCGCCATCACGCGGATCACCGGCTCCGTGCCGGAGGGGCGGATGACCAGACGGCCCGATCCCTGTAGTTCGGCTTCGGCCTGCGCGATCGTCTTCTTCACATCCTCATGGTCGAGCGGTTTGCCGCCGGAGAAACGGACATTCTTGAGCAATTGCGGCACGGCGTCGAACTGGTGGAGCAGTTCGCTGGCGGGCTTTCCGCTGCGCACAAGCGCCGCCAGCACCTGCAGCGCGGCGATCGTACCGTCACCCGTGGTCGCATAGTCGGACAGGATCATATGGCCAGACTGCTCGCCGCCGACATTGAAACCGCCCGAGCGCATCCGCTCCAGCACATAACGATCGCCGACCTTCGTGCGCTCCAACGCGATGCCCTTATCCGACAGGAAGCGTTCAAGGCCCAGGTTCGACATCACCGTCGCGACTAGGCCGCCACCACGCAGAGTCCCCTCCCGCGCCCAGTTGGCGGCGATCAGCGCCATGATCTGGTCGCCGTCGACAATTACGCCATTCTCATCGACCACGATCAGCCGGTCGGCGTCGCCGTCCAGCGCGATACCGATGTCCGCACCCGCCGACAGCACCGTTTCCTGCAGCAACAGCGGCGCGGTCGATCCGCAGCCGTCGTTGATGTTCGTGCCGTCAGGAGTAACCCCGACCGCGATCACTTCCGCGCCAAGCTCCCACAGCGCGGAAGGGGCGACCTGATAGGCCGCGCCGTTCGCGCAATCGACGACGATCCGCAGCCCATCGAGGCGCAAATCGGCAGGGAAGCTGGATTTCACGGCATGGATATAGCGGCCGCGGGCGTCCTCCACACGGCGGGCGCGGCCGATATGCTCGGACGCCGCGAGCGCGATATCGCCGCCCAGCAGCGCCTCGATCTTCGCCTCATCCGCGTCGGACAGCTTGTACCCGTCAGGGCCGAACAGCTTGATGCCATTGTCATAATAGGGGTTGTGGCTGGCCGAGATCATCACGCCCAGATCCGCGCGCATCGAATGGGCGAGCATGGCGACGGCGGGCGTCGGGATCGGCCCGAATTGCACCACATCCATCCCCACCGCCGTAAAGCCTGCGACCAGAGCGTTCTCGACCATATAGCCCGACAGGCGCGTGTCCTTGCCGATCACCACGCGATGCCGGTGCTTGCCGCGCAAAAAGTGCGTTCCGGCCGCCATGCCGACCTTCATCGCCAGTTCCGGCGTCATCGGCCATTGATTGGTGCGGCCCCGGATGCCATCTGTACCGAAATAGTTGCGCGACATGCCTGTTTCCGTATCCCGTTCTTGGCGGCCTCATAGCGCGAAGCACCGGCCCGATCGATCATTTTTCCGCAGCAGATGGAGAGGCGAGATGAAATACCGCACGCTTGGTCATGATCTTAAGGTGTCGGCCCTTGGCGTTGGGTGCATGCCCATGGGCGGCGGGGACGCCGGCGTCTATGGCAACGGAACCAAGGCGGAGTCGATCGCCACGCTGCATCGGGCGATGGACCTTGGCGTCACCTTCTTCGACACGGCGGAGGTCTATGGCCCCCATGTCAACGAAGAGCTTCTGGCCGAGGCGATCAAAGGCAAGCGGGAAGGGCTGGTGATCGCCACCAAGTTCGGTTTTAGGTTCGAGGGCACGGACATTCAGGGCGTCGATTCCACACCGCAAAATGTGCGCCGGGCCTGTGAGGGATCGCTGAAGCGTCTGGGGATCGACACGATCGACCTCTATTATCAGCACCGCGTCGATCCCAATGTGCCGATCGAGGAAGTGATGGGCGCGCTGGTGGAGCTGAAGCGTGAGGGCAAAATCCGCCATATCGGCCTGTCGGAACCAGGCGCAGCGACCATCCGCCGCGCCGCCGCCGTCCACCCGGTCACGGCGATCCAGTCCGAATATTCACTGTGGGAGCGGGAGGTGGAGAATGACATACTGCCCGTCTGCCGCGAACTCAATATCGGCTTCGTGCCGTTCAGCCCGCTTGGCCGGGGCTTCCTGACGGGGCAGATCACCAAGCGCTCCGACCTGCCAGAGGGCGATTTCCGCCTGAACGATCCGCGCTATTCGGAAGAGAATTTCGACGCCAACCTGAAGATCGTTGATGTCGTGAAGACGATCGCGGCGAAGCATGACGCCAGCGGCGGCGAGATCGCGCTGGCCTGGCTGCTTGCGCAAGGTGACGACATCGTGCCGATCCCCGGCTTCAAACGCCGGGTCACGCTGGAGGACAGCATGGCGGCGGTGAAGGTCACACTGGACGCCGGCGACCTGGCCGCACTGGAAGCCGCCGCGCCGATCGGCGGTACGGCCGGACCGCGCTATGGCGAGAAGATGATGGCCATGGCGCGGCTTTAAGCCAGATTGGCGTGGGCTTTCAGCTTTTGATGTTCACGATGCCGACAACCCCGGGCTTGGAGGACGGGTTGGAGGCATTGGCCTTCTTGGGCTGCTCTGCCTTGGGCTTGCGGACTTCGCGGTTCGACTTTTTCTGACTTTTGGCCATGGATATTCCTTCGTGTGATGCTGGTCGTGCGTCAGAGCGACGCTATATGACGGTCCGGGTTTTCGTTGTCGAAGCAGTCATTGCCTGGAGCCGGACCCGAAGCAGTCGGTTCGATAAGCAGCCCGGTCAGCGCAAGCCGCGCCTGCGCTGCCGACGCGCGCCGCTCCCGCTTTTCGGCATTGATGCCCTCGTTGCGCCACATGAGCGCGGCGTTGGTCGCAATCCTGCGGACGTTGGCAAGGGAGCTGTCGGCGGCTCGGGCCATTTGGGCTTTTTCCTGTGCCCGGCACAGTTGGGATGAAGGATAGATGGTTCGCCTCCTTGGGCTGAGTTCGAAAGACAGGGCGAACCCTGACGCAGATTCAGGACGCGCTATGCGCCGCCAAAACAGTGTGCGACGGGTGGGCGACCAGGAATGCGGGCGGTGTCACCGGCACCGGGACAAGGGACTTGGGCAGGCCACAAGGCTGCAGCATGACGAGCAGCCTTTGATAGCTGCGCACCATTGCCAGATGCGCCACGCGGGCACAGGGATCGGCCGACTGCGCAGCCATGGTCCGCGCCTGCTGTAACCGTCCGGTGATGTAATGAATGTTCAATGCCCGTCTCCCAAACAACCGGGAGCCAGTGCACTCTCTGTCACACCCTGGTCGTGAAAGACGATGCGATAAGCATGTATAGCACGATAATGGCGACGCGCACAGCGAAAGCTCGGTTCTGGCCACCGGTGTCAGGTGGCGGGCATGCCCCTGCCGATCATATGGTCAGGCCCTAATGCTCATACGCCTTTGGCAGCACGCCCGGCGCGGGCGATGCATAGCGGTCGCGCAACTTGGTCTGGCGGTTTTCCATCGGTTGCGCCACGCCGTCGATCCATACGGCGACAGGCGCGGACTCCAGTTCCAGCGGATCGCCGTCCCAGATCACCACATCGCCTGCGCGGCCCGGCTTCAATGACCCAATCCGGTCGCCCAGGCCCACGGCCTCCGCGGGAGCGGAACTGATCGCGCGGAGCGCCTGGCCCCAACGCAGCCCCGTGGCTCCCGGCACCTTCTGCAAAGCAACCATATTCCCGGCCTGCTGCGTCGCGACGCGCACCTGCAGTCCGTCGTCGCCGCTGAACATGCCAAGCGCGACCATGACGCCAGCCTTCTCCATCCGTCCGACATTGGACTGGGTCGCGGCAATCGTCTCGAAGTGGGCGGGCAAGTCCTCCAAGCCGCCGGCGATCACCGGTACTTTCGCCGCCGCGATCTGGCTCGCGACTGTCCATCCTTCCGACGCACCCGCGAGGATCAGTTTCAGCGCAGGAAATTCCTTCCGCAGGTCGAGCGCCGCCAGGATGTCGCGCGCGCTTTCGGCGTGAACCATCAGCGGGGTCTTGCCCTGCACTACCGGAACCAGTGCCTCGGCATCGGCGCGGGTGAGGATGCTGTCCTTCGACCGGCCATCATAGGCAGCGGGGTTTCGCGCATAGTCCTGCGCCTCCCGCAGCGAGGTGCGGAACAGCAGATAGGCGGCGGGCCTGCTGCCCCCCGCCCGTTTCGCACCGGTTTCGCCAAGTTCGACATATTGGAAGGCCTGCGCCTTGGTGATCGGGCTCATGTCCGCGCCCAGATCGATGACGGCGCCCTGCCCCGCGAACACGCTGCCGGCGCCCTCCGGCACCACGACGGCGCGGGTGATGCCGCTCGTGCGGCTGATCGCGATCGGGTTGGCCAGTGGATTGATCGCCGTCGATACGTCGAGCGCGGCGGAGAAGGGCGACTTTTCCGCCGTGCTGTCATTGGTCTGGCTGACATAGGTCACCTCGACCAGACCAACGCGGGAGAAGCCGGAAACGAGGCCCGGCGTCACCCATTTGCCCGTCGCATCGACGCGCTGCGCCCCGGCGGGGACAGCGACGCCCGCGCCCGCCGCCACGACCTTGCCGTTGGTGATGACCACCGTGCCATTCTCGACCGGTTCACCGCCATCGCCGATGGCCAGCTTGCCGCCGGTGATAGCGATGGTCTGCGCCATGGCCGGGATCGACAGGGAGGCCATGAGCGTGGCGGCGAGATAGAGGCTAGCGCGCTTCATTTCACATCTCCCGCACCGATCTGGCCAAGCTCGAAGTCGCTCACCGGCCGTTTCTTCGGATCGTTGGCGTCATACATCATCGCGCCGTCGATCCACACCTTCTCCGGCCGGGTGTAGACGCTGAACGGATTGCCGTTCCACAGGACGATATCGGCCATCTTGCCGACTTTCAGGCTGCCGGTCCTGTCGCCGATCCCCATTGCCTTGGCGGGGTTGTAGCTCAGCCATTCCCACGCAACCTCGTCGGGAATATTGATGCCCATGCGGCGTCCCGCAGCTATCGCCTTGGCCGCTTCCTGGTTCAAACGCTGGATGCCGTTCTCATCATCGCTGTGGACGATGGCGCAGGCGCCCGCATTATGGACCAGCGCGATATTCTCGCGAATGCCGTCATAGCTTTCCATCTTGAAGCCATACCAGTCGGCCCACATGGCCGAGCAGATGCCGTTCGCCTTCAGCAGGTCGGCGATCTTGTAGCTTTCGACGGCGTGATGGAATGCGGTCACCTTGTAGCCGAACTCCTTCGACATATCGATGACGTTGGCCATCTCGTCCGCGCGATAGCAATGGTTGTGGACAAGGATCTTGCCCTCCAGCACATCGGCCAGCGTTTCCATCGCCAGATCGCGGGTCTGTTCCTTCCCCTCGGCGCGCTTCTTCTGATATTCGCGCGCCTTGATCCAGGTCTGGCGATCGACGGCGATATTGCCCATGCGGGTGGACGGCTTGGTGTTGCGCTCGCCATAGACGCGCTTGGGGTTCTCGCCGCACGCCATCTTTAGGCTGTAGGGCGCGCCGGGGAACTTCATGCCCTGCATCGTGCGCGCATAGACATTCTTCAAAGTCACGCCGCGCCCGCCGAACAGGTTGCCCGATCCCGGCAATATCTGCAGCGCCGTGACGCCGCCATTGACGAGCGCGCGGGAAAAGCCGGGGTCCTGCGGCCAGATGCTGTGTTCCGCCCACACATCCGGCGTCACCGGCGAAGTCATCTCATTGCCGTCGCTGAGCGCATCGACGGAGGGCGAGGGATAGTCGCCTAGATGGCTGTGAATATCGATGACGCCGGGCGTCAGATACTTGCCCGTCCCGTCGAACACCGCGACATCCGCCGGGATGGGCGTGTCCGGCCCGCCGATCGAGGAAATCTTGCCGCTGACGAAGAAGATGACGCCATTATCGATGCGCCCACCCTCGCCGTCGAAGATGGTGACGTTGCGCACGACCGTCGGTTGCCCGGGATAGGGCGCGTAGGTCGAGGGATAGGGATCGGCGGGTTCGGCGGACGGGTTGTCCTTCGCGCTTGCAGACTTTGGACCCTCCTTTGCCGGAGCCGCGCAGGCCGCAACACCAAACGCGCATAACAGGGCCATGTGGGTCAGTCTGATCGCCATCACGCTCTCTCCCCTTCGATCCGTATATCCTGCCTGTCCGCGTCGACCGGCTCTACACCGATCAGGTCGAGGTGCATCAGCTTCGTGATCCATGGCGCAAGCAGCATCACGCCGACGCCGACCGCCACGGCGAACCAGCCAATCTGCGTATAGACAGCCAGCACGCGATCCACACCTGCATCCGCGCTGTCCGTCGCCCGCGCGATTAGCGCGGCGATGAAATTGCCCGCCGCCATCGCTAGGAACCAGGTGCCCATCACCAGCCCGACCATGCTGGACACCGAGAGCCGCGTCATCGCCGACAGGCCGACGGGGGAGAAGCACAGCTCCGCCATGGTGTGGAACAGATAGACGAGGAATACGAAGATGACCGGCGTCAGCTGGCTGCCCGCCGCCGCAGCGCCGGCGACCAGCACCAAAAAGCCAGCGCCGCACAGGATCATCCCGATGCCGAACTTGGCGGGCGCAGACGGCTCCAGCCTGCGCTTGTCGAGCCAGGTCCACAGGACGGCGAACATGGGTGCGAGCAAAATGATGAATACCGAATTGACGGACTGGAACACCGAAGCCGGGACATCGACGCCCAGCATGACCCGATCCACTCGTCGGTCGGTGAAGATGTTGAGCGACGATCCGGTCTGTTCAAACAGCCCCCAGAAGAGCGGGTTGAGCGCGATCAGGAACAGCGCCACGAAGATCCGGTCCCGGTCTATCCGGTTCAGCGTCCAGATCGCCCGGTAGAGGATGTAGATCACCGTCAGCGCGGAAAAGGCGAGCAACAGATAGCCCAGCAATTCGGCATAGCGGATCAATATCCAGATGCCGACGATGCCGAGCGCGCCGCCGACATAGATGCTCCATTCCCGCGACAGGCCGATCGCCGACCGCTCCCGCATCGCCTGGGGCGACGGCAGCTCGCCCGCGCCCATCAGCAAGGGGCGGTAGATCACGAACACGATGAGGCCGAGCAACATGCCGATGCTGGCTGCGCCGAAGCCCCATCCCCAGCCGACCGTCTCGCCCAGCACGCCGCAGATCACCGGACCGATCGCGCCGCCCAGATTGATGCCCATATAGAAGATGGAGAAGGCCGGGTCCCGGCGATTATCGTCCTTCGCATAGAGTTCGCCGACCAGGACCGAGATATTGGCCTTCAAAAAGCCGGTGCCGACGATGATGAAGGCGAGCGCGAGGTAGAAGCCGTTCAGATGAAAAGGACTCTGCCCCGCCGGTCCCTCGACGGCCGCGATCAGCAGATGACCAAAGGCGATGAACACGCCGCCCGCCAGCACGGCCTTGCGCGCGCCAAGATAGCGGTCGGCGAGATAGCCGCCGATGACCGGCGTGATATAGACCAGCGAGGTGTACGCGCCGTAGAGGAGATAGGCCTGATCGTCGCCGAACAGGAAATGCTTGGTGAGATAAAAGATCAGCAGCGCGCGCATGCCATAGTAGGAGAAACGCTCCCACATTTCGGCAAAGAAAAGGATGAACAGACCCCGGGGATGACCAAGGAATGTCCCTGCCGCGTCGCCAGCCGGTCCCGGGTGCGTTGCCATCTATGGCCAACCTTTCGACACGGATTACGAGCCGCCCATGGCCGAAGGCCGAGCGTAATGGCCAAAGCCTAGCACCAAAATTGCGGCTGTGAAGAATATAATTTCGTTACGATTGCGTCCCCTTGCACCCGCCGCACTGGCGATCCATCTAGGCCGCGATGTTCAACGATCGCACCGACCCGCTCACCCTCCTGCAGACCCGCCGTTCGGGCAAACCCCGCGACCTTGGCGCGCCAGGCCCCGATGATGCGCAACTTCGCACGATGCTGGAGGTTGCGATCCGCACACCAGATCATGGCAAACTTGCGCCGTGGCGTTTCGTCATAGTGGGATCGGATCAACGGGACGCGCTCGCTGCCCTGCTGGAGCGCGCCTATCGAGAGGCGAATCCCACTGCCGGGCGGCTGGAGATCGAGGCGATGCACCAGTTCGCGCATCAGGCGCCGGCTTTGGTCGTCGTGCTCTCGTCGCCGAAAGCAGGCAAAATCCCCATTTGGGAACAGGAACTGTCCGTCGGCGCAGCGACTATGAACCTTCTCAATGCCGTCCATGCCCAGGGATTTGCGGGCGGATGGCTGACAGGATGGCCGACCTATAGCGATGCGGTTCGCGACGCTTTCGGCGCGCCTTATGAACGCATCGCGGGCTTCGTTTTCATCGGTACACCGCTCAAAGCGCTCGAGGAGCGGCCTCGGCCAGAATATGACACCGTTGTCGGAAATTGGGATATTTAATTACAAATTGCTGCGAGCATATTTGTTTTAATTTCTGCGTTGCGCGACTGGCTGTATTATGTCACTGATGCAGTCATGGCCGACGAAACCAAGCCAGTCTATCTTCGCCTGCGCGAGGTGATTTCCGCATCGATCCTCGACGGCATGTTCCGCGATGGTGACATGCTGCCGTCCGTGCGCGCCTTCGCTGCACAGCAGGGCGCAAACCCCCTGACCGTGGCGAAAGCCTATCAGAGCTTTCAGGACGAGGGCCTTGTGACCGTGAAGCGCGGCGTCGGCATGTTCGTTGCCGATGGGGCGACACGCCGGTTGCGCGCCATCGAGAAAACCCATTTCCTGGAAAATGTCTGGCCCCCCGTCGCCGCGCAGATGCAGCGGGTGGGCGTCAGCCTCTCAGACCTGTCCGCTAAACAGGACGCCTGAGCGGAGGGCTCAAAGCCTATCCCAATACGATCAAGCACTCACGCCCGTTCGTTTCGAGCGTAGTCGAGAAACGAACGGAAGCTTGATTGAGTGGGACGCTTCAATAATCCTTCCCGCCGCACTGGATATTCCCCGTGCCGCCGCGGTTTACCTTGCAGGCCGCTTTTCCCAGGACCGTAACATCGCCCGATCCGCGCGCGACGACATCAGCGTCGGTCGTGGCCGTCACTATGACATTCCCGGGGCCATCGCCCAATATCTTGACCTGCTTGGCCTTCAGTCCCTCGGCCAGCAGCGCACCAGGCCCGGAGATGGTCGCGTTCAGCACGGCGGCGCTGCCGGCAGCGGTCATCTTTCCGCTGCCCATGATGGAGACGTCCAGTCGGTCCACGGCCATCGTTCCGACCGATACATTGCCGCTGCCCGATAGCTGAACGGTCGCATTCAGGCCTTTCATCCGGTCAACCGACAGCGATCCCCCGCCGGCCAGCATCACGCGCTGGAGTTGCTCTGTGGACAGGATGATGGTCGCCCGCGCACCGGCAGGATCGTCCATCTGCGCGGGTTTCATCCGGACGGTCAGCGTGCTGCCCGACATGGACAGGTCGATGCGATCAAGCGCGCTGCGATCTCCCTCGCCACGCCCGGAAACGCCACCGCCGGTGGCGATTATGACCTTCACAGGCGCAAGGACGCGGATGCTGTCAAAACGGGAGACGCTGTAGCTCTGGGTCGCGGCCTGCGCGGGCGCGACCGTCAACCCCGCCAGCAGCAGAGCCGTCGCTCCTACCCCCTTCAAGCCGAACAGTGTGCGTCGCCCGAACCCATTGCCGAAACCTTGCACTGCGCCTTGCCTTTCACATCGACGTCGCCAGACCCCATGATGCTGATATCGACCGGCCCGTCAGACGCAAAGCCGACATTGCCGGAACCCAGCACAGACACGGAAGCGCGACCCGCCTTCAATCCCTTGCCCTCGACGTCACCGGACCCGGTGGTCGATAGCTTTGCGCTGTCCGCCGTGCCAGCCAGGGCGACATTGCCCGACCCAGTAACATCGGTAGTCAGCATAGCCACCTTAGCCGAGCCGATCTTTAGATTGCCTGAACCCGTCAGGGACAGGTCAAGGGCAGAGCCCTCGGCGCGGTCGACATCCACATCACCCGATCCGGTAAGCCCCACGCTGTCGATCGACGGCATCGACACGCGAATGGTGGCGCCCTCGTCCATCCCGCCGAACATGTTCATCCAGCCTTCCTTTCGGCCGATCCGGAGTTCGCCGTTCACGACCTTGATCTCCAGCACCTTCATCGCCCGATCGCTGCCCTCCGCCTTCACGGCAAAATCCTTGCCCACGGTGATTAGGACGTTGTCCGGACCGGTCGACTGCACACTGTGGAAATCGCGCAGGCCCGCCGTGTTGACCGGAGCACCAGACTGGGTCGCGGCATCATGGCTTGAACAAGCCGTGGACAGGGCAAGCGCAGCGCCCGCCACGGAGACAAAAAGCGTTCTGGACATCAGCTACTCCTCCTACTGTATTGCCCACACAATACAGAAGAGATGCATGATTTCCAAGCGAGAATCGGATATTTAGGGCCGGGTCGTGTTTTCCACATTCCCCATCAAGGCATTTTCTCCGTCATTCGGCGCGCTCAAACGTGGCTCCTGACGGCATCCGGCCAAAGTAATCAGGGCTGCGAAAACGATAGCAAATCTGGCCATGCGCACTCCATCCAAATGATGCACTGCACATAAGA
The DNA here is from genome assembly GCA_023266635.1 of Sphingobium sp. GTDB lineage: Bacteria > Pseudomonadota > Alphaproteobacteria > Sphingomonadales > Sphingomonadaceae > Sphingobium. The sequence goes on from JAHFPU010000001.1 coordinate 12,322, forward strand.
GCGAACGCCGGAGAAACGAACTGTCGAAAAATCCATTATGGGTGAATAGCGCGATCAAAAGCGACGTGTTGCATCTGCGACACGATGAACATTGCTCCCCTCGCAGCACCAACACGCAGCAATAGCCAACAAAAAAGGCGCCCGGAGGCGCCTTTCCGTTTAATCTCTAACACGCTTTATTCAGCGCGTTCCTTGTTATATTTCGGCGCAGCCTCGTTCAGGATGCGCAGGATCTTCTTGAGAGCGCCCGGCTCGTCCGTCTCTTCCATCGCCGCCAGTTCGCGAGCGAGGCGGCTGGAGGCCGCTTCGAAAATCTGACGCTCGGAATAGCTCTGCTCAGGCTGATCGTCAGCGCGGAACAGATCGCGCGTCACTTCGGCGATCGACACCAGGTCGCCCGAATTGATCTTCGCTTCATATTCCTGGGCCCGGCGCGACCACATGGTGCGCTTCACCTTGGGCTTACCCTTCAGGGTCTCAAGCGCTTCGCCCAGCGTCTTGTCGGAGGACAGCTTGCGCATGCCCACGCCTTCGGCTTTGTTGGTGGGGACACGGAGCGTCATGCGCTCTTTCTCGAAACGGAGCACATACAGCTCCAATTCCATGCCCGCGATCTGCTCCTTCTGGAGTTCGATCACGCGGCCTACGCCGTGCTTGGGGTAAACGACATAGTCACCGACGTCAAAGGACAGCGCCTTGGCAGCCATTTGGTACCTTTCCTTCAATCAACTGGGAGGCCAGCGTCGTCCGGGCGCATGTAAAGGGGGATACATGCAGGATAGCCCGCAACGTCACCGTAGAATCATGGGACGAATTATCTCCACACGAACGCGACGGCGTTCGCTGCTGCAGCGCATGTAGCAGATTCGTAATAAAATTACCAGCCCATGCGAAATGAGGCGGAATTAATCCGCCTTTCGCTTGGATGTGCGCCTTCTAAAGGCTCAGTCGCCCGAGCCCGGCTCAGCCGAGAAATACTTCTCGAACTTCTCCTCTTGGCCCTTATATTCATCAGCGTCGGCGGGCGCTTCGCCCTTGGTCGTGATGTTGGGCCATTCGGCGGAGAATTTGGTGTTGAGTTCCAACCACTTCTCCAACCCGTTCTCGGTGTCGGGGAGGATCGCCTCGGCGGGGCATTCGGGCTCGCACACGCCGCAATCGATGCACTCGTTGGGGTTGATGACCAGCATGTTCTCGCCCTCGTAGAAACAATCTACGGGGCAAACCTCGACGCAATCCATATATTTGCAGCGGATGCAGGCGTCGGTGACGACATAAGTCATTGCATGGCACTCTTCGTTACGTTCGGGTCCTGCTATTCCCGGCCCGACCCCGCGTCAATAATATGCGCACAAATCATTTCTTTTCAGTCGCCGACCCGAATTTCCTCGTAACAGCTCTGCGCCTCGGGCGCCGGGCCGCGTCGCGCAGGCAACATGCTCACCCGAACGACCCGGGCGGAGGCGCCATGCGGCAAGGTGATCAGGTCGCCCGGCCGCACCGGCGCATGCGCCCGGTCGATTCTGCGCCCATTCAGGCGGATATGCCCCTCCTCCGCCAGCGCCTGCGCATAGGAGCGGCTGCGCGCTAACCGGGTGAACCACAGAAATTTGTCGATACGCAGGGTTCCGCCCTGCGGCGGCAGGCCGGATGGTTCCATGCGCCCTGGCTTAGCCACCGCGTTCCAGAAGGGCGGCCAGCCCTGCAAACGCCTGATTGCCGCCACCAGCACCTGCACTACCGGCGTTACCGGCCGTAGGCGCAGGCTTCTGCCGCGCATCATTGCGCCGGGGGCCGCTGTTCTTCTGCCTCGGCCCGGCATTTTTGGCTGTGTCCTGCGGGCGCGCCTTGCGTCGGCCCCGGAACGCCCAGTTCGGGCCGGCGGGCGCTACAGTCTCCCCCTCCGTCACGCTCTCACCCTCGGGCTGAGCGGGCGGAGCGACGGGACGGAATCCCGCGTCGCGCATCAAGTGGAGGAAAGCCGGCTCGACGACACCCAGCGACACGACCTGCGGGTCCGCTGCGGTGAACGGCGCATTTTTGGCGATCGCCTCATGCGCCGCGCGCGCGATGCGCTCGGCGATGTCGATGCGCAGCTGCAGGGGTCCGAACGTGCGGAAACCGGCTATCCGCGCGCCCATTTCGGCGCTGCGATCGCCCGCCGGCAGGATCACCGCGCCAGCCGGCGGCAGCGGCAACATCGGCTTGCCCTTGCGCGCGCTCAGCAGCGCCATGCGCCACAGGGCCGCGCCGGGCTTGAGCAGTCCATGATGAAACAGATCGAGCACGCCGATCGTGATGCCGGCGCGGCGCAATATCGACCGCTGGTCCTTGTCCAGATGGCCGAGCGCGGCGTCGAGATCCTCGCGCGGCGCGATCCCACCAGCGTCGCCAAGCTGCGCAAACATCGCCCGGACCACGGCGGGCACTTCCGGATCGGTTGCGCTTTCCGCCATCTTCACAAGCGGCAGTAGATGACGTTCCTTCTGCGCGGTCATCCACAGGCCAAGCCGCTCGGACACACGCTTCTGTAGGTCCGGTCCCAAGTCCATGATCGCCCGGTCGAGCTTCACCGCCGGCGCAGTCAGCGATGGCCCAGCGGCCAACGTCGCCACGGCATGTCCGTCCCACAGGATCGCGGGCATTTCGCCCGGCCTTACTTCCAGCGCAAAGGCCGAATCGGCCGCCGCCAGCAATTCCTCCGCCTTCATCCCCAAAATCCTTCCGAGCCGCCTCTCCGCAGCCGCCAACAGCTTCCTGCGATCTTCGCCGCGTGCATCGGGATCAACCGAGAAACGGAATCCGTCAAGCCGTCCAATGATTTCACCGTCGATACCGACTTCGCCATCCGCGCTGATATCGACAGGCAGATCGCCGGCTTTCCTGCCGATATCGCGCAGCAGGACGGAGGTGCGGCGATCCACAAAACGTTGCGCCAGTGCGGCATGCAGGCCGTCGGACAGCTTCTCCTCCAGCACCCGCGTCCGCTCCGCCATCTCGGCGGGATTCTCCAGCCAGTCGGGCCGGTGCGCGACATAAGACCATGTGCGGACCGCCGCGATCCGCGCCGACAGCGTGTCGATATCGCCCTGTATCGTGTCGAGCCGCGCCAGATGCTGCGCGAACCAGTCGCGGGGGATGAAGCCGTTCCCTTCCGACAGGAAGCGCCAGATGCGCGACACCATGCGGGCGTGATGATCGGGACCCAGCTTCTGGAAATCGGGCAGGCCGCAGGCAGCCCATAGCCGCGTCACCTGCCTGCGTCCCCGCGCCCGTTCCATGACGAGCGGGTCCTCGGCCATGCGCTTGAGCACAGCCAGATCGACCGCCTCGGGCGCGGCGCGCAATTCCGGGCGATCAGGCCTCTGCTCCAGATCGGCAATCAGCATTGCCACGCTGTCACAACGCGGCGCGCCGTCGCGCCAGTAGAGCGCGTCAAGGCGCGGAAAGCGATGCTCCTCGATCGCCTCAATCTCAGCGGGCGTGAAGGATGCACCGCCCTCCTCGCCGCCCAGGCTGCCGAAGGTGCCGTCTTTGTGATGCCGCCCCGCACGCCCGGCGATCTGCGCCATTTCCGATACCGTCAGCCTACGGATGCGATGCCCGTCAAATTTGCGGAGCGATGCGAAGGCGACATGCGCGACATCCAGATTGAGGCCCATGCCGATCGCGTCGGTCGCGACGAGATAATCGACCTCGCCCTCCATGAACATCTTGACCTGCGCATTGCGTGTGCGCGGCGACAGCGCGCCCATCACCACCGCAGCGCCGCCGCGGAACCGGCGCAGCATTTCGGCGACGGCATAGACCTCCTCCACTGAGAAGGCGACGATGGCGGAGCGCTTGGGCAAGCGGGAAAGCTTCTTCGCGCCCGCATAGGACAATGTGGAAAAACGCGGACGGCCGATAATCTCGACATCCTTGACCAGCGCCCGCACGAGCGGCGCGACGCTGGCCGAGCCGAGGATCATCGTCTCCTCCCGCCCTCGCGCGTGCAGCAGCCGATCGGTGAACACATGCCCGCGCTCCGGGTCCGCGCCAAGCTGCGCCTCATCGAGCGCAACAAAGGCATAATCCCCATCGACGGGCATACTTTCGGCGGTGCACAGGAAATAGCGCGCCTGGGGCGGGCAGATCTTTTCCTCGCCAGTGATCAGCGCAACACTGTCCCTGCCCTTGATCGCAACGACCCGCTCATAAACCTCGCGCGCCAGCAGGCGGAGGGGGAATCCCATCATGCCGCTGGAGTGCGCGCAGAGCCTTTCGACCGCCAGATAGGTCTTGCCGGTATTGGTCGGGCCAAGCACAGCGGTGATGGCGGAACGGGCGAAGCTGGCCATGACCTTTCCTATGTCGGGGAAGCAAGAACGCAGCGCAAGGGAAAGGAAGGTTCCGCGACAAATAAGCGCGCGATCCCCCGCCACGCACGGTTCACCGCAGGGTTCGCCGCAGAATCCGTGTGTTAAGTTGACTTTAACCCTATCCCTTCACAACACGCCAAGCGGAGAACGCGACGGGGGTCGTGGCCGCAAGGAAATATCCGGGGGATTGCCGGTCTTGTTTCAGAAAAGCGATTTCGGGTCCGGTCAGGGCGGCGCAGCCGCATCCCTGTGGATGGCCGACGCAGTTCCGGCTCCGTTCGTGGACCGCCGCGACTGGCGCACGAAGGTGCGCGACTGGGCGGAAGACATCAATCTCGTTCCCGATCTCGGCCAGAATATCGGCTCGCTCGAATGGTTTCGCGGCCTTGCCACCTGCACGGCGCTATGCGCCTGCGCGCTGGCGCTTTCACCCGGGTTTCAGCCCATCCCCGCTGCGCCTGAGCCTCTGTTGGGCCAGAAGCAATATCAGGAGATGCGCAGCCAGATGACGACGCCGCTGGCGCTTGGCGCAGACAGCGGCCGGCACATGGCGGCGACCGATGCAGTTTCTTCCCTCACCGAAACCCCCGAACGTCCTCAGATTGAACTGAGCGCAGCGATCGGCGACGGCGACAGCTTCGGCCGCGCCCTCTCCCGCGCCGGCGTCAGCAGTTCCGACGCGTCGCAGGTCATGGACATCATTGGCGGCGACGTGAAGCCGGGCATGCTGAAGGCCGGCACCCGTCTCGACATCGTGCTTGGCCGCCGCCCGACCCGCAATGTCCCGCGTCCGCTCGACCATCTCGCGTTCCGCGCCCGCCTAGACCTGGCGGTGGAACTGACCCGCGTGAACAATGTGCTTCAGGTGAAGCGCATCCCGATCAGGGTCGATGCGACCCCCCTGCGCATCCAGGGCATTGTCGGCGATAGTCTCTATCGCTCCGCCCGCGCGGCCGGTGCGCCGCCCAAGTCGATCCAATCCTTCCTTCGCGTAATCGCCCAGCAAATCCCCATCGAGGATATCCGCTCGGGCGACCGGTACGACATCATTCTCGATTATCGCCGCGCCGAAACCGGCGATGTCGAGGTCGGTGACCTGCTTTATGCCGGCCTTGGCCGCACGCGCGGCAAGTCGCTCGACATGCTCAAATGGACCAATGGCGACCGCAGCGAATGGTTCGAGGCCTCCGGCGTCGGCGAACGGCGCGGCGTGCTGACCATGCCGGTCGCGGGCCATGTGTCCTCCGGTTATGGCATGCGCCAGCACCCGATCCTGGGTTACACCCGCATGCATGCGGGCATCGATTTCGCCGCGCCCTATGGATCGCCCATCTATGCGGCGACCGACGGCATCGTCGAATTTGCCGGGCGGCATGGCGGTCACGGCAATTATGTGAAGCTCCGCCATGGCGGCGGCATCGCCACCGGCTACGCGCATATGAGCCGCATCGCCGCCAGCATCGGGCAGCGCGTCCGCCGTGGACAGGTGATCGGCTATGTCGGCTCCACCGGCCTGTCGACCGGCCCGCATCTGCACTACGAACTGTATCGCAACGGGGTGAACATCAATCCCAACTCGGTGAAGTTCACGACCGTCGCCCAGCTGACCGGCCAGAACCTTTCCAACTTCAAGGCGCGCCTCGCCCAGCTGAAGTCGCTGCGCGTCGGGCTACACACGAGCGAACCGGCCAAGATGGCGCAGGCGAGTGTGGTAATCACCAAGGGGAAATAATTTACTGAGGCGATTCCACCAGCCAATCTTCGCAGCGTAATCCGGCCACGCGCCGAAACTCTCCCAGATTGCCTGTTACCACGATCATTCCCCTGCTCCGCGCATGACCAGCAATCAGTAAGTCATAGCCGCCGATCATTTTGCCCTCCCTCTCCAGCATCGCGCGGATATCCGCCGCATGCCCCGCAGCATCAGCATCAAAGGGCAAAACTTCCAGCCGGGATGAAAAACGCTCGACCTCTCGGCGGTTATGCTCAGGGCGTGATGATTTGGCCGCGCCGTGCAGCAGTTCTGTCAAAATAATCGTGGAGATGGCGAGCCCATCGGCCTCTGTATTGAAGCGTTCGCGCAGGCCAGGCGGTCTATCGCGTAGTACCCGGATACATAAATTGGTATCCAGCATGTAGCGCAGCATCAAAATGCCTCACGTTGCTGAGTTGCCAGCTGATCCCTTTCACCCAGATCAATCCCTGGCGCGTCGAAAAAATCGTCCCAGATGGCATCGGAAGGCACGATCACGCGGCGCTTGCCCTCACGCAATATGGTGACGTCTCGAACGCCGGCAGGAAAAGCAACGCTCTTGGGCAAACGAACGGCTTGCGATCGGTTTGACTGAAAAACATTGGTCCGGGCCATACCCATACTCCTTTTCCATATCCCAAAGGTATATCCCAATTTGGATATGTCAATGGGATATACTCGCCGTTATGCTCTACGCCTTGATCCCGGTTCCTCCCTTGCCTAAACCCCCGCGCATGTCCCGCGCTCCTCATTCCGCCGCCTATCCCGCCCTTCGCCTTCGCCGCACGCGCGCGTCGGCGTGGAGCCGCTCGCTTCATGCGGAACATCGCATCGGGCCGCAGGATTTCCTCTGGCCGCTGTTCGTCACCGAAGGCACGGGCGTGGAGGAACCGATCGCTAGCCTGCCGGGCGTATCGCGCTGGTCGGTGGACGGCATCGTCGCCCGCGCGAAAGAGGCACGCGACGCGGGCATCCCCTGCCTCGCCCTCTTCCCCAACACGCAGGCGAACCGGCGCAGCGATGATGGCAAGGAAGCGCTCAACCCCGACAATCTGATGTGCCGCGCCATTCGTGCCATCAAGGATGCGGTCCCCAACATTGGCATTCTGACCGACGTGGCGCTCGACCCCTATACCGCACATGGGCAGGACGGCCTGCTTGACGCCAGCGGCTATGTCGTCAATGACGCCACGGTCGAGGTGCTGATCGGCCAGTCGCTCAATCAGGCGGCGGCGGGCGCGGACATCATCGCCCCCAGCGACATGATGGACGGCCGCGTTGGCGCGATCCGCGCCGCACTGGAGCAGGACGGTCATCACAACGTCCAGATCATGGCCTATGCCGCCAAATATGCGAGCGCATTCTACGGCCCGTTCCGCGATGCCGTCGGCTCGCGCGGCCTGCTGAAGGGCGACAAGAAGAATTACCAGATGGACCCGGCCAATGGAGCCGAAGCGCTGCGCGAGGTTGCGCTTGATCTTGCCGAGGGCGCGGACAGCGTGATGGTGAAGCCGGGTCTGCCCTATCTGGACATCGTCGCGCGGGTGAAGGACGCGTTCGACGTGCCGGTGTTCGCCTATCAGGTGTCGGGCGAATATGCGATGATCGAGGCTTCGGCGGCGGCGGGCGCAGGCGATCGCGACGCGCTTGTCCTGGAAACGCTGATGGCGTTCAAACGGGCGGGATGCTCCGGCGTTCTTACCTACCACGCGCTCCATGCCGCGCGCCTGCTGAACGGATGAGCGATACGGTGATCGAAACGTCCCGGCTGCTGCTGCGGGGCTGGCGCGATGCGGATGTCGTTCCGTGGCAGGCGATGTGTTCCGACCCGGAGGTTATGGAGCATCTGGGTCCGCCGATGACGATGGAGGACGCGAAAGCCTATGTCGCCCGCATGCAGGGTATGCAGGCGCAGCATGGCCATTGCTTCTGGGCGCTGGAACATCGCAGCACGGGCACGTTTCTGGGCTTCTGCGGCGTGAAGCCTGGCGCGGCGGGAACGCCGATTGTCGACAAGATAGAGATCGGCTGGCGTATGGCGCGGGCCTGGTGGGGCGCCGGCTATGCGCGCGAAGCCGCGCAGGCGAGCATCGGCTGGGTCTGGGACAATCTGGACGCCGATACGATCTGGGCGATCACCACACCGGACAATGACCGCAGCCAGGGTCTGATGGTCAGGCTGGGCATGACCCGCCGCCTCGACATGGACTTCGAGCATCAGGCCTTGCCGGAGGGCGATCCGCTGCGCCCGCACGTCACCTATGAAATAAGGCGTCCAGCTTGAACAAGGCGACATCAGCGGTCCGGCTGCGGTTCATCGCGACCATCTGCACGGGATCCTTCCTGCTCTTCCTCGTCCAGCCGATGATCGCCCGCATGGCCCTGCCCCGACTGGGCGGCGCACCGACCGTCTGGAACTCGGCCATGGTCGTGTATCAGGCGCTGCTGCTGGGCGGGTACGCCTATGCCCATATGCTCGGCCGCCTGCGCCCGCGCCGGCAGATGCAATTGCACGTCGCGCTGTTCGCCTTGGCCGCGCTGATGTTGCCGATCGGACTGGTCGCGGGCAACCCGTCGCAACAGGTCAGCCCCGTCCTGTGGGTGCCGTGGCTTCTCACCATCTCCATCGGCCCGCTCTTCTTCATGGTCGCCGCGCAAGCGCCCCTGATGCAGCGCTGGTATGTCCTTTCGGGCGGCGGCGATCCCTACCCCCTCTATGCCGCGTCCAACCTCGGCAGTTTCGCGGGCCTTATCGCTTATCCGCTTCTCGTCGAACCGAAGCTCCCGGCTCCGGACCAGAGCCTGCTGTGGAGCGCGGGATATATCCTTCTGCTGCTGCTCGTGCTGGCCTGCGGCTGGCGTCTGCCACGCGAAGGCGTTGCGCCTGTAGCGGCGGCGGACACACCCGCTCCGTCATGGCGCACGGTCCTATGGTGGATCGTCCTTGCGGCGGTGCCTTCCGGCCTGATGCTGTCGACGACGCTGCACATCACGACGGACATCGTCGCGATGCCCCTGCTGTGGGTATTGCCGCTGGGCCTCTATATCCTGTCATTCTCCATCGCTTTTTCCGGGAGCCGGACCTGGGCGAATAGCATCGGCGCGATTGCGCCGCTGGCGCTGCTGATCGGCGCATGCACGGCCTTTGCGGACTCCCTGCCCATGCCGATCCTGATCGGCGCAGCCGTCCTCCTGGTGCTGTTCGTCATTTCCGTCACCCTGCACAGTGCGCTTTATGATGCACGGCCAGATGCCGCGCGTCTTACCGCCTTCTATCTCGCCATGTCGGTGGGCGGCGTAGTCGGGGGCATCTTCTGCGCCATCGTCGCGCCGCTGGTCTTCAACTGGACCTATGAATATCCCCTCCTGCTCGCCGCGACGGCGCTGCTGTTGAAGAGCGAGCCGCTCTTTGCCTGGGCAGCGTCGCTCTGGGAGGATCGGCGCCGCCGCATGGGAATGACGGTGGCGTTGCTGGTCGTTGGCCTCCTCGCTTCCCTGGTCGGCGGGGGCATGCTTCCGCCCGGCCCCGGTTCCGGCGTCAAGGTCGTCGCTTTCCTCATCATCATCGCCGTAGCTATCATGGGGATGGGCAACCGCATGCTCTATGCGGGTTGTGCGGCTTTCCTGATGCTGTGCCTGGGCGGCTGGGAGAAGATCGACCTATCGCTGCGCAGCAATATAATGATCCGCAGCTATTTCGGCGTCTACGCCATTCGGAATAACAAAGACGGCACGCGTCTGCTGGTCCATGGCACCACCGTTCACGGCATCCAGATCCGCACCCCGAGCATGGAGCGCGTCACCACCAGCTATTATGCGCCCAAATCGGGCATTGGGCTCGCGCTTGGCGCTGCGCCGCAATTGTTCGGGCCGGACGCGCGCATCGGCGTCGTCGGATTGGGGGCGGGAACGCTGGCATGCTACGCCCAGCCCGGCCAGCGCTGGCGCTTCTACGAGATCGATCCCGCCATCGAGCGGATCGCGCGCAACCCGCGCTCCTTCACCTTCCTTTCGCGCTGCATGCCGGACGCGGACATTGCGATCGGCGACGCCCGGCTGGTCTTGGCCGGCGAGCCGCAAGGTCAGGCCAACCTGCTGGCCATCGACGCATTCTCCTCCGACTCCGTGCCGATGCACCTACTGACGCGGGAAGCCTTCGCTCTTTATGGTCGATATCTGAAGCCCGACGGGCTGCTACTCGTCCACATCTCCAACCGCTATATGGACCTGAAACCGATCGTCGCCGCTGCGGCGCATGATGGCGGATGGGCTACGGCGGCGCGCCTTTACACGCCCGATCCCAAAGACGCGCGATATCACTATACCATGTCCGCCTGGATAGCCCTGTCCCGGGACCCGCAGAGCCTCAAGCGTCTGACCAAGCTGACCGGCGCGCAATTATGGGAACCGCTGACGCCCCGCCCCGGCATTTCCGCCTGGACGGACGATTATGGCAGCATCCTGCCAATCCTGACGCTATGACGGGGTAGGAGGAGCAGGCATGGAAAACGATTACCCGGACGCATCGATCATCACGTTCGGCGGCCACACGCCCCGCATCCACCCCAGCGCCTTTATCGCGCCGGGCTGCCGGATCATCGGCGATGTCGAGATCGGACCGGATGCCAGCATCTGGTACAACTGCGTCATCCGGGCAGACGTCAACCGCATCCGCATCGGCGCGCGCACCAATATTCAGGATGGCACCGTCATCCATTGCGACAGCGACAAGGATGGCGCGGGCGGCTTTCCCACGATCATCGGTGAGGATGTGCTTGTCGGCCATATGGCCATGCTGCACGGCTGCACCCTTCTGGACCGCGCTTTCGTCGGCCTCGGCGCGATCGTCATGGACGGCTGCGTGGTGGAGGGTGACGCGATGCTCGCCGCCGGCGCGATGCTAACGCCGGGCAAGACCGTGCCCCACCGCCAACTCTGGTCAGGCAGACCCGCCAAATATATGCGCGACCTGCCCGATATCGCCGTCACCGGCATGCGCGAAGGCATTGAGCATTATGTGCACAACGCCAAGGCGCATAAGGGCGCCGTCCGGGCGATGGAGGAGCATTAAACGCTCCGGTCAGGGCTGAGGCAGGAGCCCTTTTAGCGCATCCAGCTTGTCATTCTGGGAATCGACGGTCGCCAGCGTTTCGCGGCGAACCATGTCGATCGTCTCGATCCCGCCTGCCGCCTTGCCATCCGCCAGCGCGTTGATCCGGTCCGAATAGAGCGTGTCCAGCCCGGCCAGCGCCGACACGCTGTTGTTGCGCGCCGATTCCAGCCCGCTGATCGCCACCTGCGCCGCGACCCAGGCTTCGCTGGAGATCGCTGATTTCGCCGCCGTCTGCGCACGGCGTTGCGCATCGGGATAGCCTTTGTCGAATGCCGATGCGCCGGCCTGCGCCTGCATTTCCAGCTTCGCGACCTCGGCATCCAGCGCCGGGTCGGACATCGATGCTGTCGGCAGGGACGGTGCAGGTGCGTTCGCCGTTGGCAGGCCGCTCTCGATCGGGCGCTTGGCAAGCGAGGGATAGGGACCAGCCGGCGCCCCGGTACAACCAGCGAGCAGCAGCGCTAGGGACGGGAGGAGCGGCCTGAGGTTCATGGGCGGCATCTAGGCATCGCAAGCAGCCGTTGCAATGGCGGCCTTGCGATATGGGCCTCCGCCCTTGTTGGCAGGATGCCGGTAACAGGCTAGGCGCATGGGGAGATGCTCACCACTATCGTCACCATTCTGCCCGTTTTCCTGATCATCGCTGCCGGTTACGGCGCGGCTAAACTGGGCGTGATCGGCGACGGCGCATCCCGCGCGCTCAACCGCTATGTGATCTGGCTGGCGCTGCCCTGCCTGATGTTCGAGGTGGTGGCGACCACTGACTGGCATCGCCTGTGGAATCCCGCTTTTGTCGCGGTGTCGGTGACCGGCAGTCTGGCCGTCTTTGTCCTTGGCCTCATCATTGGCCGGATGCGCGGCCTCAGCTTGCAGGACATGGCGGTCGACGGGCTGAACGCCAGCTATGCGAATACCGCCTATATTGGCTTTCCCCTGCTGCTGCTGGCGCTCGGCCCCGAGAGTCGGCCCTTCGTCGCGATCGCCGCAACGCTGACGCTTGTGGTCATATTCGCCAGTGCTGTCATCTTGATCGAACTGGCGCGCAGTCACGGCCGTGGCATCAGCCGCGCCCTGCTGTTCGCGCTCATCGGCGTGTTGAAGAACCCCGTTCTCGTCTCCCCCCTGTTCGGCCTGATCTGGTGGTGGAGCGGCATTCCCCTGCCCCGCCCCGCCGAAAGCTTCTTTTCCATGCTGGGCGGCTCGGCCAGTCCAGCGGCGCTGGCGGCGATCGGCATGTTCCTGGCGGAGCGGCCGATCCTTGAATCGGCGACGAATCGCTTCTCCATCGCGCTGACGGCGATAAAGCTCGGCATCCATCCCGCCATCACCGCCTATCTTGCCTGGCATGTGTTCATGCTGCCGCCCCCCGTTGCGATCACCGCCATCGCGCTGGCGGCGCTTCCCACGGGCACCGGTCCCTTCATGATCGCCGAATTCTACGCCCGGGACGGGAAGGTGACGGCCGGAACCGTTCTGGTCAGCACGCTTTTGTCCGTCCTGACGCTCGCGGCAATCCTGTCCTTATTACGGATTTAGGCCGGAAACCGCCGCTGACTCCGGTTGACAGGTCGGGGTGAATCCCTTAACGGCCCACGTTCCTGCGCAGGCACCCCCCGGGGAGCCAGTGCTAAGCAGTTTGGATTGAAGAGAAAAGCCATGTTCGCAATTGTGCGCACGGGCGGCAAGCAATATCGCGTCGCCGCCGGAGACAAGATTGTCGTCGAAAAACTCGCTGGTGAAGCCGGCGACAAGATTACCCTGGACGACGTCCTGCTCGCCGGCGAAGGCAGCGAGTTGAAGGATACGGCCGGTCTGACCGTTGCTGCCGAGATCATCGCGCAGGCAAAGGGCGAGAAGGTCATCGTTTTCAAGAAGCGTCGCCGTCACAACTATCGCCGCAAGAACGGCCACCGTCAGCGCCACACGATCCTGCGCATCGTCGCGATCGGCGCGGAAGAGAAGAAAAAGGCTGCTCCCAAGAAGGCAGCCGCTCCGGCCGACGACGCGGCGCCCGCCGCTGCCGAAGCCTGATTGCATTCGAGGAGTTTAGACAATGGCACATAAGAAAGCAGGCGGTTCGTCGCGCAACGGTCGCGATTCAGAATCGAAGCGCCTTGGCGTGAAGAAGTTCGGCGGTCAGGAAGTGATCGGCGGCAATATTATCATTCGCCAGCGCGGCACCCGCGTCTATCCGGGCCGCAATGTCGGCATCGGCAAGGACCACACGCTGTTCGCGCTGACCGAAGGCCGCGTGGTATTCCACGATGGCAAGCTCGGCCGCAAATATGTGTCGGTGGACATGCCGGCGCTGGCCGCAGAATAACCGGACGATTTTTTCAGGATCGTCCGTAGAGGCGATCCTTGGAAAGGGCCGAAAACCGGCCCGATCGATCAGAGGGAGACGGGACGCCTCGACAAGAGGCTGTTCCGTCTCTCTTTTTTTGTCTCCCTCGCCTGCCGGGCCGGAACAACTTCCTATCGCAAGCGTCACGCAAGCGGGGTATATCCGGGTCATAATGTCGCCAAGCCGTCATCATTTGAGGGCAAAGGCGCTGCACATAATCGAGAGGAGGCGAATGCATGTTCGCTCGCACACCAAGACTTTTGCTCCGGCCGGGCTGGCAGGAAGATTCGCAGGCATTGGCGCAGGCCATTGGCGAGGAATCCGTCGTCCGTAACCTTGCCCGCGCGCCCTGGCCCTACGGCCCGCAGGACGCGGAAACATACCTGACGCGGGATCGTGACCCGTTGTTGCCGGATTTCCTGATTTTCTCCCGCACACTGGGCGCGCCACGCCTTGTGGGTGGATGCGGCATATCCCGCAGCGAGGACGAAGGACTGGAACTGGGCTACTGGATCGCGCGGCCCTATTGGGGCCTCGGCTTCGCAACGGAGGCTTCGCGCGCCGTGATGCGCATCGCCCGCGCGACGGGCCTGTCGGGCATCACCGCCAGCCATTTTCTTGACAATCCCGCATCGGGCAATGTCCTGCGCAAGATCGGCTTTCGGCCCACCGGCCAGATCGCATCCCGCTACAGCATCGGCCGCGGCGCGGATGTCGCCTGCGCCATGTTCGAGCAGGGCGAGGAAGTGGACATGCCGCGTGACGTGCATCTCGACCTCTATTCGGATGCGCGGTCGCTGGCGGCGTAGATGCCTAACTAACCTCCGTTCGTCCCGAGCGAAGTCGAGGGACCTAGCGCAGCGCTGGGTGTCTCGACTTCGCTCGACACAAACGGGGTTTAGGGTGCTGATCGCTCCAGCACGATCACCATCGCACCGCCAGACTCGACACGATCGATCTCGGTATAGCCTGCCTTCTCCGCCACCCGGATCGACGCGCCGTTGCCCGGCTCAATGATGCAGCGGGTCAGCGGCGCCTTCAGCACGGTGTCGGCCCATTGCGTGACCGCCAGCGCCAGTTCGGTGGCCAGTCCCTTGCCGCCCGCATCCGGCCTCAAGGCCCAGCCGATCTCCGGCACGCCCTCCAGCAGGGCAATGCCGCGATGCGCGTTCAACAGTCCGCCGTCGCCCAGATAGGCTCCCGTCGCCTTGTCCTCGATCGCCCAGAATCCATAGCCGATCAGCGCCCACATCCCCGCATAGCGCAGCAGGCGGAACCACACGGTCTGCGCATCCTGCACATGCCCGCCGATGAAGCGCACGGTGTGCGGGTCACCCCATAGGGCCTGCATGTCTGCAAAATCCGATGCGCGATGCGGGCGTAGCCTCAGCCGATCGGTTTCAATAACGGGAATGCTGGTCATGCGCGCCATGATGCGGTCCCACGCCTTGACCCGTCAAGCCGCAGCCGCCTGCTTGCGCGCGAGGGAGACGAGCATAGGCTGACATTTTCACCGACTCGCGGGGGCAGTCGGACAGCAGCGGGAATACAGACGCATGATCAGCGGGGGACATATCGTTCTTTATTCCCGCGATGCGGAGGCCGATCGCGCTTTCATTCGCGACGTACTCGGCTTTCCATATGTCGATGCGGGGCATGGCTGGCTGATCTTCGCCCTCCCACCCAGCGAGATCGCGGTGCACCCTGCCGAAACGGGTGGCGGCCACGAATTCTTCCTTATGTGCGATGATCTCGATGCGGCAATGGCGACCCTTTCCGCCGCCGACGTTCCGCTGGGGTCGGTCGAGACGCCGCGCTGGGGACGACTTGTGCGGCTCACCTTGCCGGGCGGCGGCGACATCGGCCTGTACGAACCGCGACATCCCCTTCCCTCTTAGGTTTCCCTTTCGCGCCGTTACCGCTATGGGCGCGCGATGCACTTTCTTGACCAGGCTAAGATTTTCGTTCGCTCCGGCACCGGCGGCCCCGGGGCTGTGGCGTTCCGGCGCGAGAAATATGTCGAATATGGCGGCCCGGACGGCGGCGACGGCGGTAAGGGCGGCGACATCATCTTCGTCGCGATCGAGGGCCTCAATACCCTGATCGACTTTCGCTACACCCAGCATTTCAAGGCGGAGCGCGGCCATGGCGGCGCGGGCAAGAACCGCACAGGCGCGGGCGGCAAAGACCTGATCATCAAGGTCCCCATCGGCACGCAGATCATCTCCGATCCCGAGGACGGCAGCGAAGGCGAAATCCTCGCCGACTTCGTCGAGGCGGGCAAGGAAGTCGTGTTCCTGCGCGGCGGCGACGGCGGGCGCGGCAATTTGAGCTACAAGACCAGCACCAACCGCGCCCCGCGCCAGCACGGCACCGGCTGGCCGGGCGAGGAAATGTATGTCTGGCTGCGGCTGAAGCTGCTGGCCGATGTCGGCCTTGTAGGCCTGCCCAACGCAGGCAAGTCGACCTTCATCAACCAGGTCACTAATACGAAGGCGAAGGTCGGCGACTATCCCTTCACCACCACCAAGCCGCAGCTCGGCGTCGTCAGCCACAAGGGCCGCGAATTCGTGCTGGCTGACATTCCCGGCCTGATCGAGGGCGCGGCGGACGGCGCGGGCATCGGCGACCGCTTCCTGGGACATATCGAGCGCTGCCGGGTGCTGCTGCACCTGATCGACGCCAGCGGGGATGATCCCGTCGATGCCTGGCGCATCGTGCAGGATGAGCTGGAGGCCTATGGCGCCGGCCTTGAGGACAAGCCGCAGATCATCGCGCTGAACAAGGGCGACCTGCTCGGTGACGAGTTGATGGAGGACATTGCGGCGCAGCTGCGCGAGGCCGGGGCGGAGGATATCCACATCATCTCCGGCGCGACCGGCGAAGGTGTGTCCGACCTGCTCGATATCGTGATCCCGATCCTTGGCGACCGGGCGCGCGAAGCGAAGCCGGCGCAGAGCTATGATGACGACGAAGGCGAGGAGGGGGAACCGGAAGCATGGTCGCCGATCTGACCGACACCCTCCCCGGTTTCCCGCCTGCCCTCTGCCGTCGCATTGTCGTCAAGATCGGATCAGCCCTGCTGGTCGATCCCTCCGGCCAGGTGCGGGAGCATTGGTTGCGCACCGTGGCCGCCGACATCGCCGCGCGCCGCGCCGAGGGGCAGCAGATCGTCATCGTCTCGTCCGGCGCGATCGCGCTGGGCGCGCGCCGCCTTGGCCTGCCCAAGGGTGGGCGCGGTAGTCTGGAAGATGCGCAGGCGTCCGCCGCCGTCGGCCAGATCGCCCTATCGCAGACCTGGGCCACCGTGCTTGGCGAGCGCGACCTGACCGCCGCGCAGATGCTGGTGACGCTGGACGATCTGGAAAATCGCCGGCGATATCTCAATGCGTCCGCCACGCTCGAACGGCTGCTGTCGCTGGGCATTGTGCCCGTCGTGAATGAGAATGACAGCGTCGCCACCGCCGAAATCCGCTTCGGCGACAATGACCGTCTTGCCGCGCGCATCGGGCAGGCGGCGCGGGCTGACGCGGTTGTGCTGCTATCCGACGTGGACGGGCTTTACACGGCCAACCCGCAAGTCGATGCCAGCGCCATGTTGGTCGAGAGGGTGGAGCGGATCGATTCCGCGATAGAGGCGATGGCGGACGGCGGGTCTGGCTCAGGCATGGGATCGGGGGGCATGCTCTCCAAGATCGAGGCGGCGAAGATCGCGACGGGCGCGGGCGCGCACCTCGCCATCATCACCGGCCACCGCGATGCGCCCCTGTCCGCATGGAGCAGCGAAGGGCGCGGCACGATCTTCCATGCGGCGGCAGGCAAGCGCGCGCGCAAGACATGGCTTGCCGGGCGGCTGACCACGCGCGGCCAGATCGTCGTGGACAAGGGCGCGGAGGGCGCGCTTGCGCGGGGCAACAGCCTGCTTCCTGCCGGTGTTCGTCAGGTGTCCGGCACATTCGTGCGGGGCGATGTCGTCGACATTCTTGCGGAGGACGGCCGTATCATCGCGCGTGGTCTGACCGAATATGATTCCGACGACGCGGTGAAGATCGCCGGCCGCCGCAGCGACGACATCGCCGCCATATTGGGCGGCGTCTCCCGTTCCGTCCTGATCCATCGCGACCATATGGTCATGCTGTGAAAGTGACCGGAATGCGGATTGCCATGACCGGTGCGACGGGCTTCGTCGGCGCGGCCACGCTTGACCTCGCTTTGTCGCGTGGTTTCAACGTCAACGCCCTAACTCGCCGTCCCCAGCCGGCGCGCCAGGGCGTGCGCTGGGTCGCGGGCGCGTTGGACGATGCCGGTAGCCTGGACACGCTGGTCGCCGACGCCGACGCCGTCCTGCACATTGCCGGCGTGGTGAACGCCCATGACCGGCAGGGCTTCATCGACGGCAATGTGATGGGCACCATGTTCCTGGTCGATGCGATGCGCCGGGCCACTGTGCGCCGCATGGTTCACGTCTCCTCCCTGTCCGCGCGGGAGCCTGAGCTTTCTAGCTATGGCTGGTCGAAGGAACTGGCCGAGCGCCATGTGATGGCCGGCGCGCTCGACTGGACGATCGTGCGCCCGCCCGCCATTTACGGTCCTGGCGACAAGGAGATGCTGGATCTGTTCCGCATGGCGTTACGCGGACTGATGGTCCTGCCGCCGGACGGCAGGCTCTCGGTGATCGAAGTGCACGACCTCGCGCATCTCCTGCTCGCTTTGTGCGAGGACCGGGTGGAAAGCGTCGCGCATATCTATGAAGTGGATGACGGTACGCCGGGCGGCTGGAGCCACGCCGATTTCGGCAAAGCCGTCGGCAAGGCGGTTGGACGCGATGACGTTCGTACGCTCGCCGCGCCCCGCTGGTTGCTCAACACAGCCGCGCGCGCTGATGGACTGGTGCGGGGCAAGGGCGCAAAACTCACCACCGATCGTGTCAGCTATTTCTGCCACCCAGACTGGGTCGCCAACCCGGAAAAGCGCGTGCCGCCCACCATATGGCAACCAGTCGTGCGCATGCCGACGGGCCTTGCCAATACCGTGAAGGCCTATCGTTCAAAGGGATGGCTGAAGGCCGCCAGCGGAACATAGAACGGCTCACTGCGGCAATACGGGCACATTGCGGCAAGAAGCTGCCCGATTGCGGCCTTATTCGCTTGCCAAAGGATAGGCTGCAGGAGCAGACACCACGGCTTGTTTTTGCCGCTCTACCCATCGGGACAGAAGAATGACGGATCGCCAGCAGATTTACGACAGCATCACGGCGCAGATCGCCCCTTTCAACAAGAAGGAGGTCGCCCTGACCGAGGCGACGACCTTCGCCGGGGACCTGGAGTGGGACAGCCTGACCGTCATGGATTTCGTCGCGGCGATCGAGGATGAGTTCGACATCATCATCACCATGAACATGCAGGCGGAGATCGAGACGGTGGGCCAGCTCGTCGACGCAGTCGCCAAGCTGAAGAAATAATCCAATGAGTCAGACCGTCACCGACACCGCGCCCGCCCTGGCGAACGACCGCGATCTTTTCTCCAAATTCGATCCGCTGATCGCCGAGCGCGAAGCCCTGCTCGCGACCGGCGTGCGCGATCCGTTCGCGATCGTCATGGACGAAGTGAAGTCCCCGACCCTTGCCGTCATCAAGGGCCAGGAAACGATCCTGCTCGGCACCTACAATTATATGGGCATGACCTTTGATCCGGACGTGGTCGCCGCAGGCAAGAAGGCGCTGGACGAATTCGGCGCAGGCACCACGGGCAGCCGCGTTCTCAACGGCACCTATCAGGGCCATCGCGAAGTCGAGGATGCGCTCAAGGAATTTTACGGCACCTCGTCGGCGATGGTGTTCTCGACCGGCTATCAGGCCAATCTTGGCATGATCTCGACGCTGGCGGGCCGGGGCGATTATGTCATCCTGGACGCCGACAGCCATGCCTCCATCTATGATGGCTGCTTCCTGGGCGACGCGGAGATCGTCCGCTTCCGCCACAACAGCGTCGAAGACCTGGACAAGCGCCTTGGCCGCCTGCCCGCCGAAGCGCTGAAGCTGGTGGTGCTTGAGGGCGTCTATTCGATGCTCGGCGACGTCGCCCCGCTGCCCGAGATGGTGGCGGCCGTACGCAAGCACGCCAATTGCATGATCCTGGTCGACGAAGCGCATGGCATGGGCTTCTTCGGCGCGAACGGCCGTGGCGTTTATGAGGAGCAGGGCGTCGAGAAGGACGTCGATTTCATCGTCGGCACCTTCTCCAAGTCGGTCGGCACCGTCGGCGGCTTCTGCGTGTCGAACCATCCCAAGTTCGAGGTGATGCGCCTCGTCTGCCGCCCCTATGTCTTCACCGCCTCGCTGCCGCCCAGCGTCGTGGCGACCGCCGCGACATCGATCCGCAAGCTGATGCATGCGGGCGAGAAGCGCGCGCATCTGTGGAAGAACAGCCAGCGCCTGCACAAGGGCCTGACGGACCTCGGCTTCACGCTCGGCACCAAGACGCCCCAGTCCGCAATCATCGCTGTGATCCTGACGGACCAGACGCAGGCCGTCGCCATCTGGCAGGCTTTGCTTGAGCTTGGGCTCTATGTGAACATGGCCCGCCCACCAGCCACGCCAGCCGGCACCTTCCTTCTGCGCTGCTCACTATGCGCTGAGCACTCCGACGAGCAAGTGACTCAAATCATTGGCATGTTTGAGGCCGCAGGCAAGGCCGTCGGCGCCATCGCCTGATCGTTACGTTAGCGTCGAATTGACTCTCTCCGGAGACGGATTGAAGCGCCTTCTTCCCCCGCGCGGCATTCTGGATTAGATTGCAAGCAGATGGACAGGTTTTCGATCTTCGGCGATGAGGAGATTCCGGCATGGCTGGAAAAGCTTCAGCGCGCCCTGCCTCTCCTTCTCGGCGTCCCGCTCATCCTGGCGTTGGGCGGTTTGCTGTACATCGCAAGCACCGCATCGACCGAACGCGACAAGGCGCTTGCCTGGCAGCAGCATAGCTATGAGGTCATCACCCTCGCACGCCGTCTGGACGGTTCGATGGCGAAGGCGGAAAGCAGCCTGGCGCGCTATGTGATCAGCCTCGACCCCGACACCGGCCGCCTGTTCCAGTCGCAATGGCGTGGCGCAGGCGCGGAGTTGGACGCCCTCGCCTTCTCGACCCGCGATGACGAGCATCAGCGGATGCTGGTCCAGCATTTGCGCGACGCCTATATGGATCGCGGCAAGACCCTCAACGAGATTGGCCTGCGCACCACCTATGATCAGCGCATGGGCGCGCTCGCGCAGTTCCATGCGGCCGGCAAGGCGGAAAACCTCCAGCGTATCAACGGCCTGCTGCGCGACGTTATCAATACGGAGAATGCGCGCCTGCGCGAACGCAGCGCCGCCGTCAGCCAATCCAACAGCCGCAACGACAATCTGGCCTATACCTACAAGCTGGTCGGACTGGTCCTTGTCGTGGGCGGCCTGTTCGCGGCGTGGGCGGCCAACGCCGCACTCAACGATCGCCGCTTTGCGCGCAGGCTCGCGGATTCAGAGGCGCAGCGCGCATGGAGCCTAGAGGCCGCCGTCGCCACCCGCACGGCAGAGCTTCAGGATGCCAACCGCATGCTGCATCAGGAGGCGCTGGACCGCGCCGCCGCCGAAGAAAGCCTGCGCCAGATGCAGAAGATGGAGGCGGTCGGTCAACTTACCGGCGGCATCGCGCATGATTTCAACAATATGCTCGCCGTCGTTGTCGGTGGCCTTGAACTGGCGCGGCGCAAGCTGCGTGAGGAGCCGGCGGATGCCGAACGGCATATGGACAATGCCATGGAGGGTGCGAACCGCGCCTCCGCCCTTACCCGCCGCCTGCTGGCTTTCGCCCGTTCCGAACCGCTGCTGCCTTCGGCCGTCAGCGCGGACAAGCTGATCACCGGCATGGTCGACTTGGTCGACCGCACGATCGGTGACCAGATCCGTGTCGAACTGCACAAGGATGCCGGCGGCTGGGCGATCTTCGTCGATCGGCACCAGATGGAAAACGCCATCCTCAACCTGTGCGTCAATGCGCGCGACGCGATGGAGGGACGCGGCGTCCTGACCATCGCGACCAGCCGCGCTACGCTGGAGGAAGGCGAGATCGGCGAATGTCCCGAAGGCGACTATGTCATGCTGTCGGTCGGCGATGCCGGTTGCGGCATGACGCCCGAGGTGCTCGCCCGCGTCTTCGAGCCCTTCTTCACCACCAAGCCGATCGGCAAGGGCACCGGCCTTGGCCTCAGCCAGATTTTCGGTTTCGTACGCCAATGCAACGGCGAGATCCGTATCCTGTCCCAGCCCGGCCAGGGTACGCAGGTCCAACTGTTCCTGCCACGTCGCGTCGTCGAGGGAGAGGGCAGCGCGCCCATCACCCTTTCGCCCGCCGAATCGGAAAGCACGGACCAACCGCCCACCCGCATCCTGGTCGTCGAGGATGATCCCCGCGTTCTGGCCCAGACCATCGACGCGCTGGCGGAACTGGGGCATCTGCCCATCGGCTGCGACCATCCCGCCCGCGCGACCGACATGCTCGTCAAGCATCGCGACATCGGTCTTGTCATCACCGATGTGCTGATGCCCGAAATGACCGGACCGGAAATGGTGCGTCAATGGGCCGATGAGTTCCAGCATCTGCCGGTGCTGTTCGTCACCGGCTATGCCGGCGATGTCGAGGACAGCGCCATGTTCCGGGGTCATCCAGTTCTGCGAAAGCCGTTCACCCTGGGCGGCCTGTCCGCCGCCATCAGTCAGGCGATCACCGGATCGCACCGCTCCGAAACAGCCGCGGCAGCAGAGTGATCGCTCCGGCAAGCGGCCAGCGCCGTTGCCAGGGCTTTATCGCAATCTTCGTGCCCGCGTGCCGGTTGATCTTCCACGCCAGATAATCAATGCCGCCGGCAAAGGTGAAGCTGGCCTTGATGAGGCGCAGGACGACCGTGCGCTTTCCGCGACGCTGCATCCTCCGCCATCCGGCGCGCGCGCCTTCGCGCGTCTCAATCGTATTGGCGACTGGCGACCGACCCACAACCTCTCTCACGGCAACACCGAACCGGTGATACCGCTCCGGATCAGCATCGACGATCGATCCCGGTCGCGCAGCTCGCTCGGCGCGCAGTTCGGCGCCATAGGTCAGGCCAAACCCGGCGCGCCAGACCGCCAGCGGATCGGCCTCCGCCTCTCCCGGCTCCATCGTCGGCTCCGTCAATGCCACTAACGTCGGCGCGGCCAACGCGACGCTGGCGCAGGCATTGCTCCGCGCCTGGTCGTCGGCTGCCCATATCAGTCGGGACGGTTGAGCGAAGCGAGCCCAAACCGAAGGATCGGGCGCGCTAAGGCTACACAGTCGCGCAAAGTCCGCTTCGCTCAGCACCGCATATTTGGAGATCAGCCCCTCATGCTCGAACGGGAACACGTTGGGCGGGATCAGCCGGTTGGCGCTTGCCAGCCAACGCTTCCCATAGGCCGCGCGATAGTCCGACACGATCAGGTAGAAATCGAGCATCAGCCCGTCGAGATTCTTCTCCCGCAGGCATGAACCGTAGAACAGCACCGCCCGCGCCGCGCCGGGATACTGCGCGGCCAACGCCACCGCCATCGCAACGGCGCGGGGATCAGCCGGCTCGGCGAGTTCTGCGGCGACGAGGGTTTGGATTGAAACTGCCATTGCCCTTCCACCGTTCGGGCTGAGCTTGTCGAAGCCCTGCACTTTCTTGAAGAAAAAGACAGCCCTTCGACAAGCTCAGGGCGAACGGAAAAGAACGTTACCGCTTAAGCAGCCAACCGCAAAAACGGCACCGGCGTCGTCGAGCGCAGCACGATGGGATAGCCTTCGCTCGCCTCGAACAGTTCGCCATCTAGGATCACGCTGCTGCGGACGCCCTCGATGCGGATCGTGTCACCCTGTTCCAGATGAATGCCCTGCATGCGCCGCGTGCCGAACCGGCCGGACAGGATGGCAAAGACAGCCCGGAACAGCGCCGGGCCATTCTGGTCGACCGCCATCAGCTTCATGCTGCCCCGCGCATCCTCCGTCGTCCGCGCGCCCAGCAATAGCCGTTCGAGCGTCGTGACGATCAGCACCGTGAAACGCCCTGCAAGCTGCCCCTCTCGGATCAACGAGATGGAGACCGGCTGGGTCGCGGGCGGCATATATTTACCCCGGATGCCAAACAACAGCGAGAGCACCACAGCAATCGCCGTCAGGATATGGCTCAGGGTGTTGGACAGGCCAAGCGGATAGATTTTGTTCCGGCAATAGAGGATGTAGTCGGCCAGACCCGCCCCGCCCAGGAACATGCCCAGCACCGGCCGGCTGCCCACCTGCCCATCGGTCAGCGCAATCAGTTCGCGCGCCACGACATGCTTGTCGATACCGGTCTTGGCGATCTCGACGATCCGCTCAAGCGCCTTGATGGGGTCGCCATGAATACCAAGGTCAAGGGCGATCAGGTTGGTCTTGCCATTGGGCAGGACCGCGATCGGCGGCACCTTGTCGGCGAAATGTTCGCCCTGATACAGTTCGGTCAACGCCGCCTGCACCGTGCCGTCGCCGCCATTGATGACGATGACGGCGGGTTCGACCCGCGCAATGGTCTGTAATGCACGGCCGATCTGATCGACATGCTCCACCTCATAGTGGAAGATGTCGGGATTGTTGGCGCAAAAGGTGCGGACGCGCGGCAGCGATTGCCGGTTGCCGGTCGACTTGGGATTGGACAGGAGCGCCACGCAGACCATATTTTTGCCGTAATCCTCCCGTCAGGCGCCGATGGGCTTGAAACTAAGACCCTGCACATAATTGAGCACGACCCTGATTTCCGCCGTCGACCCGCCGACCGTAAATTTGGTTTTGTTGAGATCCGGCTTCCGCTTGAAGGCGAGGTCCATCAGGCTGACCGAGGGGTTGCCCGAAAAGCCGCCGCCGTCGCTACGGTTGCTGCTCTCGCCCTTGCCCTCGACATAATGGCGGACATAGAGCGCGTAGTTGCCCGGCTTAGGCACGGAAACGCACACGTTCATCGCGCCCGCCTTCGTCACCGGCACCTCGATTCGCTCGACATACTGCTTCTTTTCGAGGAACGTCTTGGGGTTGGCTTCGTATAGCTGGACACGCAGCACGCCGGAGCGCGTCTTGAATCCTTCTACCTGCACCAGCACCGCAGAGCCGTTGCTCTCACACACGCCAGCCTGCGGACCAATGGCCGCGGCACCGGCAACGGCCGGTGAACCTGCCATTGCAAGCGCTGCGAGCGCCGCCACTTTTGGCAGATCTGAAAAATTCGACATGACCAACACTCTCCTGGAAGCTATAGCCCGCCCGGCATGGCGTTTCCCAAACCGGTACAGACGAGCCCCTGTTCGCCCCGTACGGTTGATATGGGCGGGGTTTGCGGCCAAAACATGGTGATGGGACGACCACATATTGAATTTCCTGACCGCCACTGACCGTTACATCGCCCGGCTGATCGCCGTTCCCCTCATTGGCACGCTGGTGATCTCCGCCATGCTGCTGGTGCTGGACAAGATGTTGCGCCTGTTCGATTTCGTCGCGGCGGAGGGAGGACCGGTCAGCGTGGTCTGGCGCATGCTCGCCAATATGCTGCCCGAATATCTCTCGCTCGGCATTCCGATCGGCCTGATGCTGGGCATCCTCCTTGCCTTCCGCAAGCTGGCCCTGTCATCGGAACTGGACGTGTTTCGCGCCGTCGGCCTCTCCTATGGCCGGCTGCTGCGCGTGCCCTATATGTATGCCGTTGCCCTCGCGCTGGTGAACCTCGCCATCGTCGGCTTCGTCCAGCCCTATGCCCGCTATGCCTATGAGGGCCTGCGGTTCGAGCTGCGCTCCGGCGCGCTGGGCGCATCGATAAAGGTCGGCGAGTTCACGACGCTCGGCAAGAAAATGACCATGCGGATCGAGCAGAGCAAGGACAATGGCCGCAATCTGCAGGGCATCTTCGTGCGCGCCAACGGCAAGGACGGGCAGACGCTGGCCGTCACCGCCGCGCAAGGCACGTTCCTCGCGACTGACGATCCCGACACGATCATCTTCCGCCTGCATAACGGCGTCCTCGTCCATGACGCGCCCAAATATAAGACGCCCCGGATCCTGAGCTTCTCCAGCCACGACCTGCCCATCGACCTGCCGCAGATCGAGAATTTCCGCGGCCGTGGCGACGCGGATCGGGAACTAACGATTCCGGAACTGGTCCGCGTGGGCAAGGAGCCGAAATCCAGTCCCGCCCTGCGCGCGGAGGTCCGCTCCAACTTCCACTTCCGCCTGGTCGAGGTGGCGATGATGCTCTTGCTACCGCTGGCCGCGCTGGCCTTCGCCATTCCGCCCAAGCGATCGACATCGGCGCTGGGCGTGTTCCTCTCGATCGTCTTCATCGTGACCTATCACAAGATCAACGAATATGGCGAAGCGGTGGGCGCGCTCGGCAAGATCAACCCGATCCTCGCCCTGTGGGTGCCGTTCTGCTGCGTCGCCGCGCTGATCCTGTGGATGTATCATGTCGTCGCCCATCGCCCGGGCGGCCAGCCGATCGGCGCGCTGGAATATGCCTTTGCCAAGATCGGCGTGCGGTTCGCGAAATTCTTCCGCTTCGGCCGCCGGCCGGCAAACGCGTCGTAGGGGCGGATCATGCAGTGGCAATTCTTCCCCTCCCGGACCGTCGCGCTCTATATGGGCAAGCTGTTCCTGACCCGCAGCTTTGCGGTGCTGGCGCTGCTCGTGCTGGTGCTCCAGACGCTCGACCTGCTTGGCGAATCGGGCAATGTGCTGGCCTATAAGGGCAATGGCGACGCGCAATTGTGGCATTATGTCATGCTGCGCCTGCCCCAGATCATCGCCCGCTTCCTGCCCTTCGCGGTGCTGCTCGGCACGCTCATCACCCTGGCGACGCTGAACCAGAATAGCGAGGTGATCGCCATGAAGGCCGCGGGCCTGTCCGCGCACCAGATCCTAGCGCCGCTGATCGTCGTCGCCATCGGCATTGCGGGCGTCAGCTTCGTCTTCAACGACCGGATCGTATCGCCGTCGACAGCAGCACTCGATGCTTGGGAAGGCGTTGAATATGGTCCCATCCCTACCGACAGCGGCGTCAAGACCAACGCCTGGGTCAGGGACGGCAACAACCTGATCAACGCCGGGATCATCGCCGGGCGCGCCAAGGCGACGCAGCTGCGCAACATCACCATCTTCAACCGCGTCGACAACACGCTGATCAGCATCATTCAGGCCCCCCGCGCCCATTTCGATGCGCAGGCCGGCAAAGGCTGGGTGATCGAGGACGCGCAGCAGTTCGACGTGACGCGCGGCACCGGCAAGCCGATCGGCACGATCCGCTTCGGTCCCGACATCCGGCCCGACCAGTTCACGCTGGCGAAGGTCGACGCCGATGGCCTGACCGCCAATGAACTTGGCTCGGCCATTGCCGACCTGAAGGACGCCGGCCGGCCCACCTCCGCGCTGGAGGGCAGCATGTGGCACAAATTCTCCGGGCCCATGTCGGCCGTGCTGATGCCGCTGCTGGGGTCCGTCGCCGCCTTCGGCCTTGCGCGGTCGGGCAAGCTGTTCATCCGCGCGGTCATCGGCATGGCGCTGGGCTTCACCTATTTCGTGGCGGACAATTTCGCCCTCGCCATGGGTAACCTCGGGGCATACCCGCCCTTCATGGCCGCATGGGCGCCGTTCCTGCTGTTCCTGCTGGTCGGCGAAACCGTGCTGATCCGAACGGAAGAATAGAAGGGTCTTTCTTTTCCCCGGAAAGAAACTAGAGCCCGTCCAACGCTTCAGCGCGAACCGGGAGGCTTCATGTCCGTTACCGTCACCCCCGTATCCGGAAAGGCCGATCTGAAGGCCTTTGTCGACCTGCCCTGGACCATCTACGCGAACGATCCCAACTGGGTCGCGCCGCTGAAGAGCGAGGTCTATGGCCTCATCACGCCCGGCAAGAACCCCTTCTTCGAACATGCCGAGGCGCAATATTTCCTGGCCCGACGCGGGACCGAAGTCACCGGCCGTGTCTCCGCGCATATCGACAGGCTGGCGCTGACGATCACGCCCGAACAGGGCATGGGGCCGGGCACCGGCAATTTCGGCCTGTTCGAGGCGAAGGACGCTGAAACCGCCGCCGCCCTGATCGCCACGGCGGAGGACTGGCTGCGCGCCAAGGGCATGACCCGGTCGCTCGGGCCGCTCTCGCTGTCCATCTGGGAGGAGCCGGGCCTGCTGATCGAGGGGCATGACCATCCCCCCACGGTCATGATGGGCCACAACAGCGCCGCCTATCAGCCCTGGATAGAGTCGGCGGGCTATGCCCCGGTCAAGCAGCTCAAGACCTATGATCTCGACATCACCAAGAGCTTCCCGCCGCTGATCCAGCGCATCGTCCAGTCGGGCGAGAAGAACCCCCGCATCCGCATCCGCAAGGTCGACAAGTCGAAATTCGACAAGGAGGCTGCGATCATCCTGGGCATCCTCAACGACGCCTGGGGCCGCAACTGGGGCTTCGTGCCGATCACCGACAGCGAGGTCGCCTTCACCGGCAAGAAGCTGAAGCCCATCGTGTTCGAGGACCTGATCATGGTCGCCGAACTGGACGGTGAGCCGGTCGCCTTCATGATGACCCTCCCCGACCTCAATGAGGCGATCAAACCGCTTAACGGCTCCCTCCTGCCCTTCGGCTGGGCGAAGCTGCTGCTATGGCTGCGCAAGCCCAAGGTCCGCACCATGCGCGTGCCGCTGATGGGCGTGGTGCAGAGACTGCAATCCTCCCGCATGGCGAGCCAGTTGGCCTTCATGATGATCGAATGCATCCGCGTCGCCGCCATTACCGATTATGGCGCGACACGCGGCGAGATCGGCTGGGTCCTCGACGACAATCAGGGCATGAACGCCATCGCCGAAGCGATCGAGAGCAAGGTCAACAAGGTCTATCAGGTCTACGAAAAGACCTTGTAAGGTGCCTTATCTACTCCGTTCGTGCTGAGTAGGGACTGAGCTTGTCGAAGGCCCATATCGAAGCACCCGTGCGCCAAGCTCACATCCTTCGATACGCCATGTCGACTTCGCTCAATGGCTACTCAGGACGAACGGGTATCTCGTAGATCCTACGCGTCACCCAACCGCACCGAAAGCCGCGTGATACGCGACCGATGGATCCGCCATTGCCCGTCCACGCGGTGATAGGTCTCGTGATAATGGCCGGTGCCGTGCAGGACCGTCTTGCCGTCCGGTTCCCAGATCTGGTCCTCCATGGCGATGACGCCACTGGCCAGCGTGTCGCTTTCGACACTGATTTCATGGCAATGGCCATGGTGGACGGTGGTATTGACCCCGATCGCGCCGCTGATGAAGTCGATGATCGTATCGCCGCCCTCATAGACCCAGCCATTGCTCTCGGCAGCCGGACCTTCCTCCGCCTGACCGTCAATGCTGAGCGACGCGCGTGCGTCGAAAATCGCGTCGTCACAAAAGACATGACGCAGGCCGTCCCAGTCCTTCGTATCCATCAGGCGGAAATAGCGCGCCTTGAGTTGCTTGATGGCCTCGATGGCGAAAAGCTGATCCACGATATCCATGCATAATTCCTCTCAATACCTTCCCTAAGGCGCGCGTAACGCAATCAGGAACTGGCGGTTGTCAGAGGCGCTGGCTCAGACATGAAGGCTGGCCCCGCCAAGGCAACGCCATGATCCCGGACCGCTATGGGCCATCCCTCCGACGCCACAATGAATGCCGCCCGGTCCTTCGCGTACAGCGCCCGAATTGCCCCCTCATAGCCCGGACGATCGCCCGCCATCGCCGTCAGGAAATGATAGGCGGCGTCCATGGCCGCGCGCGGCGAGGGCTTCTCCGCACTTTCCTTGCGCGCCGCCTCCACCAACCGGCGCAGCGTGACGGACGCGCCACCAGGCTGCGCGCCCAGCCATTCCCACTGGCGCGGCAGCAGGGTCACCTCCCGCGCCTGCACGCCCAGCTTAGGCCTGCCCCGCCCTCGCGCCGGCTCGGGCTGCGGTCCACGCATGTCGATATCGACCTGCCGCCCGGTCGCATCGTCGAAGATCAGGATCAGCGGCGCATCACCGTCCATAGCGCGAATGGCGGACCGCACCTCGTCCTCCTCGCCCGTCCCGATCCAGTAATCGCCTGCAAAGGCCGTCAATGTGCGCGACACGCCGTATCTCCTTCGGCGCGCCTATTATTACCCGGATGTTATTGAGTCAATATTATCCGGGTAATAATTGTCGAATTGCGATTTATGCCGGTCGCCGAGCGGCAAGGTCGAGCCTGTCCAGCCATGCCCGCGCCTGCTTCGGTTCGCCGACGGCGCTGGACTTGACCGGCCCACGCGACGCCAGAAACTCCTGATGCAGCGCGAACGGCTCCAGGCTCAACAGTTCGCGGATCGCATCGATGGCCTCGCCCAGTTCGCAGAGATTGTCGACGACAGGCGCCACTTTGGCGCGCGTTGCACGGTCCTGCTGATGATCGAACAATCCCCAGGACCCGGCCGCCGTTGCCTTCAGCGCCGCAACCAGCGCTTCGGCATAGTCGGCCTCCAGCCCCTCGCGGCGCGCGTCCATGCGCTCAAGGCGATCGGCTCTTGCCATGACCTACCGCAACTCGACCCATACGGGCGCATGATCGCTGGCCTTCTCCCGCCCGCGAAATTCCTTGTCGACCTGCGCATCGACCAGCCGGTCGGCGGCGGGCGGGCTGAGCAGCAGGTGATCGATCCGGAACCCCGCATCACGCGGCCAGGCGTTCATTTGATAATCCCAATAGGTCCACACGCCGCCCGCCGGATGGCGCGAGAGCAGCGCGTCAGTCCACCCGTCGCCCAATATCCGGCGATAGGCCGCCCGGCTCTCCGGCTGCATTAGCGCGTCGTCCTGCATCGCCCTGACCGAATAGGTGTCCTTGTCGCGCGGGATGACATTATAGTCCCCGGCAAGCACCGCCGGCACCTCCTCCGCCCAGATTTCGGCGGCCCGCGCGCGCAACCGCTTCATCCAGCGCAGCTTATAGTCGAACTTCGGCCCCGGCTGCGGATTGCCGTTGGGCAGGTAGATGCTGGCGATCCGCACCCCATCGACCTCGGCCTCCAGATAGCGGCTATGCTCATCCTCCGCCTCACCCTCAAGGCCCCGCGCGACCTCCACCGGGACCTGCCCCCGCGCCAGGATCGCGACGCCGTTGAACCCCTTCTGCCCATGCCAAATCGCGCCGTAACCCGCTTCCTCGATGTCCTTCACGGGGAAGGTCTCGTCGGACGTCTTGATCTCCTGCAGGCACGCCACATCAGGCTGCGTCTCCTGCAACCACTCGACAAGGCGAGGCAGCCGCGCCTTGATGCCGTTGATGTTGAAGGTGGCAATGCGCATGGGTGGCGGGGTCCTTGGGTGGGCGCCATGTCAGCGGCCATCGGTTCACTCTTTGGAGAAAGAGAGACAGGTGAGCAAGGTGATCACTCAGCTACCACGCCGAAACGGACGCAATAGCGATCGACCGAAATATAAATTGGGCACATGATTGGATTGTGCAGGGGGTTGAGGTGCAGAATTATCTGAGATTGGTTTTCGCGATGATCACTTCTGTCGGCGCTGCAGCATGCGATAATGCAGCCGTAGTCGAAGTGGACAAACCCGGTGAAAAGAGCTTCGTAACCCGCGATGGCGTGGTTCAGTCGTTCGACTTTAAATTAAACGAACATAGAAGCCGCGACTGGTTCATGGATATCCGCCTGGCCAATGGCAAAACCGTTCGCAACATCCTCTTGAATAGAAAAAATTGCACCACGGGTTCGGCGGTACGCATAACAACCCATATGACGGGTGATCCCGCCAATGATGATCGCGCGACCTGCAACTTGCCGGAAGATGTCGAGCATGATCGGGAGGCCATGTATGCTTATGCGCGACAGTGCGAACAGAAATGTAGTCTTCCTGTCGCTATGGAAACTGATCGCCTTCGACTGAGAAAAATTTCAAAGCAGTGTGGCGAGCCTGATCTGGATTTCACTCCTATGGGACCGGGGAAGCGAGATTTTCAGATTGATTTGGCCCGCATCACTGGAAGTCTATTTAGGTTACCCACGCCTGCCGAGGTGGAGCAGGGCGAACGTCAGGCTCGCGCGGAGGCAGCATTGCCTTGCATTGAAGCTGGAGCGATTAAGGGCGGCATGACAGTCAAGTTTCCGGTCACCATTGTTGCGAATTGATGCTCCTACCTTGGAACGAAAACGCATACTTGGATGCCAACTGGTAGCTTCGTGATCAAGAAGGGCGGGTTGCGGCCGGTCTGCTTCTACGCCTCTCCCGTTTTCACGGGAGAGGGAGGGGCCCGTCGCGTAGCGATGGGAGGGTGAGGGTCTTGCCTCTTCGTCAGAAGAGGCGCGAGCCTGCGGCTCGCTTACCCTCATCCAACTACGCCTCAATCGCTGCGCTCATAAGGCTCCGTATCCTTCTCCCGCCTGCGGGAGAAGGTTTGGTGAATGGCGAGAAGTGGTCGAGTGCCTGCCATCAATCAGCTTCTCGCCCTTAGGTGAGTTTGACGCCTAGGCTCCCTACCGGAGCATGATTACGGAAGAAGCAGCGACGCATCCCCGTAGGAGTAGAAACGGTACGAGTTTGCAATCGCATGCGCATACGCCGCCTGCATCCGCTCCCTGCCCATCAGTGCCGAAACCAGCATGAACAGCGTCGACTTGGGAAGGTGAAAGTTCGTCATCAGTCCGTCGATCGCCCGGAACCGGTATCCCGGCGTGATGAATATCCGCGTCTCGCCCGCAAACGGCGTGATCACGCCGTCCTCGCCCGTAGCGCTTTCCAGCAGGCGCAGGCTGGTCGTGCCCACGGAGATCAGCCGCCCGCCCCGCGCCCGCACGGCATTCAGCCGGTCCGCCGTCTCGGCGTCGATCCGCCCCCATTCCGCGTGCATGCGATGGTCGTCGGTGTCGTCGGCCTTCACCGGCAGGAACGTCCCCGCGCCGACATGCAGCGTCAGCGTCTCGGTCACTATCCCCGCCGCCGCCAGCCGGTCCATCAGGCCGGGCGTGAAGTGCAATGCCGCCGTGGGCGCCGCCACCGCGCCATCCTCCCGCGCGAACAGGGTCTGGTAGTCCTCCCGGTCGCGTTCGTCGGTCGGACGCTTGCTGGCGATATAGGGCGGCAGCGGCATCCGCCCCGCCCGCTCAAGCAGCACCTCGACCGGCTCATCCCCCTCAAAGGACAGGCTCACTCCGCCATCCTCGTCGCGCGGCCCGGCGATGGCGGTGACGCCCGCGCCGAAATCGATCCGGTCGCCGTCCCGCACTCGCTTGGCATTGCGC
This sequence comes from Sphingobium sp., assembly GCA_023266635.1. Taxonomy (GTDB): domain Bacteria; phylum Pseudomonadota; class Alphaproteobacteria; order Sphingomonadales; family Sphingomonadaceae; genus Sphingobium. Next base: position 45,229 of record JAHFPU010000001.1, read on the forward strand.
AGGAAGGCCTGCCATTGCCGGAGCCCCATCCGCTTGTGCAGCGTCGCGCCGATACGCGCCTCGCCCCGCATGCCCTCAAGCTGGGCCGGGATCACGCGCGTATCGTTGAATATCAGGCAGTCGCCCGCGCGCAGCATGTCCGGCAGGTCGGCGACGCCGCGATCCTCCAGCTCCTCCGCCCCATGCAGCACCAGCATGCGCGCAGCATCACGCGGCGCGGCAGGACGCAAAGCTATCCGCTCGGGCGGCAGGTCGAAATCGAACAGATCAACGCGCATGGATGTGCCCGGCCCTCAGCATGTATCCGCGAGGGCGTGGGACCTACTTCTTCTTTGGCGCCGGCTTCTTCTTCGCAGGGGCGGACTTGCCACCCAGCGGCGCGTTGAGGTCGGACAGGCTCGGGGCCGGACCGCGCGGCGCGCTCAGATTAGTCGGGATCGGCTTGCCGTCGCTCTCGATCGACGCCTGCACGATGACGGCCGGATTGGCCGGCGGCTCGCCCAGGGGAATCGCGTCGACATATTGGATGCCCTCGATCACCCGGCCGAAGACGGTATATTTCTTGTCCAGCTGCATCCGCGGTTGGAACAGGATGAAGAACTGGCTGTTGGCGCTGTCCTCGCCCTGCGCGCGCGCCATGGACACCGTGCCGCGCAGATGCGGCAGCATGTTGAATTCCTGCTTCAGGTCGGGAAGCGTCGATCCGCCGGTGCCGTCGCCTTTGGGATCGCCGCCCTGCGCCATGAAGCCGGGGATGACGCGGTGGAATTTGAGGCCATTATACAGGCCCTGGCGCGTCAGTTCCTTGATCCGCGCGACATGGTTCGGCGCGACGTCGGGGCGCAGCTGGATGCGGACCCGGCCACCGGTCGACAGGTCCAGGTCCCACACATCGTCGGGATTGATCGGCAGGCTGGCGGGCGGGATCTTCGGCGCGCCCTCGGCCTTCAGCGCCTTGACGTTCGCTTCCGCCTTGGCCGCCGATTCCGCTTCCTTGTTCTCGTCAGGCTTGCCGCCGCCCTGCGCATAGGCAGGGACGCTGGCCGTCATGACCAGAGCCGCGCAGGCAAGGGCAAAGGCCCTGCCCAGTGATCCGAACCCAGAGGAAAACGCCATGTGCCTGAACTCTCCCGCGCCGATGGGCGCGCCCTAGAAATATGCGCCTAAAAAAATCTCAATGAACGGTGGCTGAGCGAACTCAGTCTCCCTTTCTTCCGATGCGCTCTACCCGCTCCATCACTTCCTCGCAAACCTTGGGACTGACGAATTTGTGGATAGCCCCGCCATAGAGGGCGATTTCCTTGACAAGGCGTGACGCGATCGGCTGCAGCGCCACGTCGGCCATCAGAAAAACCGTGTCGACCCGGTCGTTAAGCTGGCGGTTCATGCCGGTCAGTTGATACTCATATTCGAAGTCGGTGACGCCCCGGATTCCCCGCACGATCATGGTGGCGCCCTGCTGCTCGGCAAAATCCATCAGCAGCGAGTTGAAGCCGGTGACGACAACGTCCGCATCCACGCCCGCGCATTCCCGCCGCACCATATCCAGCCGCTCCTCGTCCGTGAACATGGGCGACTTGCTGATATTTGTGGTGACGCCGATCACCAGCCGGTCGACCAGCTTCGCGCCGCGCCGGATGATGTCCATATGGCCAAGAGTAATGGGGTCGAACGTCCCCGGATACACGCCGATACGAATAGACATGCCTATCTGTCCCTCTCGATCACATAATCCGCTATCGCGCGCAGCAGGTCGGCCTCCGCGCCAAAGCCGCGCAGATGCGCCTTCGCCTGATCGACCAGCATCTGCGCCTGTTCGCGCGCGCGCTCCACGCCCAGCAGGGACAGGAACGTCTCCTTGCCCGCCGCCGCATCCTTGCCCAGCGCCTTGCCGGCCACGGCCTCGTCCCCTTCGACGTCCATCAGGTCATCGGCGATCTGGAACGCCAGCCCCAGGTCGCGGGCATAGCCGTGCAATCCCGTCCGCGCCTCGGGCGGCACCCGCGCCATGATAGCGGCCGCCTCGATGCAATAACCGATGAGCGCCCCGGTCTTGAGCTGCTGCAGCCGGGTGACGGTGGGCAGGTCGAAACTCGCCTTCTCCGCCTCTAGGTCCATCATCTGCCCGCCCGCCATCCCGGCCGGGCCGCTTGACAGCGCCAGCGCGCGGATCAGCTCGACGCGCACAAACGGATCGCTGTGCGTCCGTTCGTCGCTCAAAATCTCGAAAGCGATGTCGTGCAGGCAGTCGCCCGCCAGGATCGCCGTCGCCTCGTCAAAGGCGATATGCACGGTGGCCTTGCCCCGGCGCAGCGCATCATCATCCATCGCCGGCAGGTCGTCATGGATCAGCGAATAGACATGGATGCACTCGACCGCGCACCCGACACGCACCAGCGATTCCTCGGGCAGGTTGAACAGCGATCCCGTCGCCCGCACCAGCAGCGGCCGCAGCCGCTTGCCGCCGCCGATCGCGGCATGACGCATCGCTTCATATAATCTGTGTCGCGGATCGTCAGGGACTTCCAGCACCACATCGAACATCGCGTCGATGGCGCGCGCCGTCTCCTGCGCCGCCTGTCCCAGCAATGCCGCGCCCGGTGCGTCTGTGCCTGTGCCCCCCGATGCCACCGCCTGTCCTTCAGTCGGCGCCGAAGGGCTGCGCACCCGTGACCGAGCCATTGGCATCGACCGTCAACTTGCGAATCTTGGCCTCCGCGTCCTCAAGCCGCCGGGCACACTGCTTGCGCAATTCCTCGCCCCGCGCATAGAGCGCGATGGAGTCGTCAAGAGGCACGTCACCACTCTCCAGCTTCCGCACGATGCCCTCAAGCTCGCGCAGCGCCGCCTCGAAAGTCAGCGCGGAAAATTCCGCATCCACCTCTGCCGGTGCGTCCCGCCCGGTTAATTCGCCGTTATCGACCATATGCCTGCATTGACGCCCGGCAGCGGCGGGGTCAAGCCTTGGCTGGCGCGCTTTCCCGCTTCAGCCCGCGTTCATAACCTCACCGTCATGAATCTGCCATGCTGCTCTGCAAAATTGCAGGTGGTAAAAGGATGGTTAAGGCGTAGTTTTCCATTGACGCTCCATGCTGCAATTGCACATACGGATAATGCTATGAAACTTTATATCCCCCTGCTCGCCGCCACCTCGCTGATGTTGCTTTCCGCCTGTGGCCAGTCCGAACCCGAAGTCGTCGGCGGTCCTGCCGATCCGATGAAGGATCAGCTTGCAAAGGCTGCGCCGGTGAAGCTGCCGCCGTCCGTCAAGAACAGCCGCACCTATCGCTGCAAGGACAACAGCCTGCTGTTCGTCGACTTCCTGTCGGACGACACGACGGCGAACCTGCGGCTCGAGAAGACCGGCGCGCCGACCAAGCTGGTCGCTGCCGAGGCAGGCAAATCCTATGTCGCGGCTGGCGGCTTTGAGGTCGACGGCAACGGCACGACGATCAACGCAACCGTGCCGGGCAAGAGCGCCCAGAGCTGCAAGGCCTGATCACCCGACCGGGTCCGCCCCCACGGACCTGATCTTCCACCCTACACCGGGCCGGACGCACCACGCGACCGGCCCTTTTTCTTTGGCGATCGACGTCATCTTGTCATTCGTCATCCCGGACTTGATCCCACAACTGTCCGGGATTTTTTTGCTGTTTTAGATTGCACGGCAGCAAAGTCCTGGGGAATCTGCCAAGATTGTGTTGTTGAGACATAATATTGGAGATCT
>JAHFPU010000094.1 GCA_023266635.1 Sphingobium sp.
GCATCGGCGGATTTGCTTGTTTTGCGGCGGTCCTGGATGGCAGGGCCGACAGGCGCATCGTTGCTGCTGACCGGGCCGGGCGCTGACGGTGCCAGGGTCGGCTCAGGCCGCTTGGCGCCGCTTACGCCATCCGAGTTCTGCTGATTGACGAAGCCCTGGGCCTCGGTCGCATTGCGGAAACCATCGGTCGGCAGGCGGACGTCGCCGGCATTCATCGGCTTCACCAGATAAGGGGTGACGACGATGACAAGTTCGGTCTCGTTGCGCTGGAACTGGCGCGACTTAAACAGGCTGCCAAGGATTGGAATATTTCCGATGCCCGGCACCTTGTCGATATTGTTGCCCGTGTCGCTGGTCAGAAGGCCAGCGATCATGAACGCCTGGCCTGAACCCAGCTCAACCGTCGTTTCGGCGCTGCGTGTCTTCAGCGCAGGGACTGCCGAGTTGATGGAAAAGTCCAGCGAGGACACCGTCGGACGAACGCGCATGGAAATGCGGCCATCCGACAGGACCGTCGGCGTGAAGGAAAGCTGCACGCCGTACTGCTTGAACTCGATGCTGTTGCCCAGCGTGCCGTTGGTCACCTGATACGGATATTCACCGCCTGCAAGGAAGCCCGCCGACTCGCCGGACAGCGAGGTCAGGTTGGGCTGCGCAAGCATGGTGGCCAGACCGGTCGTTTCAGCGAGGTCGAGCGCACCGGCGACGTCCATGCCGAACATCTTGGCGATGAAGCCAAATGTGGTCGAACCGTCGGTCGGCTGAGTCCATTTATAGTCCACGGAGCCGGGCACCGAGACATAAGGGTTCGTAAAGGTGCCGTCCGCGTTGCGGATGCCCGGTACGATGGTCGGCTTGTTGATCGTGCGCGTCAGGAAATCGCGCGACGACCGACCGACATAGCCGGTAAAGCTGCCCGACATGCCGCCCAGCGCCGAAAGGTTCATGCCGACCTTATGCAGCAGGTTGCGGCTGACTTCGGCGATCTTGACCTGCAGATTGACCTGCAGCGGCGTGGCCGTGCGCAGGCGGCTGACCACGGTCACTTCCTTGCCGACAAACGCCTGCGTCAGGCGCTCGGCCTCCGCAGCGTCTTCGGGCGCCTTGATTGTGCCGGTCAGCAGGACCATGCCGTTCATCGTTGTGGTCTGGATGTCCGCCTCTGGCATCGCCAGCTTCAACATCTGGTCGATGTTGGTCAGGTTGTTGCCGACCCGAACCTTGCCCGCGTAGAGGATCTTGCCGTTGCTGGCGGTCGCGAACACATTGGTCTCACCCGCAGCCTTGGCGATAATGTAGAGCTGCTTCTGCGACCGGACATGGACGTCCGCCACATTGGGATCGCCCACGACCACGTCCGACATGTTGGCGGACAGGTTGATCACGCGACTGTCGCCGACCGAGAGCACGAGCGCCGTATCGGCGCTGGCGGCGGCGGGCGCGGCCTGCAGGGCGTTGGACGGGATCATGCCTGCGCCGATGACCAGCGCCAGGGCGGTAGCCGAGGCGAGGTGGCGCCGCGCGGGCATCCGGCGCGCCAGTATGTTAGCCAGCGTCATGTTACTTTACCCCCAAAGGAACATCAGTCACCGCGGTGCCGCGGGCTACACGGACACTTGGTCCGACGATTACAGGTGCGCCCTCAACCTTCGTGGCGGGCACGGTGCTGCGCTGGTAGCGCGAGACGTCTGCGCCCGTAACATAGGTCGATTTCTTGTCCATCGGCCGGGCGGAGAGAGAGGCCAGGGCCTTTTTCTCGGCGGCGGGATCATTGCCGTCAGGCAGGTCGGCATTGTCGCCAGCGATCGCGGCGTCCAGTTCCGAAGCCGTGTCGGCCAGCGAACGCAGCGACAGCGAAAGGGCGCCGACCGTCTGCGCGACGGCAACCTTTTCGGCGATCTTGGGCGTTACTTCCAGCGTCACATTGGTGAAGGTCTGAACGACCGGCTTGCCATCCGGACCAAGGACATCGGTGCGCTGGTCGGTCGCGAGGACGCGGACATTGCGCACGATCGTTTCGGAAACCTTAAGCGGTTCGCCATCGCCGCCACCGGCGACGGACTGGGTCAGGACCATGTCGACATGGTCGCCCGGGAAGATAAAGCCTGCGACGGAGCTCTGCGCGTTCACCGGAACGGTGATGGCGCGCATGCCGGCGCCAAGCGCAGCGGCCAGGAAGCCGCGGTCGCCCGGCTTAATCAGCGCGCCCTGCGTCAGGGGCTGGCCGGTGGTGACAGGGTTGCGGACGACGCTGCCGGCGAGTGACTGCGGGTTGACCTTGCCCTGAAGATAATAGGCGTCCTCGACCAGATCCTTCGGCCAGGGCTGAAAGCGGAAGCTTTCCGCATCGACGATCGTGCCGACCGGCATCGCCTTGATGGCGACGAGCACATGCGGCGTGTCGGGGCCGTCCGGCATGGCGGCGGCGCTAACCTGTGGCGACCCTGATGCGCTGAACATGTTGCGGGCGACAAAGGCCGTCGCGATCGCGATGACCAGGGCGCCTACCAGCAGCGCTACTTTCTTAGCATCCATGACGAAATTCGCCTCCTTGATGCGGGTCCGAAGATCCCGACCCCGCACTCATCATGCAAAATGGTTAATATATCGTTCGCCAACCAGCCAAAGGGCGGCGAGAGAGATGGCCACGCCATAGGGAACCTCGGGCTGGCCGATCTTGCGGCTGACGCGATGATGGATGACCGTGACCACCGTCACGACCCCGCCGATTAGCGCCATGATGAAGAGAAGCGACAGCAGCGCCTGCCACGGGAACCACAGGGCGAGCGCGGCGAGCATCTTCACGTCGCCGCCGCCCATCATGCCTAGCGCGAACAGGCCGGCGAAAAGGGCGAATATGATGATACCGAGCAGAAGCTGTATGCCGACGTCGGGCCACAGGCCGATCCCGGACGCCCACCAGTAGAGCGGCGCCGTCAGGGCGATTGCCAGGTTCAGGCGATTGGAAATGATCCGTTCGCGCAGGTCAGTAACAGCCGCGGTGACCAGCATGCACGCCAGCACCCCAAGCAGGACCATTCGCAAATATTCCCCCGTCATGGAAAAACGGTGTAGACCCCATGCCTTACTAAAACGTAACCATGCTCCCGATGAACCTTCCTGATTTCAATCGCCGCGCCTGGCCCGCGGACGGCATTCTCGATACCTGGCACACACCCGACGGCTGGCCGTTGCGCCGGTTCCGCATGGGCGACGGCGCACGCGGCCGCATGCTCGTAGTGGGCGGACGCGGGGACATGATCGAGAAGTATCTCGAACCCGTCATGCACTGGGCCGCGGAGGGCTGGCAGGTCGCCACGTTCGACTGGCGCGGGCAGGGCGGATCCGGGCGGCTGACGGCCGATCCGCTGCTCGGCCATGGCCCGGATTTCGGCCTTTTGGTCGACGATCTCGCGGCGATCTATCACGACTGGTGCAGCGGCGAAGGCCCCAATATCCTGCTGGCGCACAGCATGGGCGGACATCTGGCTCTGCGCGCCATGGCGGAGGGCCGGGTGAAGCCCGACGCAGCCGTGCTGACCGCGCCGATGCTGGGCCTGCGCAGCGCGCCGATCCCCGAAAGCGTCGCGCCCTGGGTGGCGCGCGCTATCGGCATGGCCGGCCTGTCGGGCCGCCCGGCATGGAAGGACAATCCCTATTCGCCTTTCCGCAAGGCGCGACTGACGCATGATGCCGAACGCTATGCGGACGATCTGTGGTGGCGGGAACAGACGCCGGAGGTTGCGCTTGGCGCTCCGAGTTGGGGTTGGATCGGCGAGGCCTATCGCTCCACCCGCGCGCTGGAGAAGTCGCGCGCGATCGAGGCGATGCGCATCCCGACCCTCATCCTTGCCACCAGCGCGGATCGGCTGGTGTCCCCGGCAGCGATTACCCGCGTGGCGGCGCGGCTCCCCGACGTTCGGCTGCATGTCTATGGAGAGGAAGCCGCGCACGAGATATTGCGCGAGGCGGACGCTGTGCGGCTCGATGCCTTCGGCCGGATCGACGCGTTTCTCGACGAGCGGGCGCCCGCGAAATGACAGCCTATGACATCGTCATCGTTGGGGCCGGGATGGCGGGGGCCAGCCTGGGCGCGGAACTGGCCGGTTCGGCATCCGTGCTGCTGCTCGAAATGGAGGCGCAGCCGGGATATCACGCCACCGGCCGTTCCGTCGCTTTCTGGGAAGAGAGCTATGGGGGGCCGGCGGTGCAGCCGCTGACCACGGCATCGGGTCCGCTGATGCTGTCGCCCAAGCCCGATCTTTCGGATCGGTCCTTCCTCTCGCCGAGGGGCGCGATCCATATCGGCAAGGCGGATAGCATGGCGGCGCGCGATGCGTTGATCGGCGAATTCCGGCATAGCGTGGCGCTGGAACCGCTCGACGGGGCTGCACTACAGAGCCGGATCGCGGGTCTGCGAGACGAATGGACCGTGGGCGTCGCCGAACCCAGTTGCGCAGACATAGATGCCTCCGGACTGCATCAGGCCTATCTTGCCAAATTGCGCCGACTTGGCGGTGAAAGCCTGACCGGCGTCTCCCTGACATCCGCCCAGCGTTCCTGCGACGGCTGGCATCTGGAAACGAGCGACGGCCCCGTGCACTGCGGCATCCTGATCAACGCCGCTGGGGCCTGGGCGGATATGGTCGCCAAGTCCTGCGGGGTCGGCCCCGTCGGGATCACACCCTATCGCCGCACGGTCGTCCAATTGCGCGTCGATCCTACACCCTTGCCGGACCTGCCGGTCATCATGGATCTGGAGGGCCGCTTCTATTTCAAGCCGGACGGCGCCGGCCGCTTGTGGCTCAGCCCGCATGACGAAGCGCCATCCGATCCGTGTGACGCCGCGCCGGAGGAACTGGCCGTGGCGGAGGCGATCGACCGCTTCCAGAGCGCCGTCGACTGGCGGATAGAGGCGGTGGAGCGCAAATGGGCTGGCCTGCGCAGCTTCGCGCCCGACAGGCTGCCGGTCTATGGCTTCGATCCTCTGGCGCGCGGCTTCTTCTGGTTCGCGGGGCAGGGCGGGTTCGGCATCCAGACCGCGCCCGCCGCCGCAAAGCTGGCGGCCTCGCTTATTACCGGTACTTCTCCCGATCCGGCCATTGCCGCAATCGACCCGGCGCCCTTTGACCCGGGCCGGTTCGAATGATGCTGGCGTTCGTTACGATGCCGGGTTAGCCTGCAGCCTCCAAGCTGGAGGATTGACCATGGCGCACAAGTTCGTGATCGAGAAGAACAAGGCCGGCGAGTTCGTCGCCAAGTTCAAATATAACAGCGAAGTGATCTTCTGGACTGAGGGCTACACCAGCAAGGCCTCGGCCAAGAACGCCATCGAATCGATCCTGAAGAACGGCCCTGGCGCGCCGGTCGAGGAGGATTGAGCCTCCGAGCTCCGGGCTGGGACATGGCCGCAAGAAGCATCGGCGCACTTGCGGCGCTGTCCTTTGGCGCGGCATTGCAGGCTCAACCCCACCTCCCGCCGTTGGAGAAGGGTACAGGCTATATCTGCACGAGTGCGGCGGGAGAGGTGCGACGCCTCAACATCGACATTGCCGCCAGACGATATCAGCGCGAGGGAGAGGCGCCCTACGGCCTTGCCCAGGTGAGCGGCACGCGCCTCGTCCTGACAGAGAAGACCGAGGTCGATCTGGATGATCCCACGACCGGTCCCGTATCGATGGCGGAGGAAATGGACCGGCGGACGCTGATCCTGTCGTCGGAGGTGAGCGTTCCGGCCCATAATATGTACCGGAAGACGGATTATAGTTGCGTTCCGGGGCCGATGATCAATCTGGCTTCTGGACGCTGAGGACATTGATCAGCTGAAAGCGTTGACGTGCTCCTGCGAAAGCAGGAGCCCAGTTCGGGCGGTGGGCCTAGGCTCCTTCTTTCGCAGGAGCACGGGTTTATACAAGCAGGGGAAAACCTAACCCCGGAAACTCTCCGCCGCCGCGCAGGCAAGCTGGTCCGCGCGCTCATTCTCCGGATGGCCGGAATGGCCCTTGACCCATTTCCATTCGATGCGGTGGCGGCGCGTGGCTTCGACCAGAACCTGCCAGAGCTTGGCATTCTTCACCGGCTTCCTGTCCGCCGTCTTCCAGCCATTCTTCTGCCAGCCGAAGATCCATTTGGTGATGCCGTCCATCACATATTTGCTGTCGGTATGCAGAATGACATGGCAGGGTCGCTTCAACGCATTCAGCGCCTCCACGGCGGCCATCATCTCCATGCGGTTGTTGGTGGTTAGCGGCTCTCCGCCAGAGATTTCCTTCTCGTTCGTTCCCGACCGGATAACCGCGCCCCAGCCGCCCGGGCCGGGATTGCCCTTGCATGCGCCATCGGTGAAAATCTCGACGGTGGTAAGCTCGCTCATGCCCCGAGCAATTCTGCGGCGCTGGCGCCTGCGTAGAAATCGAGCCGACGCAGGAAGGCGAGGGGGTCTTTCCGGGTCACGAGCGCGTCGGCGGGCGTATTGATCCAGTCATAGGCGCGGGTGAGCAGGAAACGCAGCGCAGCGCCCCGGCACAATGCCTGAAACCCCGCCCGCTCCGCGTCCGAAAGGCCGAACGCCTCGAAATAACCGCTGACCAAGGCCGCCGCGCGGTCGGCGTGCCACTGGCTGCCGTCGTTGGAAAAGCACCAAGCGCTGTGGGTCACGGCCAGATCATAGGCGCGGACGTCAGTGCAGCTGAAATAGAAGTCGATCAGGCCGGTGACCTTCTCGCCCAGCATCAGCACATTGTCCGGAAACAGATCGGCATGGATGACGGCATAGGGCAGGTCGGCGGGCCAGTGCGCGTCCAGCCACGCCAGCTCCTGCGCCACGCGATCGCCAAGGCCCGGCGCGATCTCGTCGAAATGATCGCCGCATTTCGCGGCAAGATCATGCCAGCCCGGCAGGTCGAGCGCATTTCGGCGCTGGCCGGAAAAGCCTTCGGCGGCGCGATGCAACTGACCCAGGGCTGCGCCTGTCGCCCTCGCCTGCGCCGGGGTCGGCTCTGTCACGGAAATGCCGGTCAGGAATTCGATCAGGCAGGCGGGGCGACCGGACAATTGCTGCAGCCGGGTTCCCGTGCCGTCCGGGATGAAACGCGGGACCAGGCAGCCCCGTTCGGCCAGATGATCGAGCAGCGCAATGAAGAAGGGCAGGTCCGCCTCATCTACCCGCTTCTCATACAGGGTCAGGATGTAGCGGCCGGATGTGGTTTCCAGCAGGTAATTGCTGTTCTCCACGCCCTCCGCAATGCCCTTGGCCGATACCAGCCGGCCGGCGTCATAGCGGGTCAGGAAGGCGTCGATGTCCTCTGCGGGAACATGCGTATAAACGGCCATCTACAGGTTACGCCGCCTCTAGGCCGCGGGGCAGCTTGAACGCCATCCGCTCCTGCGTCGTTTCGACCTGGCGCTCCTCCACCGCAAAATGGGCGGCGAGCCGGTCGACGACCTCACGGACCAGAATTTCGGGCGCGGAGGCCCCGGCGGTGATGCCCAGCGTCGCCACGCCCTTCAGCCATGCGAAATCAATGTCGTCGGCCCGTTCTATCAGCTTGGCCGGCGTTCCCTCACGCTCCGCCACCTCGACAAGCCGCAGCGAGTTGGAGCTGTTGGGCGCGCCGATGACGTAAACGGCGTCGCAGGACGAGGCGATGGCCTTCACCGAATTCTGCCGGTTGGACGTGGCGTAGCAGATATCCTCGCCCTTCGGTGCGGTGATCGAGGGGAAGCGCCGCATCAGGGTCGCGACCACGGCGGCGGTGTCATCGACGGACAAAGTCGTCTGGGTTAGGAAGGACAGGTTTTCGGGGTCGGCGGGCATCAGCGACTCCGCATCCGCCACGGTTTCCACCAGCGTCATCGTGCCCTCGGGCACCTGCCCGAACGTGCCGACGACCTCCGGATGCCCCTTATGCCCGATGAAGATGATGTGCCGCCCGGCCTCGACCTGCCGCTCTGCCTGCTTGTGCACCTTCGACACCAGCGGGCAGGTGGCGTCCAGATAGGACAGGCCGCGCTCCTCCGCCTTTGCGGGCACCGCCTTGGGCACGCCATGGGCGGAAAAGACCACCGGCACGCCATCGGGCACCTGGTCCAGTTCCTCGACGAAAATCGCACCCTTCGCCTTTAACTGGTCGACCACATATTTGTTGTGGACGATCTCATGCCGCACATAGACCGGCGCGCCATATTTCTCGATCGCGCGCTCGACGATGATGATGGCCCGGTCCACGCCGGCGCAGAAGCCGCGCGGGGCGGCGATCAGGAGCAGCAAAGGCAGCTTGCCTTCATCCGGTGTCGTGGCGGCGTCTGTCATGACTGCGGGCTTTAGGCGAAGCGCGCGCCCGATGAAAGCGGCTTCCTTTCGGTTGCGCGCTTCAAGGGGTATGGATAAGAAGCCCGGATGTCCGCTCCAGGGACCAGATCGAGGGATTGCCCGTGAACCTTGCCAAGTCGTTGACCTTCGCCGGTCTTTCCCTTCTCGCGCTTTCCGCCTGCTCGCGCCGCGGAGAGATCGATCCGACCGGCGGCATCATCACGGTGCGGTCCGCATGTCCGGTCGCTGCAATCCCCGCCTATACGGGCGATGTGACCCTATTTGATCCTGCGCAGAGCCGCGACGCATCGGCCATTGACGTCACCGCCACCGTCACCAACCTGAAATCGACCTGCGCCGATGGCGCGCAACTCTACACGGAGGCGACCTTCGACGTGCAGGCGCGCCGCCGCGACGCCAGCGCCCCCCGGCAGGTGACCTTGCCCTATTTCGCGACCATCGTGCGCGGCGGCAATTCCGTTGTATCAAAGCGTGTCGGCCAGGTAACGCTGAATTTCGCTGCAGGCGAATATCGCGCCTCCGCGTCGGCCAAGGCGGGCTCCTATGTCGACAAGGACGCAGCGACGCTGCCGGCCGACATCCAGAAGCGAATCACCGGCAAGCGCAAGGCGGGTGACGCCGACGCCGCGCTCGATCCGCTGGCGCAGCCCGACGTGAAGGCGGCGCTGGCGCGCACGACCTTCGAACTGCTTGTCGGCTTCAACCTGACGCAGGATCAGTTCAAATATAACGTCACGCGATGATGCGCTGATCCTTGGGGATCTCCATTCCGCCGGGCTGTATCGAAAGGCTGCACTTTCCGTAAAGAAAGCGTACAGGGCTTCGATATGCTCGGCCCCCATCCATCTGCTGGATGCGGCTGACTTTCGATAGACCTTAGGATTTGCCGTGACCCTCTACGCGCGTTTTGCGACCTATCTCGATACTGTTCTCGACCAGATGGTGGAGGCGGGCGATCTGCCTGCCGGGCTGGACCGCAAGGCGGTGACCGTCGAGCCGCCCCGCGACCAGACGCATGGCGACCTCGCCACCAACGCCGCCATGGTCCTCGCCAAGCCCGCCGGCACCAATCCGCGCGCATTGGCCGAAAAGATCGTCGCCGGCCTTGCCGCGCTCGATGAAGTGGCCGAGGCGAGCATTGCTGGCCCGGGCTTCATCAACCTGCGCCTCACCGACGCCACCTGGCGTGAAGAACTGACGGCGATCCATGCCGGCGGCGAGGGCTATGGCCGGTCCGACATGGGCAAGGGCCTGCGGGTCAACGTCGAATATGTGTCCGCCAATCCGACCGGACCCATGCATATGGGTCATTGCCGTGGCGCGGTGGTGGGCGATGCGCTTGCGACCCTGCTGGAATATGCCGGGCACCGGGTCACGCGCGAATATTATATCAACGACGCGGGCGGGCAGGTCGATGTCCTCGCCCGCTCGGCGCACCTGCGTTATCGCGAGGCGCTGGGCGAGAGCGTCGGCGACATTCCGGAGGGCCTGTATCCCGGCGACTATCTGGTCCCGGTCGGGCAGGATCTCGCAAAGGAATATGGCGACCGCTTCGTCGGCGCGCCCGAAGGCGACTGGCTGGCGACCTTCCGCGCCTTTGCTGTGACGGCAATGATGGAGATGATCCGCGCCGATCTGGCGCTGCTTGGCATCCATCACGACCTGTTTTCGTCAGAGGCGGAATTGCAGGCGGCGGGCAAGCCCGAAGCGGCCGAGGCATGGCTACGCGAGCGTGACCTCATCTATGACGGCGTGCTCGAAGCGCCCAAGGGCGACACGCCGGACGACTGGGAGCCGGTCGAGCTGCCGCTGTTCCGTTCGACGAAGTTCGGCGACGATCAGGACCGCCCGATTCGCAAGTCGAACGGCAGCTGGACCTATTTCGGCGCAGACCTCGCCTATCATTTCCAGAAGGCGCAGCTCGCCGACCAGTTGATCGACATCTGGGGCGCCGACCATGCCGGCACGGTGAAGCGCATCCAGGCCGCCGTCGCCGCCCTGACTGAAGGCAAGACCCGGTTCGACGTGAAGCTGATCCAGATGGTCCGCCTGCTGCGCGATGGCGAGCCGGTGAAGATGTCGAAGCGCGCGGGCAACTTTGTCACGCTGGCCGATGTCGTGCGGGAAGTCGGCAAGGATGTGGTCCGCTTCACCATGCTGACCCGCAAGGCGGACGCACAGATGGATTTCGACTTCGCCAAGGTGGTCGAGGCGTCGAAGGACAACCCGGTCTTCTACGTCCAATATGCCCATGCCCGTATCGCCTCCCTGCAGCGCCGGGCCGAGGAGGCGGGGATTGTCCTGCCGGAACCCGATGTGTCCCAACTTGGGACGGAAGAGCTGGAGCTGGTGAAGCGCGCGGCCCAGTTCCCACGGGTCGTGGAAGGTGCCGCCCAGACCCGCGAGCCACATAGAATAGCTTTCTATCTCAATGATTTGGCGGCGGATTTCCATGCCTGGTGGAACCTCGGAAACGACCGTCCTGACCGTCGCGTGATCGTTGCCGACGATCCTGCCGTGACATCTGCGAGACTGTTCTTGAGCCGGGGAATCGGGCAGATTATCCGCAACGGGCTGGCGCTGATGGGAGTGGCGGCGCTTACGGAGATGCAGTGATGGGTGACTATGTGCGGGATGGTCTCGATCTCGACGATGACGACCGCCTGCCATGGCTTGAGCCGGCCGACGACGACGGCGCGGACGACGGCATTTCGACGCTCCGCCTTCTGACATTCATCATCGCCGGATTGGCCTTCATCGGCGCAGTCGTTTTCGGCATCTGGTACCTGAACAATCGCGCCCATATATCCAAAGGCGGCGAAGGCACGCTGATTGCCGCGCCAAAGGGCGATTATAAGGTCGCCGCGAACGAGGCCGACGCCAAGGCTTTCCAGGGCGAGGGCGACGCCAGCTTCCCTGTGAGCGAGGGCGAGGATCGCGACAGCAAGATCGACCCCTCCCGTCTGCCGGAAGTGCCGGTGACCGGCGGCGCAGCGCCCGTCGATTCGGCCAAGACCGGGTCGAAGCCTGCGGCCAAGTTCAGCGCGCCGGTGGTCAACGCCACGGCGGCGGCAGGCAAGCAGGCGAGCGCCGCCGCAGCGCCCTCGGCCGGGACACCGATGATCCAGCTCGGCGCCTATGGCAGCGAAGCGGTGGCGAAAGACGCCTGGAACCGGCTGTCGAAGCGCTTCACCTACCTCGCGCCGCTCGGCACTTCGATCGAGAAGGCCACGGTTGGTAGCGGCACCTTTTACCGCCTGCGCGCCATCGTGCCGAGCGCCGGGGTCGCGAACATGCTCTGCGGCAAGCTGAAGGTCGCCGGGGAAAGCTGCCTCGTCGTCCGGTGACCGGTGGGGCAGCTTGGGGACGAGCGGTCGCAATTGCGCGCGAGGGGCATTGCTTTACCCGTCACCCCGGACTTGATCCGAGGTCCCGATCCTACCTGTTTCGCGCAGCTATGAGAAAATGAAGAAGCTGGATGCCGGGTCAAGCCCCACAACTGTCCGGGATTCACAATTTGAGTAGCAGTTGTGGCGTAAGGGGCCGTTTTGCGGGTGGTGTTGGAGGGGGCTTGGCGCGTCCTGACAGATCGAGCC
>JAHFPU010000095.1:0-8869 GCA_023266635.1 Sphingobium sp.
GAGAATGGGCAACGATCAGGCGGATCATGCGATTGCCATGCCTTACCCGCCATGCGTCTATTAGCCGGTCTATGGTGGGACGAATTTTCAGGCCGCCTGCACCACTGTCGATCAAAATCGCCCGCTCCTTGCCGAACAGGAGGTATAGAAAGGGAGCCTCGAAATTGGTCTGCACGGACTGGCGGATGACGAACGTGTCGCCGTCAATCCTCTGAACCTGCGTTTCCGGCTCATTCGCCGTCGCGCCGTCGATCCAGTGAGCAAATCGAGGGGCCTCTGGCAGCTTGGATGCCGCACCCAGGAGCATCATCGCCCCGGTCAGCGCGATTGCGCGGCACACGCTCGCTCGGTGCCAAGCGGCGGGGGAAATCGTGGACGATGGCGTGGATGATGTCATCATGACAGCATTGGCGTATTACGCATTCCATCAAACGTAATATCCATATATCTGGCTGTTTCTGACGCTGCAACCGCCGTCCTTCCCGTCAGCGGTGTTATGCTTCCCCGGTTGCCCCAAGCCCCTTTGCGCTCTATGGACCGCCCGTCCGAAAGGCATCCGTTCAAAGACCCTTCCGCAAAGAGAACAACGATGACGAAAACGTCCGCCGCCCTTGGCCGTATCCAGCCCAGCGCCACCCTTGCCATGAGCGCGCGCGTCAATGCGCTGAAAGCCGCCGGCGTGGACGTGATTGGACTGTCGGCGGGCGAGCCGGACTTCGACACGCCGGACTTCATCAAGGATGCGGCGATCGCGGCGATCCGTGGCGGCCAGACCAAATATACCGATGTCGACGGCACCGCTTCGCTGAAGGATGCGGTCGCGCTGAAGTTCAAGCGCGACAACGGCCTCGTCTATGAGCGCGGCCAGATCAGCGTCAATTCCGGCGGCAAGCATACGCTGTTCAACGCGCTGGTCGCAACCGTGGAAGCCGGCGACGAGGTCATCATCCCGGCACCCTACTGGGTCAGCTATCCCGACATCGTGAACTTCGCGGGCGGCACGCCGGTGTTTATCGAGGGGCCGGCGGCGCAGGGCTATAAGATCACGCCGGCGCAGCTCGACGCGGCGATCACGTCCCGCACCAAGTGGGTGATGCTGAACTCGCCGTCCAATCCCAGCGGCGCGGCCTATTCCGCCGATGAGCTGAAGGCGCTGGGCGAGGTGCTGCTGCGCCACCCGCATGTGCTGGTGATGACCGACGACATGTATGAGCATGTCTGGTACGCGCCCTCGCCCTTCGCGACGATCGCGCAGGTCTGCCCGGACCTGTATGAGCGCACGCTGACGGTGAACGGCTGTTCCAAGGCCTTCTCCATGACCGGCTGGCGCATCGGTTTCGCCGGCGGCCCGCAATGGATCATCAAGGCGATGGCGAAGTTGCAGTCGCAGTCGACCAGCAATCCCTGCTCGATCAGCCAGGCGGCGGCCGTCGCGGCGCTGACCGGCGAGCAGGAGTTTCTGGAGGAGCGCAACGCGACGTTCAAGCGTCGCCGCGACATGGTCGTCGCCATGCTGAACGACGCGCCGGGCCTGTCCTGCCCCACGCCGGAGGGCGCCTTCTACGTCTATCCGGACGCGAGCGGCGTGATCGGCAAGACGACGCCGAAGGGCGTTAAGATCGACTCGGACGAGGCGCTGATCGCCTATTTCCTGGACGAAGCGAAGGTCGCGGCGGTGCATGGCGCGGCGTTCGGCCTCAGCCCGGCCTTCCGCATCAGCTATGCGACGTCGGAAGAGGTGCTGAAAAAGGCCTGCACCCGCATCCAGGAAGCCTGCGCCGCGCTGAAATAAGGTCTGCGCTGCGTTTCGAACCAAGGCGTGCTCCTGCGAAAGCAGGAGTCCAGTCCCGACGTCTGAACTGGACTCCTGCTTTCGCAGGAGCACCATCTGCTTGGCGCGGGCAGTTTCACATTTTTCTTCGGGCGGCCCTTGAAGTGGGTAGCTACACCCCTAAATCTGCGTTGCGTTCTGCAACCTATCTGCGCGTTGGTCGACCCTTGCGTCTACTTCGCCGAGAACTTCTGGTTTTCGGCACTTCGTTCAGACAGGCGCAAGGCGAATTTTTCTAACCGCTGCGTAACCCGCAGGAGACTCCGCCCGAATAGGGTGCAAGAACAGGAAAGGCCGCGACATGATCGCATTCCTCAAGTCCGACATGTTCCGCAACTTTGCGGGCGGGTTCGTGTTGGGTACGATAGGCATCCTGAGCCTGCAAAGCGCGGAGGCGCATTATGACCAGACACCAGCTCCCGTCAGCGCCGGATACAGCACGGTCGCGCAGGCGAGCCCGGCTCCGGCAGGCGCTAAGGCAGCGCTTTAGTCCGCTTCTGCTGGCTGCCGCAGTCGGCGGCGGCCTAATGGGCGGCGTCTGGGCCTTGTCGCCCGGCCTCCTCCCCCCGGCATTGGCGGCGGAGTCCGCTATCCTTGCTCCCATCCCGAAAATCGATGCCGTCCCCTCCCGCAAGCTGGAGACCGCCATATTCGCCGGCGGCTGCTATTGGGGCGTGGAGGGCGTCTTTTCCCATGTAAAGGGCGTGAAGCTCGCCGTGTCGGGCTTCGCCGGCGGGCCGCGCACGATGAAGGTCGATTATGACCGCGTGGGGCAGGGCGACACCGGCTATGCAGAATCCGTGCGGGTCACCTATGATCCACAGGTCGTGAGTTACGGCACGCTGCTACGCATCTTCTTCTCCGTGGTCGCTGACCCGACAACCCTGAACTATCAGGCCCCCGACCATGGCACCCAGTATCGCACCGCGCTGTTCCCGCTGAACGCGGAACAGGCGAAGGCGGCGAACGCCTATCTGGCGCAACTGGCCCAGGCGAAGCTGTGGAACGGCGCGATCGTGACGAAGGTGGAGCACTTTACCGGATTTCAGGAAGGCCCCGGCTATCACCAGAACTTCCTGGCGAACAATCCCCGCAACCCATATATACTGCGCTGGGACGCGCCGAAAGTCGCGGCGCTGAAACAGCTGTTCCCGCAATATTATGGGGACCGGGCTTCGGCATAGCGCCGACCGAGTACACCGAACGGGGAGGGGAAGTGCATCCTCCAACCGGCCACCGCGTCGCAACAAAGAAAAACGGGGCCCGCAGGCCCCGCTCTCCACATCTCTGCGTCAGCGCCTTATTTCGGCGCGAGCACCATCAGCATCTGGCGGCCTTCCATGCGGGGATAGGCTTCGACCTTACCGTCCTCATTGGTGTCCTCTGCCACGCGCTGCAGTAGGGCCATGCCGAGCTGCTGGTGCGACAATTCACGACCGCGGAATCGCAGGGTAATCTTGACCTTGTCGCCTTCGCCCAGAAAGTCATGGACCTTCTTCATCTTCGTCTCATAGTCATGATCGTCGATGTTCGGACGCATCTTGATCTCTTTGAGTTCCTGCGTCTTCTGGGTCTTGCGGGCGATATTCGCCTTCTTCTGCGCCTCGTACTTGAACTTGCCAATGTCGAGGAACTTGCAGACGGGCGGGTCGGCGTTGGGGGAGACTTCGACCAGGTCGAGGCCAACTTCCGCCGCCTGTTCGATCGCTTCCTGCGTAAACATCACGCCAAGATTCTCGCCTTCGTCATCGATCACGCGCACCTTGGGAACGGTGATGAATTCGTTGTAGCGAGGGCCGGATTTCGGCATCGGCGCCAGCGGGCGGCGCATCATTGGGGGACGTATAGCGGAATCTCCTGTGGTCGTTAAAATGCTTTGCGGCCGCCTAATAGCGGATTTCATGGAAGGCGAAAAGGGGCGCGGGTCCCTCTATCTTCAGAAGGACTCGCACCCTGTGGCATCCATGCCTCACCGCATATCGGGGGGAAGCGCCTCATTTGCAAGCCGCGCGATGGCCTCGTCGAGCGAAAGCATCGTCTGCGCCTGCTCGCCAAGCACCCGCAAAGCGATGGTGCCTTCCTCCGCCTCGCGCTTGCCGACAACCAGCAAGTTGGGGACTTTCGCCAGGCTGTGCTCGCGCACCTTGTAGTTGATCTTCTCGTTCCGCACGTCGATTTCCGTTCGGATTCCGGCTGCGCGCAGCTTCTCGACCACCTGATGAGCATAATCGTCGGCGTCGGACACGATCGTCGCGACAACCGCCTGCACCGGCGCCAGCCAGAGCGGGAAGCGCCCGGCATGATGCTCGATCAGGATGCCGATGAAGCGCTCGAACGTGCCCAGGATCGCGCGATGAAGCATGATCGGGCGGTGCCGCTCGCCATCCTCGCCGACATAGCTGGCGTCGAGTCGCTCCGGCAGGACCGTGTCGGTCTGCAGCGTGCCGCACTGCCACGTCCGTCCGATCGCGTCGGTCAGGTGAAACTCCAGCTTGGGGGCGTAGAAGGCGCCTTCGCCGGGCAGTTCTTCCCAGCCATAGTCGGCCGTCGCGCGCCCGGCCTCGGCCACGGCGTCGCGCAGAGACTGTTCCGACCAGTCCCACATTTCTTCGGAGCCGAAGCGCTTTTCCGGGCGCAGGGCGAGCTTGATCGCATAACTGTCGAAGCCCAAATCCTTGTAGATCACGTCGAGCAGGTCGCAGAAGGCCTTGACCTCATCCACCAGCTGGTCGGCGCGCACAAAGATATGGGCGTCGTCCTGCGTGAACTGGCGCACGCGCATGATGCCGTGCAGCGCGCCATGCGCCTCGTTGCGGTGGCAGCAGCCGAATTCGGCCATGCGGATGGGCAGGTCGCGATAGGATTTGATGCCCTGGCGGAAGATCAGGACATGCGCGGGGCAGTTCATGGGCTTGAGCGCCATCATGTCCGCCTTGCCCGACAGGACGGGGCCTTCATCCTCGACGTTAGGAACCTCGTCGGGGACGACAAACATATTTTCGCGATATTTGCCCCAATGGCCGGACTGCTCCCACTGGCGCGCGTCCATCAGCTGCGGCGTCTTCACTTCCTCATAGCCGGCGGCGTCGAGGCGGCGGCGCATATAGGCCTCCAGCGCGCGCCAGATGATATAGCCTCTCGGGTGCCAGAATACCGAACCCTGCGCTTCGCTCTGCAGGTGGAACAGGTCCATTTCCTGCGCGATCTTGCGATGGTCGCGCTTGGCGGCCTCCTCAAGGCGCAGCAGGTGCGCGTCGAGTTGCTTCTTGTTGAGCCAGCCCGTGCCGTAGATGCGCGAGAGCATCGCGTTCTTCTGATCGCCACGCCAATAGGCGCCTGATACGCGCGTCAGCTTGAAAGCCTGCGGGTCAAGCTTGCCGGTGGAGGCGAGATGCGGGCCGCGACACATGTCGTACCAGTCGCTGCCGCTATGATAGACGGTCAGTGGCTCGTCGCCGGACAGTTCCCCGGCCCATTCCGCCTTGAACGTCTCGCCCGCCGCGCGCCATTTGGCGATGAGGTCCGCGCGATCGACCTCCTGCCGCACCAGCGGCTTGTCGGCGGCGATGATCTTGCGCATCGCCTCTTCGATCGCGGGCAGGTCCTCGTCCGTGAACGGGCGATCCTTGGGCGCGAAATCATAATAGAAGCCGTCGTCGGTGGACGGGCCAAAGGTGATCTGCGTGCCGGGGAACAGGTGCTGCACCGCCTCGGCCAGCACATGCGCGAAGTCATGGCGGGCAAGTTCCAGCGCATCCGCTTCATCCCGCGCCGTCACCAGCGCGAGCGCGGAGTCCTGTTCCAGCGGGCGCATGATGTCGCGCAACTCGCCATCCACGCGCGCCGCGATGGCCGCCTTGGCAAGGCCCGGCCCGATCGCCGCCGCGATGTCCGCCGGGGTAGTGCCGGGCGCGACTTCACGCACGGAACCATCGGGCAGGGTGATCTTCAGCATCTGGGACATGGCGGGGATATGGGCTTTCGGTGGGAAAATTATAAGCGCCCTGCCATGTCCAGCGTGAGCGGCGAAGTCAAGCGGGGGCGATCGTTCCATAATGGTCTCACTAGAGCCGCGTCGTTGCTTGACTCCCTATGGCCGCCCCGCGCATTCCCGCATCGGGGACCGGGGGAATGATGATGGACGACCAGCAGGGCAGCGCCTTCGGATTTGAAGGCACATGGCGCGAATTCGCGCCCATTGCCTTCACCAACCTGTTGCTGACGATTGTTACATTGGGATTTTACCGTTTCTGGGCGACCACGCGAGAGCGGCGCTATCTATGGGGTCGCACGCGGTTTATCGATGAACCGCTGGAGTGGACCGGGACGGGCAAGGAGCTGTTCATCGGCTTCCTGCTGGTGCTGCTGCTGTTCGGCATACCGTTCCTGTTCCTGCAATTCGGGGCGCAGATTTTGGTTCTGCAGGGGCATGCGCCATTGGCCATCGGGCTGAGCTTCGCCGCCGGCATCATGATCTTCTATCTGGCTGGGGTCGCCCGTTTCCGGGCTTTGCGCTACCGGCTCAGCCGCACTTATTGGCATGGCATTCGGGGCGGCACGGATGAGAAGGGCTGGATATATGGGATCGTCTTCATCGCGTTGACGATCGTCGGCTATCTGCCCCTGATGTTGGCGATGCCCTGGGCGTTGATGACGCTGTGGAACATGCGCTGGTCAACGATGAGCTTCGGTCCATTCCGCTTTTCGGCCAGTGGTCGGGCGCGGGAAGTGTTTGGCCGTTACCTGCTTTTCTATCTGTTGATCGTGCTGATCTTCGTCATGCTGGGATCGCTGTTTGCAACGATGCTCCCGCGCATGAATGGCGCGGGGGCGATGACGCCACCTTCGGCGTCCGTAGCTGCGACAATGGTCCTTGGCATCGTTGTGCTGTATCTCGGCTTCGGCGTCGTCACCTTGATCTATTATGCGAAATATATGCGCGTTGCGATCGGCGGACTGACGCTGGGCGACCTGCAATTTTCCTTTTTGGCGCGGAGCAAGGCGTGGCTGGCCCTGATCCTGGGCGATATCGCCCTGCTGATCTGCACTTTGGGCATTGGCTATATCTTCCTGTCCTATCGTCACTGGAAATTCTTCATCACCCATCTGGAAGCAACGGGAGAGATTGACTTCAACGCGCTGACCCAGTCGACCACCCGCGCGCCGACGCAGGGCGAAGGGCTTATGGATGCGTTCGATGTCGGAGCCATCTGACGACCCGCCGGGCGCGGAGCATGACGCGCGCCCTTGGCATTATGACGGGCGGAACGGCAATCGCTGGCGACCGATATTGGCGGCGGAGGGCGATGGGTTCCGCCTAATCGGCGAAGGATGGGAAAGCGGCATCTATCACTGGGCGGACCTGACTGCGCTGGACGATCCGGCGGGGCGGGCGGTCTATGGGCTGAAGGGCGAGGCGGGCTGGCGGCTGGGCTTCGACGGCAGCCCGCCTGCCGCGCTTTCCGTCTATCTGCCTACGGCGTCGTGTTATGGCGGCGTTTTCGACCGGTTCGGGCTGGTGCGGGCGGCAACCGTCTGCGCGGTGGTTGCGGCGTTCGTCCTCTTCATCGGATTGCAGGCTCCCGGATGGATCGCGCCGTACATACCCCGTACCTGGGAAAATAAGCTGGGCGACGCGATGATCGGCGATTTCGGCGGTCGCATCTGCCGCACGCCACAGGGTATCGCCGCGCTGGACCGGCTGAAGGCGAAGATCGATCCGGACGGAATGGCTCGCACGATCGAGGTCGCGAATATTCCGATGGTGAACGCCATCACATTGCCCGGCGGGCGGATCATTATCTTCGACGGCTTGCTGCAACAGGCGAAGTCCGGCGACGAAGTGGCGGGCGTGCTGGGGCATGAGATCGGCCATGTCGAACATCGCGACACGATGGCGGCGCTGGTCCGCCAGTTGGGGCTGAGCGTCGTGCTGGGTGGTTTCAACGGAAATGTCGGCGGCTATGTGAACGGGCTTCTGTCGCTAAGCTATGGGCGCGATGCGGAGGCGGCGGCGGACAGTATCTCCATCACCCGGATGCGCGCCGCGAACATCTCCCCCGCCGACACCGCCGGGTTCTTCGACCGCATGGGCGGTGGTGCGCGCAAATCAGGCAAGGCCGCAGAGGCGATGACATGGCTGTCGTCTCATCCCCTGTCGGAGAGTCGCCGGGCAGCTTTCGCCAACAGCGCGCAGAAGGGGCATGTGTATGCGCCGGTGCTGGACGCCGAACAGTGGCAGGCGCTCAAGGGGATGTGCGCGGGCGATCGCGATGTGGAGAAGGGCTTCCCCCGCCTGTTCTAAGCGCGCTACATGCCGCCATCAGAAAAGCGGGAAAGCATTGTGTCCGATCCATCTTACCTCGCCCGCCTCGATGGGCTGCGTCTCGCTTATCATCATCAGCCAGGCGCTGGCCCGGCGGTCGTGTTCGTGCCGGGCTATATGTCCGACATGGACGGCGGGAAGGCGCTGGCGGTCGAGGCCTGGGCAGTCGCGCAGGGCAGGGAGGTGCTGCGGCTCGATTATTCCGGATGCGGGGCGGGCGACGGGGCGTTCGAAGATGGCACGCTGGACATATGGCGTGACGATGCGCTGATGCTGATCGACGCTTTGATCGCCGGCCAGTTCATTGTCGTGGGATCGTCGATGGGCGGGTGGCTGGCGCTGCTGATCGCGATGGCTCGACCGGATCGGGTCGTGGGGCTGGTCGGGATCGCCGCCGCGCCGGACTTCACCGACTGGGGCTTTTCCGAAGCGGAGATCGCCGAGATGGAAGCGAAGGGCAAGTTGGTCGAGGCGACGGCCTATGGTGACGATCCTTATGTGACGACGCTGGCGTTCCGCAATTCGGGGCAGGCGAACCTGATGCTGGGCGGTGGCGAGATCGCGATCGATTGCCCGGTGCGGCTGCTGCAGGGGCAGTTGGACCCGGATGTGCCATGGCAGACGGCGCTTCGGATTGCAGAGGCGGTGCGTTCATCCGACGTGCAGACCGTGCTGATTAAGGACGGCGATCACCGCCTGTCCCGCGACACGGA
>JAHFPU010000095.1:8879-11918 GCA_023266635.1 Sphingobium sp.
CCTCCTGATGATGCAGGCCTACAGCCCGGAGACCGAGGCGGTGATGAACCGGTCGCGACAGCGCGCAGCGGACAAGCGTGCGGAAAAGGCTGCGCAGACCGGTGGAGATGGGACGGCCGCCAGCAATGCGCGGCAGGGCGTGGACAAACCGCTGCCCATGCCGCCGGAGATGGCCGCCAAGTTCCAGGGGTGCCTGGACGCGGGAACGACCGATCCAGATGCGGGCGTGCGCTTTGCCGAGGCATGGCGGATCGACGGCGGCGGCTTCCATGCGCGCGAGTGCATGGGCTTTGCGCTGGCCCGGGCGGAACGCTGGCCAGCGGCGCTGGTGGCGCTGGAACAGGCTGCCGACGAAGCCGAGCGCGCGGGCAGTATGCAGGACAGCGCCCGCCTGTGGGCGCAGGCAGGCAATGCAGCGCTGGCAGGCGGCGATCCGGCCAAGGCGAAGAGCGATTTCGATGCGGCGCTGGCGCGGGGACTGCCCGATGGCGTGGGCAAGGGCGAGGTTCAGCTGGATCGCGCGCGGACGATGGTGGCGCTGAAAGATCTGCCGGCCGCGCGCATCGACCTCGACAATGCGCTGGCGATGGTGCCGCAGGACCCGCTTGCCTGGCTGCTGTCGGCGACGTTGGCGCGGCGGATGAACAATTTGTCGCTGGCCCAGAAACATATCGCGCAGGCGGTGAAGCTGTCGCCGGACGACGCCTCCGTTGCGCTGGAAGAGGGCAATATCGCCATCCTCTCCAGCCATGAGGATATTTCGAAGGCGGCATGGGACCGCGCGGTGAAGATCGCCCCGGACAGCGGACCGGGCAAGGCGGCGGCGGCCAATCTCGCCCAACTGGCTGCGGAAAAGCCCGCGGAATAGGGCGCGCGCCCTTCATTTTGCAGGCGTGCTGTCCTATCTAGCGGGTGACGGTATCCCACCCGCCGGAGTCTCAGCTTTCCATGCCCAAATATCTGCACACCATGATCCGTGTGACCGACGTCGACGCCACCGTGCGCTTTTTCACTCTGCTGGGGCTGAAGGAGCAGAGGCGGTTCGATAATGAGAAGGGCCGTTTCACGCTGATATTCCTCGCCGCACCCGGGGACGAGGAGGCGCAGGTTGAACTGACCCATAATTGGGACCCGGAACCTTATGATGGCGGGCGCAATTTCGGCCATCTCGCCTATCGGGTCGAGAATATCTACGAGACCTGCCAGCGGTTGATGGATGCCGGGGTAACGATCAATCGCCCACCGCGTGACGGGCATATGGCCTTCGTCCGCACGCCGGACAATATCTCGATAGAATTGCTGCAGGACGGGCGTTTGGAACCTGCCGAGCCCTGGGCGTCCATGCCCAATACCGGCGCCTGGTAACAGCAATGGCGGCCTGGCCCGATCGGCGTATCTTGGAGATGACGAGCGCTTCCGTGCCGATCATCCAGGCGCCGATGGCGGGTTCGGGCGGCGTCGATTTGGCGATTGGCGCGATCCGGGGCGGCGGCGTTGGCTCACTGCCCTGCGCGCTGGTCGCGCCTGATGCGATCGCCGGGCAGGTGGAGGCGGTGCGGGCGGCGGTGGATGGTCCGGTCAACCTCAACTTCTTCTGCCATACCCTGCCCGATGCCGTGGACGATAGCGCATGGGTGGCGGCGCTTGCGCCCTATTATGCCGAGCTTGGCGTAGGGCGGCCCGCCGTGCCGCCGCCGGTGCGCGCGCCGTTCGATGCTGTGCGCTGCGCCGTGGTCGAGGCGGTACGGCCGGAGATCGTCAGCTTCCATTTCGGCCTGCCCGATCCGGCGCTGCTGGCGCGGGTGAAGGCGACGGGCGCGCGGGTCTGGTCGTCCGCCACGACCGTGGCCGAGGCGCGATGGCTGGCAGAGCGCGGCGTCGACGCGGTGATCGCGCAAGGCTTCGAGGCCGGCGGCCATAGCGGGCGGTTCCTGCCGGTTCCGGTGGGAACCGAGATGGGCCTGTTTGCCTTATTGCCGCAGATCGTGGACGGGGTGGACGTGCCGGTGATCGCAGCGGGCGGCATTGCTGATGCGCGGGGCGTGGTGGCGGCGCTGGCGCTCGGCGCGAGCGCGGTGCAGGTCGGAACGGCCTATCTGCTGACGCCCGAGAGCAGCGCCAACGTAACGCATCGGAAGTTGTTGCAGGGGCCGGAAGCGGAAGTGACGCGCTTCACCAACCTGTTCACGGGCCGCCTCGCGCGCGGATTACCGAACCGCCTGATGGAAGAGCTTGGGCCGGTCAGTGATACTGCGCCCGCCTTCCCCTACGCCTCCAATGCGCTTGCCTCGCTGAGGACGGAAGCGGAGAAGCAAGGCAGCAGCGCGTTCACATCGATGTGGAGCGGGCAGGGCGCACCTTTGGCGAAACCCATGTCTGCCGAGGAATTGACCCGGTCGCTGGCCGTTGGAGCGCTGGCGATCATGGCCGGAATGCATAGGGAGACCATCGATGCTTGAAGTGGCCCGCATTCCGGTGCTGAACGATAATTATGTTTGGCTGATGCATGATGGCGCAAGCGGGGAAACGGTGGTTATCGATCCGGCTGTCGCCGAGCCGGTGCTGACGGCGGCGGCGGAGCGGGGCTGGCCGATCAGCCAGATCTGGAACACGCACTGGCACCCCGACCACATAGGCGGCAATGCGGAGATCAAGGCGGCGACCGGCTGCCTGATCACCGGCCCGGGCGCCGAATATGCGAAGATCCCGACGCTCGACCGGCTGGTGGGGGAAGGCGATTATGTCGCCATCGGCGCGCATGCCGCCAAGGTGATGGCGGTGCCAGCTCACACCGCCGGGCATATCGCCTATCATCTGGCGGAGGAGGAGATCATCTTCGTCGGCGATACGCTGTTCGCCATGGGATGCGGGCGGCTGTTCGAGGGGACGGCGGCGCAGATGTTCAACAATATGGCCCGCTTCGCGGCATTGCCGGACGACACGGCGGTCTATTGCGCGCATGAATATACCCAGTCCAACGGACGCTTCGCGCTGGTTGCCGAGCCCGATAATGCGGCGATCCGGCAGCGTATGGATGAT
>JAHFPU010000096.1 GCA_023266635.1 Sphingobium sp.
CGTGCACCTTGGTGATGAAGTGCTTGATCATCTGCTCGGCCACGTCGATGTCGGCGATAACGCCGTCGCGCAGCGGACGGATGGCTTCAATCGAATCGGGGGTCTTGCCCATCATCAACTTGGCGTCGTCACCAACCGCCTTCACCCGCTTGATGCCGTTCAGTGTCTCCACCGCCACCACGGAGGGCTCGTTCAGCACGATGCCACGTCCGCGCACATAGACCACGGTGTTGGCGGTGCCCAGGTCGATGGCCATGTCCTGGGAGGAGAATTTGAACAAACGCGAGAAGACCGACATGCTGTTTCCTGTCCCGTGCGAGGGTCCCGGAGCGCTCGGGACACAGCGCAATATTCATCTGCTTTCCGCATGCGCACGGCCTGCAACGGCGAAATATTTGTCGGTCGGCGGGTCGCGGAAAGCGTTCGCTTGGGCTAGTCCCTGACATATGTCAATACGCCGCCTGCCCGAGCATCTGGTCAATCGCATCGCCGCGGGCGAAGTGGTGGAGAGGCCAGCCAGCGCGCTGAAGGAAGTGGTCGAAAACGCCGTCGATGCGGGGGCTCGCAGAATCGCCATTCGCCTGTCCAATGGTGGTCTGGACGGCATCGAAGTCAGTGACGACGGATGCGGCATGAGTCGCGCCGACATGGCGCTCGCGCTGGAGCGGCATGCGACATCGAAGCTGCCCGATGACGCCATAGAAATGGTCTCCACGTTGGGTTTTCGCGGTGAAGCGCTGCCCTCCATCGCCAGCGTGGCGCGCATGTCCATCGAAAGCCGGCCGGCGGGCGACGATGGCTGGCAGCGAGTCGTGGACAATGGCGCGGTGGTTTCCGAGGGGCCGGCCGCCATTCCCAAGGGCACGCGCATCCGTATCGAGCAATTGTTCGCCCGCGTCCCAGCCCGGCGAAAGTTCCTGCGGTCGGCGCGCTCGGAATATGCGGCCTGCCTGGATGTCGTGCGCCGGCTGGCCATGTCGCGGCCCGATATCGCCTTTAGCCTGGAGCATGACGGCCGCCGGTCGCTGGGCGTCCAGGCGGACGAGGGGCGGGAGGACCGAGTCGCGGCGCTGACCGACCGGGCCCTTGCGGACAATCATGTGATCATCGACCTGCTGCGGGAGGGCATTGCGCTCACCGGCGTAGCGGGGTTGCCCACCTATCATCGCGGCGTCGCCGACCATCAGTTCCTCTTCGTGAACGGGCGACCGGTGCGCGACCGATTGCTGGTGGGGGCGGTGCGCGCTGCCTATGCGGATATGCTGGCGAAGGATCGGCATCCCGTTGTTGCCCTGTTCCTAGATATGCCGCCGGGCGAGGTCGATGTGAACGTCCATCCGGCAAAGACGGAGGTGCGCTTCCGCGAGCCGGCGCTGGTCCGGGGCATGATCGTCAGCGGCATCCGCCGGGCGCTCGATGAGGCAGGCTTTCGCTCCGTCCAGCGCGCCGATCCGACGGCGCTCGGCGCATGGAAAAGCGAGCCGGTATCTCCGACGCCAATCGGGGCGATGCCGATCTTCGACGCCGTCGGCGCTTCCGCAGGTGCGGCCGCGCTGTTCGAACGTGGCGATCGGGGTGGCTACTCTTCGTCCGTCGCCGACCGCCGCCCCTCCTTCCTCACACCGCCGCCCATGGCGCGCGCAGAGCCGGCGACGCAGGCCGCGCCGGAGGTGCACAGCTTTCCGCTTGGCGTAGCGCGCGGGCAGGTGGCCAAGACCTACATTGTCGCGGAGGCGGAGGATGGGCTGGTGATCGTGGATCAGCATGCGGCCCACGAGCGGCTGGTGCTGGAGCGTATGCGCCGGGCGATGGAGGGAACGGGCGTACAGCGGCAGGCGCTGCTGTTACCGGAAGTCGTGGAACTGGATGAGCCTGCCTGCGACCGGCTGGAGGCGCGCATATCCGAACTGGCCGAGTTCGGGCTGGAGCTTGAGCGCTTCGGGCCTTCGGCCATGCTGGTCAGGGCGACACCGGCGATGCTCGGCACAGGTGATGTGCAGGGATTGGTCACGGACCTTGCCGACGAGCTGGCCGCTTACGACACGGCTTTGTCTTTGAAGGAACGGCTGGACCATGTCGCTGCGACCATGGCGTGCCACGGGTCCGTGCGCGCCGGGCGAGTGCTGTCGGTCACGGAGATGAACGCCCTGCTGCGCGAGATGGAGGTGACCCCGCGCAGCGGCCAGTGCAACCATGGCCGCCCCACCTGGGTGAAGCTGGGCCATGGAGATATCGAGAAGCTGTTCGGACGCAAATAACTGTATCCGTCGGGTTGCGGATCCCAATTATGCAGGGTCGGTCGGCCGCGTGCGGATCATCAGGATTGCGATCATGGTCATCACGGGCGCGTCGTCCTGATTGAACACGCTAGTGCGCATCCGGACGATTCCCCGGTCAGGCTTGCTGCGCGAGGGTGTCTTTTCCAGCACCTCGGTTTCGCAGCGCAGGACATCGCCCGGATACACTGGCCGTGGCCAGCGCAGTTCGTCCATGCCCATCCCGCCAAAGCTTGCTTCCTGAACGCCCGGCTGTTCCTGCATATGGGCGACGGTCATCGCCATCATCATTGAACAGGTGTGCCATCCGCTGGCCGCCAGCCGACCGAAATGGGTCTGGGCGGCGGCCTCGTCGGACAGGTGGAAAGGTTGGGCGTCATATTTGGAGGCGAAGTCGATAACTTCGTCCCGGGTTACTTCGTAGCGGCCGAAGCTGTCCTTCTCGCCGACTTCGATATCTTCGAACCATCCTGCCATGCCTACGGCCTATGGCGCGGTGACGAGGCCGTCAAGCGTGGCCGGGTCGCCGTCGCCGGGCAGCGGCGCGATGCCGATCAGCCGGGCGAGGAAGGGATAGACATCGACATTGTCGAAACCGGGCCGCACCGACATCCCACGACGGATCGCGGGGCCGCTGGCTATGAAGAGAGCGGCCATGTCCGGCGCGGCATTGTCATAGCCGTGCGTGCCGCCTGTCGAAGCCTCTTTCGGCGCGGTCTTTTCGATCAGCCAGCCATCATCG
Organism: Sphingobium sp.; assembly: GCA_023266635.1. Classification (GTDB taxonomy): domain Bacteria; phylum Pseudomonadota; class Alphaproteobacteria; order Sphingomonadales; family Sphingomonadaceae; genus Sphingobium. The sequence goes on from JAHFPU010000096.1 coordinate 3,019, forward strand.
GCTAGGCAGAAATAGGGTGGAATGCGCGGGTTGGTCCCATAGTGAAGGCGCGCGGGGATGTCCGCCTTGCGCCAGCAAGTGAGGTGAGCGCGCGGTGTGAACAGTGCCGCCTCCAGCTTCGCCTCATGACCGGGCACTGGGTAGATGCTGGCAAAGGGGCCGCTTTCCAGCACGCGATAGTCTGCTGGATCGGCGACTTTGTCGAGCGCGATCCAGCGGTCGGTGGAGGTGGCCGCCATGCCATGGTCGGAAACGATGACGAGATTGGCCGGCTGGCCAAGCGCGGCAAGTTGCTGGACAAGCTGGCCGATGCTCCGATCGACCTGGGCCATGGCGTCACGCGTCTGGGAGGCGTCCGGGCCGAATTGATGCCCGGCGGTGTCTACCGTGTCAAAATAGAGGGTAAGGAAGGCAGGCCGGGTTTCGGCAGGCCGGCGGAGCCAGTCGATCACGGCGTCGGCGCGCTGGTCACCGCCTATCGCCTGATTGAACTGCATCCAGTTCGACGGGCGCGTACCGCCGGTGATGGGGTTGGGCCATTTCGGATCGCGCGTGCCGCCCCATGCCACGTTCGATCCCGGCCAGAACATCGTTGCCGTCCGCACCCCTGCTTTCTCGGCGGCGACCCAGAGGGGTTCGGCCTCGCTCCACCAGAAGGGATCGTCGCTCGCCATGGTGAAGGTCTCGCCGGGGCGGCGCGGGTCCTCCATGCTGTTGGCGACGATGCCATTATGGTCGGGCCGCTTTCCCGTGACGATCGACCAGTGGTTGGGGAAGGTCTTCGAGGGGAAGGAGGGGCGCATCGACGCCGTGACGCCTTCGGCCGCGAGCTTCGACAGGTTGGGCGTGACGCCGCGCTGCAGATAGTCGGGGCGGAAGCCGTCGATCGAGACGAGGATGGTGACGGGCGACCGCGCCTCCCGCGCCGTCGCCGTGACAGGGCGTTCCTGCACCGGGGCGCAGGATGCGACGATCATGAGAAGGGAGAGAAAGGCGGCGCGGAGGCAAAAGGTCATTGGCGAATCCCGATATTTTCCTTCCCCCTAACAGAGGCCCAGTGACGGAACCATGACGGAACCATGACGCCGCCGGGCCATTCGTCGCCTCAGTCGCCCAGCGACAGCTTGGCGAAGGCCGTCCATCCGAACGGGCTTTTGCCATAGGCCGCGTCAAGCGCGTGGGGCTTGTCATACACCGCGCCGGACCCGCCCAGCGCGAGCCCGAACAGCTTGCCCAGCGGAATGCGATAGGCATAGCCCGCCTGCATCTTCGTCACGCGGAACGCCTGTCCATGCAGCGGTTCGCCCTCCGGAAACAGCTCGTCATTCTCGACATTCTCGATCCGGCCGAACAGGTTGTGACCGCCCGTCGGGTTCCAGTTCGCCTCCAGCAGCCAGGCGGTCAGAACCGGGCCGGGCAGGCGGTTCTTGGCGGAGAAGGCCCCGGTGACGGACAAGCGATCGTCGCCATAGCCGATGCTGGCGGTCAGCCGACCTTCGTCCTCGTCGTCATGCAGCGCCTCCGGGCTTTTGATCCGGCCGTAGCTTACCTGCGCTGCCCAGTTGGGCGACGGGGTCCATGTGCCACGCACCGACCAACTGTCGAGCTTGGGCGTTTCTATGCCCCAGCGCTCCTCGTCCGGTTCACGGCCGCGGAAGGCCGACGCCTCGATCTGGAAGCGGCTGGCCGACACGCCCGCCGTCACCACGCCATAGGTGATGTGCGTACTATCGAACCAGTGGTGAGTGATCGGCGCTTCGGCATTGTAACGGGCCGAACGCCGCATCATGAAAGCGCTTGGCCCCAGCGCCGGTTCGCCGACCGGTCCGCCATAGAGGAAGGCGGTCGCGCCCGGCGCGATATCGACATCGATCCGCGCCGCCAGTTCCATGAACAGGTCATGGGGATGCTGCCGGTCGATCAGGCCGACACCGTTCGCCGTCTCCCCGGTCGCGAATAGGTTGGGATAGCCGCGCGCGGACATCAGCGGCTCCAGGCTGAACATGGATTTCAGCATCAGCCGCGCGCCGTCGCCCAGCGGGCGCTCCGCCGTGGCCATCAGCATCGACTGGACATAGGCCTTGTCATCGCCGCGCGCGCCGCCCTGATCGGTATAGACGCCCCAGGCATAGCCATGGGCCATAAGCATCCAGTCGCCGGACATGATGTGGAGGCCATGCATGCCGCCCTCCGCGCCCGGAACGCGGGCGGTGCCGGACCCTATGGCGAAGGAGGGCGAGTCACTTTCCTCATGATGCTTCGTTCCTTCGCCGGAGGGCGGGGCGGTTGTCATGTCGTGGTTCATCTGGCCGTGGTCCATGGACATCCCATCCATCTGGCCGTGGTCCATGCTGCCATGATCCATGTCCTGCGCCATTGCGGGCATGGAGATCGTCGCCGCAGCAACAGCCGCGACGCGCCAATATCGTCTGTTCATCGTGAAAATCCTGTCTGAAACGCAATCGGGAAGGCGCGGGCCTTCCATCGGTTCAGGTGCGGAGTCGGGGTGGGGGCGTTTCCGGTGCAGGCGCGGCGGAGATCAGCAGATGGGACGCCGTGCGGTCGTGGCGCAGCGCGAGGACGTGCCGGTAGGGCGCAGCGATGCGCGCAAGGGTGAAGGATGGCGGGATGCAGCCGATGCAGTCGTGCGCCGGGGCGGACTTGGCCGGCATGGGTTTTGCTGGCATCGGGCCATGGCCCATATGCGCGTGATCCATCGTCATGGCGTCCTGCACGGGCATCGGCGCGGATGCCGGCTCCGCGCAATGCGGCGCGGCGAGCGCGGGGATCGCCAGGCAGGCGATCAACAGGGCGAGGAGGAAGCGCATTTGTCTCTCCCGTACAGAATTGTGCGAAGTCTGACCATCCCTCCCTCCGTTCGCTTCGAGCGTAGTCGAGAAGTCTGCACACCCACTTCTCGACTACGCTCGAAGCGAACGGGGTGGGGGAGTAGGCGGATCGGTAGGTTGAGCGGTCTAGGCCAGAAAGCCTGCAATCTCGCGCCACGCCTCCAACTTACCCGCGCGAGACAAGCCCGCATAGGCCGCGCTGGAGGACGGAAGGTCGAGCAGCGCATATCCTGCGAAGCTCTCAAGCTGCCTGCGCCCACGCCGCGACGCCTCGCCGCCATTGAAGGCTATCGCGCGCAGGTCGGGCAGGGTCGCGGCGAGGCCCGCGAGATCGCGATGGGTCGCGTCGCGGATTGCGCCGTCCAGGCTGCCCTGTCGTCGCGCTGTGGCGATGACGTCCCACAGGCCGATATGGCGCGCCTTCAGGCGGGCGAGGCGCTCGGCATAGGGTAAAGCGGGCAGCGGTTCGCCGATGACTTCGCCGATCAGCCACCAGAAGGCGTTGGTCGGGTGGGCGTAATATTGGTTCGCGGCAAGGGATCGCTCGCCGGGCAGGCTGCCGAGGATCAGGACGCGGGTCTGCGCGTCGACGCTTGGCGGAAATGCGGATTTGAGCGTAGTCACCTTGGCTTGATCCTCAAGTGCTCCTGCGAAAGCAGGAGACCAGGGGATCGGGCAGCGCATGGGGCCTTGGGTTCCTGCTTTTGCAGGAACACGAGACAATCACACGTTGAACCGGAACAGCATGATGTCGCCGTCCTGCGTGACATATTCCTTGCCTTCCGCGCGCCATTTGCCTGCGTCCTTGGCCCCGGCCTCGCCGTTGTACTGGACATAGTCGGCATAGGCCATGGTTTCGGCGCGGATGAAGCCCTTCTCGAAATCGGTGTGGATCGCGCCGGCGGCCTGCGGGGCTTTGGAGCCCTTGTTGACGGTCCAGGCGCGCGCTTCCTTGGGACCTACGGTGAAGAAGGTGATGAGGCCGAGCAGTTCATAGCCCGCGCGGATGATGCGGGCGAGCCCGGCTTCGGCAAGGCCCAGCGCTTCGAGATATTCGCCGCGTTCCTCGACCGGCATGGTGACCAGTTCCGCTTCGATCGCGGCGGAGACGATGACGGCCTTGGCGCCCTCGGCCGCCGCCGTCTCGAACACGCGGGCGGAATAGGCGTTGCCTTCGGACGCCGCGCCTTCCTCGACATTGCAGACATAGAGAACGGGCTTGGCGGTCAGCAGTTGCGCCTGCTCGAACAGGCGGGTCTCTTCCTCATCCCGCGGCTTGGTGAGGCGAGCAGGTTTGCCCTCACGCAACAGGTCGAGCGCCTGCCCCAGCACGGTGGCGGCGGCCTTAGCCTCCTTGTCGCCCTGCGTGCCCTTTTTCTGGAGGGCGGGGACACGCTTTTCCAAGCTCTCCAGATCGGCGAGCATCAGTTCGGTCTCGACCGTCTCGGCGTCGGCGATCGGATCGACCTTGCCCTCGACGTGGGTGATGTCGTCATCCTCGAAACAGCGCAGGACATGGACGATAGCGTCGGTCTCGCGGATGTTCGCGAGGAACTGGTTGCCCAGACCTTCGCCCTTGGACGCGCCGCGCACCAGGCCGGCAATGTCGACGAAGGCGAGTTGGGTTTCGATGATCTTGGCCGATCCGCCGATCTTCGCGATCTGCTGCAACCGGTCGTCGGGGACGGCGACGCGGCCCTCGTTCGGCTCGATCGTGCAGAAGGGATAGTTGGCCGCCTGCGCCGCCTGCGTTTCCGTCAGCGCATTGAACAGCGTCGACTTGCCGACATTGGGAAGGCCCACGATACCGCAACGAAAACCCATGAGAAACGCCCTGCAATCCTACAAAGTAGCGCCCGATACAGGCTTCGGCCCGGATTGGCCAGTGGCTTGGAACTGGCCGCAGCGGGAAACAGGGAAGAGACAAATCTTCACCCCGTGGAAATGCATTGGAAACAGCGCGGCGTTATCGGCCCGGCTTCATGCGACATATTCTGCTGGCGGCGCTCGGCGCGGTCTCATCCATCGGCCTGACGACGCAGGCGCACGCCGAAACCCGCCATGACGAGCAGGTCTGGTTGAACCTCACCGTCATGGGACCGGTAAAGGGCAAGCTGGTCTATTTCGCCGAGCTTCAGCCGCGTTTCGGCGACGGCGCGTCGCGCACGGTGACGGCGATCATGCGCGGCGCAATCGGGTGGAAGCTGAGCGCCAGGGTGACAGTCTATCAAGGCTACGCCCATGTCGTGCAGCCGGTGGCGGGCGGAAGGGATGTCAATGAGGAGCGCAGTTTCCAGCAGATAAGCTGGAACATCGGCAAGCCGTGGGGCGGCGAACTGTCATCGCGCAGCCGGCTGGAGCAGCGCTGGCGATCGGACGGGGCTGACATGGGGTGGCGCCTGCGGGAGATGCTGCGGTTCGAGAAGCCCCTGAAGCCCGGCTCGCATGGGCCGAGCGCGCTGGTCTATTCGGAGGCGTTCGTCGCGCTCAACGACACCGACTGGGGCGTGCAGAGCGGCTTCGACCAGATCCGCAATTTTGTGGGGCTCGAGATTCCGGTGAAGGGGGCCACCACGATAGAGGCGGGCTATCTCAATCAGCACATCAACCAAACCGGCAATCGCAGTCGCATGAACCATGCCGCCGCGATCAGCTTGTGGGTGCGGCATTGACCGACGGGGAGAAAGTTTCGCTGGCTTTTGTCCAGGGATCGGGGATTGTGGCGGGCGTCCTCCTGCGGCCATAATCAGTGGCCGCTATCATCGGGAACGAAGTCATGGGCACGCTGGATATGCGCGAACATCAGATGTTTCCCGTGCTGAGCGCCGCGCATGTCGAATCCGCGCTGCGTTTCGCAAGTGGTCCGGAATGTCGCTTTGCCCCACAGCAGACGATCTACGCCATAGGTGAGCAGGGTGTTCCCGCCTGGCTGGTCCTGGACGGATCCATAGAAGTGGTCCGGCGCGATGGCCTCAATCGGGAAGCGCGGCTGACTGTGCATGGCCCGGGGCAGTTCAGCGGCGAGGTCAACCAGCTCGCCGGCCGGCCATCCATCGCGGCGGGACGCGCGGGGCCGGACGGATGCACCGCCGTGCCGATAGACTCGGCACATCTGCGCGCATTGATGGTGGGCTCTGCTGACGTCGGCGAGATCGTGATGCGCGCGCTGATCCTGCGCCGCGTCGGCCTGATCGAGGAAGGCGGCGCGGGGACGATCCTGATCGGCGTTCCCGGGAGTCCGGAGGTCGTACGCCTGCAGGGGTTTCTGACCCGCAGCGGCTTTCCCAACCTGATGCTCGACGCCACGGCGGAAGGCGAAGGGCGTGCTCTGGTCGAGCGGATCGGCGTGCAGCCGGATGAGTTGCCGCTGGTGGTGTGCCCAAGCGGATCGCTGCTGAAGAAGCCGAGCGAGGCGCAGGTGGCCGCATGTCTTGGCATGACGCCTGACATCGATCCGGACAAGACATATGACGTGGCGATCGTGGGCGCGGGTCCCGCGGGCCTTGCCGCGGCAGTTTATGCCGCGTCGGAAGGCCTTTCGGTGATCGTCCTGGACGAACGGGCCATGGGCGGTCAGGCGGGGGCGTCGGCGCGCATCGAAAACTATCTCGGCTTTCCGACCGGCATTTCCGGACAGGCGCTGACGGGACGGGCATTCAATCAGGCGCTGAAGTTCGGCGCGGAGATTGCCGCGCCGTTGCAGGTGAAGCATATCGACTGTGCGCCGGGCGGCCTCGCGCTGGACCTGTCCTGCGACCGCCGCATTCCTGCCCGCGCCATCATCGTGGCGTCTGGCGCCCAATATCGGCGGCCTGACATCGCCAACCTCTCCACCTTTGAGGGGGCAGGCATATCCTATTGGGCTTCACCGGTCGAAGCGCGGCTGTGCGCAGGGGAGGAGGTTGCGCTGGTCGGCGGGGGCAATTCGGCGGGGCAGGCCGTCGTGTTTCTCGCGCCGCAGGTAAAGCGGCTGCGGCTATTCGTTCGTCGCGCGCTGGAGGAGACCATGTCCCGCTACCTGATCGACAGGATCGCTGCCCTGCCAAACGTGGACATCCATGTGGGAACCGAAGTGGTCGGGCTGGAGGGCGAGCGCGCCACCGGGTTGTCCGCCATCACTGTTCGGGATCATGCCAACGGTGGAGGCGAAAGCCGGATGCCGGTGCGCCACGTTTTCCTGTTCATCGGGGCTGACCCCAATACGGCGTGGCTGAACGGGTGCGCGGACACGGACGACAAGGGGTTCATCGTCACGGGGCGGAACGCCCTGCCGCTGGAAACCAGCGTTCCTGGCGTATTCGCCATCGGCGATGTTCGCGCAGGATCAACCAAGCGGGTCGCCGCCGCCGTGGGCGAAGGCGCGGCAGTGGTCGCGCAAATTCACAGCGCGTTCGCGCAACAGGTCCACCACGCGCATGCGCAGGTGGAGATGACGACATGACCCGTTGCGCCCACAGCATCACGATCGCCGATGTCACGCCCAGCGCGCGTGGCTGCGAGGAATGCTTGAAAACCGGCAGCCCGTGGGTTCACCTCCGCATATGCCGGTCGTGCGGCCATGTCGGATGTTGCGACCAGTCGCCAAACCGCCACGCCACCGCCCATTTTCACGCGACCCATCATCCGGTCATCGAGGGTTATGATCCGCCGGAAGGCTGGGGCTGGTGCTATGTCGATGAGATGATGATCGACCTGCCGAGCCAGACGCCGCAACGCGGTCCGATCCCGCGCTATGTCTGAGCGCGGGCGCTTCCCGGCAATCAATCCGCGAGCCGTCCTGCCACGTCGCTCATGAACCGCACATCGTCATTCTTCGCCAGCCATTCCGCCTCCGCACCGATGGCCGCCAGCATGTCCGACAGTGGGTCAATCTCCGCCTTCGCGTAATTGCCCAGCACATAGCCATGAACCCGGTCCTTGTGTCCGGGATGGCCGATGCCGATCCGCACCCGGCGGAAGGGGTTGCCGATATGCGCCTCGGTCGATCGCAGGCCGTTATGCCCAGCGGTGCCGCCCCCGCGCTTCACCTTCACCTTCATCGGTGCAAGGTCGAGTTCGTCATGGAAGACAGTGACGTCCTCCGCGACAAGCTTGTAGAAGCGCATCGCCTCGCCGACGGCGCGGCCGCTTTCGTTCATGAAAGTGGCGGGCTTGAGCAACAGAATCTTCTCCGGGCCGATGCGACCTTCGGAGAACCAGCCCTGGAACTGGCGTTTTGGCGAGGACAGGCCGTACATTTCCCGCAGAAGATCGGCCGCCATGAAGCCGACATTATGCCGGTTGAGGGCATATTCGGCGCCCGGATTGCCAAGGCCGACCCACAGTTGCACGCGCGATACCTCCCCAAAAAGAAAAATCCCGCCCGGACCATAGGCCGGGGCGGGACTATTCCAAACCCGTTCGGGCGGCGGATTACTCCGCTTCGCCCTCCGCAGGTGTTTCGCTGTCGCCTTCGCTGCTCTTGAGCGCGGAAGGCGCAACGATCGTCGCGATCGTGAAGTCGCGATCCTCGATGGCCGACTTGGCGCCCTTGGGCAGGGCGACGGCGCTGATGTGGATCGAATCGCCGACATCGAAGCCGGTCAGATCGACGACCACGTCATCGGGGATTTCGGCCGCATCGACGACCAGTTCGACGTCATGGCGCACGATGTTGAGGACGCCGCCGCGCTTCAGGCCAGGCGATGCCTCTTCATTCTCGAAGCGGACCGGCACGTTGACATGCACGCTGGCATGTTCGGACACGCGCAGGAAATCGACGTGCAGCGGGCGATCGGTGACGGGATGGAACGCCACATCCTTGGGCAGGGTGCGGACACCGTTGACCATGACGACGCTGTTCATGAAGTGGCCGGTGCCAAGGAGCTTGTTCAGCGCCTTTTCCTCGACATGAACCATCGTGGGTTCTTCGTTCATTCCGTATATGACGGCGGGGACGCGGCCTTCGCGGCGAATAGCGCGGGAGGCTCCCTTGCCTGCCCGATCGCGTGCCTCGGCCGACAGCGTAAGCTGCTCGCTCATTGCATGTCTCCAAAAG
>JAHFPU010000097.1 GCA_023266635.1 Sphingobium sp.
GGGCACGATCAGATTATCCACCGTATCACCGATGACATCGCGCAGGGTCGTTGGTCCGATGATCGGCAGGTACATGTAGGGACCCGGCCCGATGCCGTAATAGCCCAGTGTGTTGGCAAAGCCGTTCGGCCGATAGGGCAGATTGAACGGCTTGCGCTTCGCCACATCCACCAGCCCGGCGACGCCCAGCGTGGTGTTGATGCCGAAACGGCCGGCAGTCTCGAAGGCCTTGCCCGGCTTGAACTGGACAAGATAGGCGACGGCGACGACCGGCTCCCCCAGATTGGTGAAGAAGTTGCGCAATCCCTTGCGGACCGGTCGGGGCAGCCCCTTATTATATCCCTTGGCGATCGGCTCGACGACGGCCTTGTCGACCGACTGGACCGCTTCGAAGCTTTTGGCGTTGATCTTTTCCAGAGGATCGCCCGGCGGCGGGCCGTCCCGTCCCGTCACCACGATGTCGGCCTGCGCATCGGCGGCTGGCGGAGTCGTGGCGGCTGGTTGCGGCGGGGACGCCTCCGCTGGCAATGGCGCCAGAGAGCTTGGCGGATTGCCCGCATCGGTCTGTGCTGTCGGCGCGGCCGGCAAAGCGGGATCGGGGAGACTCGTCGACGCCGGAGCGATCATCATCATGCCTGTAACAGCGGCGGCAAACAGCATTCATATGTCCTTCGTAACAGGCCCGCCCCGTAGATAGGGGTGGACGCCCCCCGCTCAAGCTGCGCGCGCCAGTTATGCGACGAACGCGAGGGTGATTGCGGACGCTATTGGAGGGGCCATCCTGAACGGTAGCTTATTGTTCGCCAACGTTTAGGGATGGCGTCCTATGGACGTCGCCAGCGGGCGGCCACCACAGTGGCCCTTCGCCGCCGTTTCATGCAAAACAAAAGGGCCGGTGGATCGCTCCACCGGCCCCTTCATGTGCCTTAAGCTGCTGAACGCAGGACTTAGAAGTCCATGCCGCCCATGCCGCCCATACCACCCATGCCGCCGGGCATGCCGCCACCGGCCTTGTCGTCGCTCGGGCTGTCCGAGATCGCGGCTTCGGTGGTGATCAGCAGGCCAGCGACAGAGGCCGCGTCCTGCAGGGCGGTGCGAACGACCTTGGTCGGGTCGATCACGCCGGCAGTGACCAGGTTGTCATACACGTCGGTTGCCGCGTTATAGCCCTTGGTCTCGTCATTCTCGCGCAGCAGGTTGCCGGCAACGACGGCGCCATCGACGCCTGCGTTCTGGGCGATCTGCTTGAGCGGCGCGGTGATCGCCTTGCGGATGATGTCGATGCCGCGGGTCTGGTCGTCATTCGCGCCCTTCAGGCCTTCCAGGGCCTTGGTGGCGTACAGCAGGGCCGTACCGCCGCCGGGGACGATGCCTTCTTCAACCGCTGCGCGCGTGGCGTGCAGGGCGTCGTCGACGCGGTCCTTGCGCTCCTTGACTTCCACTTCGGTCGAACCACCGACCTTGATCACGGCAACGCCGCCGGCGAGCTTGGCAAGACGCTCCTGGAGCTTCTCCTTGTCATAGTCGCTGGTGGTGTTCTCGATCTGCGCACGGATCGCTTCGACGCGGCCCTTGATCGCGCCGGCATCACCCGCACCGTCGACGATGGTGGTGTTGTCCTTGTCGATCGAAACGCGCTTGGCGGTGCCCAGCATGCCGATGGTGACGTTCTCGAGCTTGATGCCGAGGTCTTCGGAGATCATCTCGCCCTGGGTCAGGATCGCGATGTCCTCAAGCATCGCCTTGCGACGATCGCCAAAGCCAGGAGCCTTGACGGCAGCGACCTTCAGGCCGCCACGCAGCTTGTTGACGACGAGCGTGGCCAGAGCCTCACCCTCGATATCCTCGGCGATGATCAGCAGCGGACGGCCCGACTGGACGACGGCTTCCAGGATCGGAAGGATCGCCTGCAGGTTCGACAGCTTCTTCTCGTGGATCAGGATGTAAGGGTCCTGAAGTTCGACGAGCATCTTCTCGGGGTTGGTGATGAAGTAGGGCGAGAGGTAGCCGCGATCGAACTGCATGCCCTCAACGACGTCCAGTTCGAAGTCGAGACCCTTGGCCTCTTCCACGGTGATCACGCCTTCCTTGCCGACCTTCTCCATCGCTTCGGCGATCTTCTCGCCAACGACGGTGTCGCCGTTCGCGGAGATGATGCCGACCTGTGCGACTTCGCTCGAACCGGCGACCGGCTTGGAACGGGCCTTCAGATTCTCGACAACCTTGATCACGGCCAGATCGATGCCACGCTTCAGGTCCATCGGGTTGATGCCGGCGGCAACCGACTTCATGCCCTCGCGGACGATCGCCTGAGCCAGGACGGTCGCGGTGGTGGTGCCGTCACCGGCAATGTCGTTGGTCTTCGAAGCGACTTCGCGAACCATCTGCGCGCCCATATTCTCGAACTTGTCCTTCAGTTCGATTTCCTTGGCGACGGTGACGCCGTCCTTGGTGATGCGGGGGGCGCCGAAGCTCTTGTCGATGACGACGTTGCGGCCCTTGGGACCCAGGGTCACCTTGACCGCGTCGGCCAGGATGTCGACGCCGCGCAGAATGCGCTCACGCGCGTCGCGGGAGAATTTTACGTCTTTTGCAGCCATGAGATAATACCTCTGCTTGAATGTGAGACTTTGAAATGTCCTCAATCCGTTCAGGCTGAGCTTGTCGAAGCCTTGTCCTTCTTAAAAAGGGCAGCCCTTCGACAGGCTCAGGACGAACGGAGGGAAGGCAGCGCGGTGAATTAACCGACGATCCCGAGGATGTCCGATTCCTTCATGATGATCAGGTCTTCGCCATCGACCTTGACCTCGGTGCCGGACCACTTGCCGAACAGAATCTTGTCGCCGGCCTTGACGTCCAGCGGCGTGACCTTGCCGTCTTCGGCCTTCGTGCCGGAACCGACAGAGACGATTTCGCCTTCCTGCGGCTTTTCCTTGGCGGTGTCTGGAATGATGATGCCGCCGGCGGTCTTCGCCTCGGCTTCGATGCGGCGGACCAGAACGCGGTCGTGCAACGGACGGAATGCCATATGGATTGCCTTTCCCTTCGATAAGGGAGCGGATATGTGGCGGACGACATGTCGGGACCTATGCCCGCAAGCCCTTCCGGCTTTCCCCTGCTCCCAATGAACTTGTGTTTGTTAGCACTCCCCGGGGGAGAGTGCCAGCGCGCCTCATATGGCCCATTGGCCGGGAGGGTCAAGAGCGGGAAGCGGAAAAAATCCTGTCCGTCCACCGCGATGCGATGCCTGCGTCCGCAATAGGGACGGGTCGTTACCAGATGATGACCGGTCCATTATGATCGCAGTGCGAGTTTCCATCCGATCGAGAATCGCCAGCGACGGTCATACCCCGGATAGGGATCGTCAAAGGGTCGCGCTGCTTCTAGGTCCAGCCGCACTTTGTTCAGGAAGGCGATGCGTATGCCGCCCCCGGCCGACCCCATGGTGATGCCCGCGCGGGGGAAAGGGCCGCGCCGCAGGATGGTGACGTCCGCCATGTCGGCAAAACCATACAACTCGGTGCCCGCCAGCTTTCCCTTGGGTACCGGCCGCCACGCGATCTCGGCCAGGCCGGCAACACCGAGATCCGCGTTGATCAGCGCATTTTCGAAGCCTCGCCCGAAATCAGGCCCGCCGACGGAAAAGCGCTCGGCGGCGGGCAGTCGATCGTGGCTCCACTGGCCGTTGACGCGCAGGCGTATGGTCGTGCGCTGCCCGATGGCGCGGTCGATCCCGGCGCGCATATTCGCCTTCAGGAAACCAGTCTGCGCAAAGGGCGCATTCACCCGCGCCCCCAATATGTCGAGCCCCTTGCTGACGCTCGCGCTGCCGGACAGGGTCAGGCGGTCCGTCGACTGGCCATATCCAACGGCGGCGCGCACGGCGCGGGTGCGCTCCGACGCGATCAGCGATCCCAGCGCGGCATTGTCGCTGTTGATACCGTCGATCGCCGCGCTGATCGTCAGGTTGCGCGTGTAGGCGCGGATCAACGGCCAGGACAGGGTGATACCAGCCGTCTTGGCCGTGCCGCGGATCAGGCTGTCGCGCGGTCGGGTTTCCAGATAGCCTCCCGACAGCGACAGGCGCACGCCGTCCGTGCCGATCGGCGTAGAATGGGTCAGCCCGGCATAGCGATAATCCTTCAGGTCAAAGGCGGATGCGATGGCAAGCTCGGTCGAATCGCCCTCGCGCAAGCTGCCATAAAGCCGCGCGGTCGACTGCACTTGACCGTCTTTCACCAGCGTCGTCGTGCGGTTGTCGAAGCCGAAGGTGACGGTCGGCCTACTGTAATCCAGTTTCAGCACCAGCCGGACGCCGCCCTGCCCCTGGCCGGACTGCAGCGAGGCATCGACCTTCAATCCGGGAATGTCGCGGATCAGGGAGATATAGCGTTCCAGGGTGCGGCGGCTGGTGGGCTTCTCCTGTGTCAGCCGGTCGGCATAAGCCTTGACCAGCGCCAGCGAGCGTCCCTCCACCTCTCCGGTCAGGACCACCGCCTCGACATGGCCCTCCGCCACTGCAATCCGCAGATCGCCGCTGGTCAGGTCCTGATCGGGTATCACGATCGTGAACAGGGCGACGGATGACCGGCCATAGGCCGCCGTCATGGCGGCGACCAGCCGTTGCAGCGTGGGGCGGTCGGCGGGCGCGCCGACGAACTTGCCCGCTGCCGCCGCCACGATCGCCGGCACTTGCGTCCCCTCGAACCGGATCGATCTGATGGGCGCGCTCGCCGCCGCATCGATGCGGGAGGCCGACGTGGGAAGCGCGTTCTGACGCGGACCGTCCGCATCGGGCGCGACGATCGTCGTTTCGCGGTCCAGCCGGTTGCGATCGATCGGCGTGCTGGTTTGCGCCCCGGCGCCCCATGGCCATAATAATAAAGCAGCCATGACGGCATAGCGCATGGTCGAACCCCTGTTCCTGCACGCACGCATCTGCGCGAGGGCCGTCCGTCGGATGGCGGCCCTCGCGCAGCCCTTACTGACCGATCTTGCCCGTAAGGCCGCCTGTCAGGTTGGCCGTCAGATTACCGGTCAGGCCGGACGTTGCACTGCCAAGCGTTCCGGTCACGCCATTGACCACGCCGCTCACTACGCCGAGCGGTGCGCCCGTTGTCGTTCCTGGTGTTGCGCCGCCGCCGCCAGTCGTGCCGCCAACGACATTCTGGATGATGCCCAGCGGCGCGCCGCTCCCGCCTGTTCCGGGCGTCAGGACACCGGTGACGCCGTTGACGACGCCGCCAACGGCATTGAGCGCGCCGTTCACGGGGCCGCTACCCCCCGTCGCGCCCGGTTGCACGGTCAGCAGCTGCCCGCCGCTGGCCGCGCCGACCGTCAGCAGGCTGCCGGTCTGTTGATTTGCGGCCAGAACGCTTGCGCCTATCAGTGGCGATTGCGCGGATGTGCCGAGCACGCGGGCGTTCCCGACGGTCAGGTTCACCAGGTCGCCGGGCGCGGCCGTCAGGCCATCGACCAGATAGCTCTCGCCCTTTCCGGTCTTGACCAGCGCCTGGCCCGTATTCTCCAGCACCTTGGCGACGGTTCCCGTTAGCGGGATCGCGCCGGGGGTGGACGCATCGACCACCTCCACCAGCCGGGTCGCCGTGCTGCCCAATGACCCCACGGTCTCGCCGGCGCTTACCAGCACGCCGGACACGATCGGCAAGGCGTTGGCCGGGTCGCCAGTGTTGGCGAGCAGACCGGTGCCAGCGCCGCCTTCCGACCCGACGAGTCCGCCCGTTGCCAGAACGCCTGCGGACCCCAGGCTTAGGCCACCGGACGCGCCGGTGGAGCCTGTCGCGCCGGCCGCTCCCTGCTCGCCTTGCGGCCCGGCCGGACCGGCTTGGCCTTGTGGACCGACGCTGGCAACGCGCAGCGATCCGCTGGATTCGCAGGCGTTCAATGACAGCATGGCGGCAATCGATAGCAGGGATGGCGCGAATATTTTTGGATGGACGATCATGACAGTCTCCTCACTTCACCATGGCTTCGCTCAGAAAGAAGAGACGATGAATTGGATGACATGTTCCGTTCTATTTGGTCCCGATAGGATATGCCGTTAGATGTTCATTAACTAACTTCAAATTTTACTTTTCCTTTACTATGAATGGCCGCTCCATTGCGGTTATCCCGCTCAGGCACTAACTGTTCAGCGGAAATCCTCGACGGAGAGACTATCTTGGCATTCGTGAAAGGCGCCTGGCGCATCTTGGTCGGGGTGAAGGACGCGCTGGTCCTGCTGTTCATGCTGCTGTTCTTCGGCTTGCTTTACGCCGCTCTCTCCTTTTCTCCCCGGCCGGTTGCATCTGTGTCGAAGGGCGCGCTGCTGCTCGATCTGGAGGGCGTGATCGTCGAGCAGCCGCAAGAGGCCGACTCCCTGTCTTTCCTCACCAGCTCCGGCCCGCAGATGAAGGAGTTCCGCCTGCGCGACATCGTTGCGGCGCTGGAAGCGGCCAAGACGGACGGCAAGGTGAAAGCAGTCGTGCTGAACCTCGACGGCTTCATGGGCGGCGGTCAGGTGGCGCTGTCGCGCGTCGGCGTGGCGATGGATGCGCTGCGCGCGGCGAAGAAGCCGGTGCTGGTCTATGCCACCACCTATAGCAGCGACAGCTACCAGCTTGCCGCGCACGCGGGTGAGGTTTGGCTCAACCCCTATGGCCAGGTCTTCCTGCCCGGCCCCGGTGGATCGCAACTCTATTATAAGGGGTTGATCGACAAGCTTGGCGTGAACGCGCACGTCTATCGCGTCGGCACCTACAAGAGCTTCGTCGAGCCCTATACCCGGACCGACCAGTCGCCGGACGCCAAGAGGGCGGATCAGGCGCTGGTCGATGCGCTGTGGCAGGACTGGCAGGATGAAGTGGTGAAGGCCCGTCCGTCGGCGAAGCTCGCCCCCTATATTAACGACCCGGTCAAGGCCGTGACGGCGGTGCAGGGCGACGTGCCGAAGGCGGCGATGGATGCCGGTCTTGTTGACAAGATCGGCGACGAGGCGGCCTTTGGCGATCATGTTGCGGAGATAGCGGGCGAGGACCCGAACGGCAGGCCCGGCGGTTTCGCGGCGATCGACCTTTCCGGCTACGTCAAATCCCACACGCCATCGAACAATGGACAGATCGGCGTCGTCACCATCGCCGGTGAGATTGTTGACGGCGACAGCGGACCCGGCACAGCGGCGGGCGATACCATTTCCGGTCTGATCTACGATGCCTTGGCCGAGAAGGATCTGAAGGCGCTGGTGGTCCGGGTGGACTCCCCGGGGGGATCGGTGCTGGCGTCGGAAAAGATCCGTTCCGCGATCCTGGAGGCGAAGAAGGAAGGGCTGCCGATCGTCGTATCGATGGGCAATGTCGCGGCCAGCGGCGGCTATTGGGTATCGACGCCGGCCGACCGTATCTTCGCCGAGCCGGGCACGATCACCGGATCGATCGGCGTGTTCGGCATCTTGCCCAGTTTCGAGGGCGCTTTGGCCAAGATCGGAGTCACCAGCGATGGCGTGAAGACGACGCCTCTGTCCGGACAGCCCGACATGTTCGGCGGCTTCAGTCCGGAATTCGACGCTGTTGCGCAATCTGGGATCGAGCAGATCTATGGCCGGTTCGTCGGCCTGGTCGCGCAGTCCCGCAAGCGCACGCCGGAACAGATCGACGCCATCGCGCAGGGACGTGTCTGGGATGGCGGCACCGCGCGCCAGAATGGCCTGGTCGACCAGTTCGGCGGGCTTGAGGAAGCGATTGCCGAAGCTGCGAAGCTGGCCAAGATCGAACCGGCGAAGGCCCGGCCCTATTATATCGAGAAGGAGCCAGACATGTTCGCGCAGTTCGTCCAGAACCTGATGGACGACAGCGGGCAGGAGCAGGCGCGGGCCGCCAGCATGCCGAAGGACTGGCTCAGCCGCCAATCCTTCCTGCAGCGACAATGGGCGATGCAGGCGGTGCGCGACGCGCGTAGCCTGATAGAGGGCAGCGCGGTGCGGGCGGCCTGTCTGGAATGCTCCGCCTATGGTCCGCCCCACGTGGCGACGGGCGCTGAACAGCGCT
The DNA here is from genome assembly GCA_023266635.1 of Sphingobium sp. Taxonomy (GTDB): domain Bacteria; phylum Pseudomonadota; class Alphaproteobacteria; order Sphingomonadales; family Sphingomonadaceae; genus Sphingobium. Next base: position 8,043 of record JAHFPU010000097.1, read on the forward strand.
CATTCTGGGCGGTGTTGCTCGCGCAGCTTTAGGAAAACTGGCCGGCCAGTTGCCCCGCCGGAAGCATAAGGGCAACGCAGGACAGCGCTAGCGCGTAGGATGACGTGGGCATGCCGCGCGGCGTCAGGCTGGCAGCGGTCTGCGACAGCGTCATCGCCAGATGCTTCAGGCCTGCGCGGACGATCATCGCCTCTTGCGGGTTGAAGCGCATCAGGGTCAGCAGGATCGTCAGCAGCAGGTCACGCTTGCCGGTGGAACGCGTATCATTGTCATAATCATGCATTGATTTCGCCTCCTCATGCCGGCGTTTCGTTACGCAGGCGCTCCTGATGGTTAATGCGCGCCGGCGCAGGCGCTTTTCCACCAACGACATGAGAAATTATACGAACGTATATCTATTATCTTCGCACCCTCGACATCCACACACTTCGCCACAAACATGATCGCCGTCAGAAGGCGTCCACGATCAGCTTCACGCCCAATCCGATCATCAGCAGATAGACGATGGTGTAGAAGCGCGGCGCATCCAGCCTGCGGATCAACCACACGCCCGCGACCGTCGATACAATGGCGAGCGGCATCAGCACGGCGGAGATGTGGAGGTTCTCCGGGGTAAACTCGCCCAGCGCCATATAGGCAGGGACCTTGGCCCAGTTGATGACCGCGAAGAGGACGGAGGTCGTGCCGACAAATTCCTCATGCGGCAGCTTCTTGGGCGTCACATAAATCTGGAACGGCGGTCCTCCGGCGTGGGCGACCTGGCTGGTAAATCCTGCAGCCACCCCCGCAAGCACGCCCGCCCAATCGGGCGCATGCGCCGCCGCGACGATCCGGCCGCCCCGCTCGACCCAAAGCCGCCACAGCCCGAAAGCCACGGAGATGAGGCCCAGCGTCGCCATCATGCCCGCAACGGGCAACATCTCCGCAAAGGCCCATCCGAGCGCGATGCCGATCAGCGCACCGGGCAGCATGATCGCCACGATCCGCCGACTCCATGTCTTGCGAAACGCCCAGACGCTGACCACGTCCTGCACGATCAGGATCGGCAGCAGGATCGCGGCGGCCTGTACCGGCGGCATCACCAGCGCCAGTACGGGCGTCGCCAACGCGCCGATGCCCGAAAATCCCCCTTTGGCCAGTCCGACGATAATGACCGCCAGACAGGCAGCGGCAAGAGTGGCGGGATCGAAAAGCATCGCCCTGCCCCTAAAGCGCTTGCCCTATGGAAGCCAGTGGAACCGCGCACGACTTTCCGGCAGGATAGGGAATGACCAAAGGCAAGACATATGTGGGCATCGGCGGCTGGACATTCGAGCCGTGGCGCGGGACCTTCTATCCCGAAGGCCTCAAGCAGAAGGACGAACTTGCCTATGCCGCGTCCCACCTGACCGCGATCGAGATCAACGGCACTTACTACAGCACGTTCAAGCCGGAGAGCTTCCGCAAATGGGCGGACGCCGCGCCCGAGGGGTTCAAGTTCACGGTCAAGGCTTCGCGCTTCTGCACCAACCGCAAGGTGCTGGCCGAGGGCGGCGAGTCCGTGCAACGCTTCGTGAATCAGGGTCTTGTCGAACTGGGCGACAAGCTCGGCCCCATCTTGTGGCAGTTCATGCCCACCAAGAAATTCGATGCCGATGATTTCGGCGCATTCCTTGCCCTGTTGCCAAGTGCAGTCGATGGAGTGCCACTACGCCACGCCGTAGAAGTCCGGCACGAAAGCTTTCGCGATCCGGCATTCCCAGCGCTCGCCAAGGCTGCCAATGTGGCGATCGTCCATGCCGATCACGCCGAATATCCGCTGATCGAAGCCGACACTGCTGACTTTACATACGCCCGCCTCATGCGGTCACAGGAACAGGAGATTTCGGGATACGCCCCTGCGGCGCTTGACGACTGGGCCGGTACGGCGCGGTCATGGGAAAAGCGGGGCGACGTGTTCGCCTTCTTCATTTCCGGCGTCAAGGTCCGGAATCCAGCGGCCGCCCAGGCGCTGATCGCGCGCCTTCAAAAAGACTGAACTATTAACGCCCGTTAGCGGTTGCGTTTGCTGCAAGTGCGAAGACGTTCTTTGCGATTGTGACAGCCATGTTACACGCCTAGTCGCGCCTTCCCGCAATATTGTCGGCAAAGGGAGCAATGAAATGCGTTACGCAGTCAATGGCGCCACCGTTCTGGTGGCAGTGGGTGTTCAGGTTCTTGCCTTCTACGGTGTACTCTACGCCTGAACGGACAGCCTCCGCTTTTCCGCCATCGGGAAAGACATTTTTATAAAAACGCCGCCCAAGGCATAGCCCGGGGCGGCATTTTTATATCTCACGAAGTTCAGCCCTCCGCCAGCCAGCCGGCGAGCAGATAAGCGACGACGCCGACCGGGCCAAGCGCGCACAGGGTCAGCAGCACCACGCCGAGGCGGACGATCAGCACATCGATGCCGGTCCGGGCGGAAAGGCCCGCGCAAACGCCCATGATCTTGGCATTGCTGCGGTCGAGGGTGAAAGTGCGCTCCATGATGTTATCCTTCGAATGATTGTGTGAAGCCGGTTGCCCGGCGATATTCGATAGATTGCAGGGGCCGTGCCAATTTCGATTTTCGCCGCCAAACGGGGGTTTTCGGGGGTCTTGATCGCGAGACGCGCGCCTATTCACGCTGGCAGTTGGTGATTTTTCTCACATATTGGGATTTATTATCCGTACTCCTGCAAAAGCAGGAGCCCCGGGCAGGATTGCGCTCCACCCTGGATTCCTGCGTTCGCAGGAACGCGGCGCGTCTCGCAAATTATTGGCTGCGCCTCTAAACTCAGACGATGTCCGCCTCTCCGACATGGCTGTTCGTCTATGGCACCCTGCGCAAAGGCGGCGGCGCGCCGCTGGCGATGCGGCTGGAGCAGGAAGCGCGCTGGATCGGTCAGGCGGAAGCGCGCGGTTTTCTGTACCTGATTGACGGCTATCCGGGTTTCGTTTCCGACGCGGCTGGTGAGCGGGTGCTGGGCGATCTGTTCGATATAGGACAGAATGTTCAGCTGCTGGCTGCACTGGATGATTATGAACAATGCGGCGGAGCTTGGCCGGATCCGCAGGAATATCGGCGCGAGGTGATTCCGGTCCTGTCGGAGCGCGGCGCGGGGCAGGCGTGGACCTATGTCTATGCGTGGCCCATCGATCAAACATCGCTGATCGCCGGCGGAGATTTTCTCGCCTGATCCGTTGCCCTCACACGCTTACGCGCTAGGATGAGAGCGGGGGAATGTCAGGAGAGCATGATGACGGACAGCCGACTTCCCGAAGCCCGCAACTGGGTCGAATCGACCGGCCTTGATCGCCGCAGCCTGCTGGCGGGCGGTGTCGTCGCGGCCGGTTTCGCCGCCGCGTGCCAGCCCGTTGCCGCAACCACCATCAACACGCCCGCCACCGGCCTGGCCACGGATACAGCCAGCTTCCCTGCCAGCGACGGTTTTGCCGTGCCGGTCTACGTCGCGCGGCCCGACCATGGAAAGCCTGCACCGATCATCGTCGTCGTCCATGAAGTGTTCGGTGTGCATGAATGGGTGAAGGACATCTGCCGCCGCTTCGCCAAGGCAGGCTATTATGCGATCGCACCCGATCTCTTCGCCCGGCATGGCGATGCGACCAAAATCGCGGACATCAAAGAACTGATCAGCAGCATCGTGTCCAAAGCGCCGGACGCGCAGGTCATGTTGGATATCGATGCGACCTTTGCGTGGGCCGGCGCGCATGGCGGGGATGCAAGCCGGCGCGGGATCACCGGCTTCTGCTGGGGCGGTCGGATCGTCTGGCTCTATGCTGCCCATAGCGCGCAATTG
>JAHFPU010000215.1 GCA_023266635.1 Sphingobium sp.
CGATGATCCGCCCTGCGACTACGATTGGCGACTACCGACCGGTCATCCAGCCGGTGGCCGACTATCTTATCGGCCATGCCGGGACGGAAAGGGGTGATCCGGACAAAGCCGCCAATGTCATGATCGCGGCAGTAGAAAGCGACAGCCCGCCGCTGCGGTTGATCCTGAGCGATGGTGCGATGATGTTCTGGGGCATGAAACGGGATGCGGTCGACCGTGATGTCGAAGCGTGGCGGGAACTGAGTGCGGCCACTGCATTCCCTGAGGTGGCCAGCGAGCAGCACTGATCAATTCGTCGGCAAGGGCGACCCTGCGGCTCAGGTCGAGCAATGCTTCGCCAATCTCGAGGCGATTCTACACCGAGCGGGTAGTTCGCTGGCCGAGGTCATTTCGCGCACCGCCTATCTCACTTCGCCCGATGCCGCACGCGACTTCCTGGCGGCGCGAGGTCGGCACTTCCCGCAACGTGCGCCCGCGACCACGACGGTCGTGGCGCAGCTTCTACATCCGGATTTTCTCGTTGAAATCCAGGCCATGGCTGTTGCCTCGTCGGCGGTTACCTAGATTTAGTCTGCCTCGGACGTCAGGTGTGGCTCCATATCGCCGCATCGATCAGGGCTGAAACTACCCCGATCATCTCTCGCACATGATCGGTCGCTTTATCGAGATCCGGAATTGTGAAGGCATACATCCCAGCGACTTTTGGGTCGGTATAAGGCACGTTTCGCAACGCCGGATCGGCGACTTCCTCGTTCGCATTGAGCGTATCGCCAGCCAGTATCTGCGTGATCGCCCGTTGCCAAACACCGGCATGTATCAATATATCGATTCATTCGGACCGACGATCGCCGCCGGGACCAATGAGATCATGCGCAACCTGATCGCCGAGCGTGCCTTTGGCATGCCGCGCGAAGAACGCTGATACGGAAGGGATGTGCAATGGACCTGTCTTACTCGCCCGAATATGAACAGTATCGGATCGAGCTGAGGGAATTCCTGGCCGCATACTGGCCGGTGCGCGATCATGCCGGCACGCCTGCAGAAGCAACGGCAGAGTTCCAGCGTCGCGCCATCGAACGGGAATATCTGTTCCGCCATGTCCCGCGCAAATATGGTGGTTCTGAACAAGCGCCGGATTTCCTGAAGAACGAAATCATCCGCGAGGAATTTAGGCGGGCCGGGGCGCCCGCCGATCCGCTGCACATGGGCATCCAGCGGATTATCCCGGTACTGCTGCAATGGGGGAGCGAGGCGCAACGGGATTTCTTCATTCCGGGCACGATGACAGGAGAATATTACTGGTCGCAAGGATACAGCGAACCGGACGCCGGCAGCGACCTAGCCGCCGTCCGCACTACCGCGAAACTGGTCGGTGACCGCTGGATCGTCAACGGGCAGAAAATCTGGAGCTCGAATGCCTACAAGGCGCGATTCATGAATGCGCTGGTACGCACCGAGCCCGAACCCCGGCATTGCGGCATTTCGTACCTGATCATCGATCTGCACCAGCCGGGCGTGGAGATACGGCGTATTCGGCAAATCACCGGCGAGTCGGAATTTTGCGAAGTTTTCTTCAACGATGCGCAGGCGCCGGCGGATTGGGTGGTCGGCGGACGCGGCAACGGATGGGAGGTTTCCCGGACGACCCTGCGTCACGAAAGGTCGGGGTTCGGAAGTGTCTATTGGCTCGACACCCTGCTGCGGCGGCTGATCGTCCTGGCCACAGACACGCGGCGCGGCGGGCGGCGGGCGATCGACGAACCGGGCCTGCGCCGCGAGATGGCGCGCATCCAGGCGCGGATCATGGCGATGCGCTTCTCCGCTTACCGCGATCTCTCGATGGAGGCGGCCGGCGAGCCATCGGGCGACTATCTGCAGATGCAGAAGCTCTATCTGACCGACACAATCTATCAGATCGACCGGGTGGCCCGCGAGTTGCTGGCCGGGGATTTCCTGCTCGCGACGCCCGGCGAAGGACGCGACGGCCGGAAAGGCAGCGTCAAGTGGATAGAACATTCGCTGAATAACCTCAAGATCGCGATCGCCGGCGGTTCATCGAACATCCAGCGCAACATCATAGGGGAGCGCGTTCTGGGTATGCCCAAGGATTTTGTCGGTAAGCTCCCGCGTGAGGCCCGACCGACAGAGGCCGTCGTATGAACTTCCGCCTGAACGAGGAGCAGCGCCAGTTACAGCACGCGATAAGGCGAATCGTCGGCGATCCGGATCGCCATCGTCAGCGTCGTGCCGTCGTCGATGGCGCGGCCAATTACGACACCACCTTGTGGTGCGAGCTTTGCGAATTTGGAACATTTGGTATCGTCGTGCCCGAAGATTTGGGCGGTTCCGGCCTGAAGCTGGTTGAGCTCGCTCTGGTCGCAGAGGTGTTGGGCGCTGCGGGTGCGCCCGTGCCGTTCCTCGGTCAGGCCCTCGCAACGATCGCCGTTCTCCATGGCGGCGACGACGACCAGCGTGCGCGCTGGTTGCCTGGTCTGGCGTCGGGCCGCATTTCAGCCACCGTCGCGCTGAGCGAGGACGCCGACAGCTGGGGGCCGGCCGACTGGCGGATCGCGGCGGCGGACGAGCACATCACCGGCCGCAAGATCAACGTCCCTTCATGCGAGCACCCCTACCTGCTGATCGTCGGGCTTGAGGGGGGCGGGCTGGGCGTAGTCGAATCGACGGCGCCAGGCTTGCAGATCAACGCGATGGACGGGATCGACCTGACGCGCCCCCTGTCCTCGGTCGAATTCGACCGGACGCCTGTCGTCGTGCTAACTCATGGACAGGCCGCGGCGCGCAGGATGATGGACGCCGCGTGCGTGCTGCTCGCTGCCGATGCGTTCGGCGGCGCGTCACGGCTTCTGGAAATGACGCGCGACTATGCCTTGACGCGCGAAACGTTCGGCGCGGTGCTGGCGGAACGACAAGCGATCAAGCATCAGTTGGCGAACGTCGCGCTGGAGGTCGAGCCGACACGCGGCCTGTTCTGGTTCGCTGCTTATGCTTTCGACGACTGGACCGAACGGGCGAGCGAGGCCGCCTTACTCGCCAAAGCACTTACAAGCGAAGTCTATCTGGAAAGTGCTCGGATGTGCACGGAGCTTCACGGCGGCATCGGGTTTACGTGGGAATTCGACGCCCACATCTGGCTGAAGCGGGCTATGTTCGACTTCGCATGGGGCGCTACGCCCGATCATCTATTCGGCCGGGCCGCCGATCTTGCCGAGTGGTAAGCTCCGGCGATTAGTCGCTCAGTCGAACGATCCGGTCGTCGAACAGTTCGCAGATCTCGTCCGCATCCAGCCCCGGTTCTTCGCTGAGAAAGCTGTACGTTTGTTCGCCCAGGCGCGGTGAGTGACGCCCGAGCGTCGGGCGATTGTCGCCGAAGGAAATCGGCGATGCGACAGGCGAAGGTCTGGATGATCTGGATAGTTGACCGGACCACGGCGAGCGTTGGCGACCACCTGAGGGTCGGCGAGCCCGCAGTCCAAGTCGTTGATCGAACCGCAGATGTGCCGATACCGACCAACTGTTGAT
>JAHFPU010000217.1 GCA_023266635.1 Sphingobium sp.
GGCGACGGCAACACCGGACGATGACGTGACGAGGCCGGCTTTGCTCGCGACGAGCTTGACCGCATAGACATCCCCGTCATCGGTGCGACCGGCATCTTCCTCGCTGGACGTCGCGAACACCTGTGCTGGGCCGGTCGCATCAAGCAGCTGGAAGCGGTCGAACACGACGACGAAGACGCGCCGCTGCGGCCCAGGCCTGCGTGGCAGTTTTTTCCGTTGGATTGTCTTCTTTGCCATGAGCACGCGGCCGATCATAGCGATGGTGGACACAGAGGAACCCATGAAAACCTTTGCCATGCTGCTTGTTCCGAACATGACCCAGCTGGACTTCACCGGGCCCTATGAGGTTCTGGTCCGCAGCCCGAATGCCAAGGTCGAGCTGGTGTGGAAGACCCTGGATCCCGTTCAAACTGAATATGGTCTGACGATCACCCCCACATCGACCTTGAGTTCCCTGGCGCGCGCCGAAGTCCTCTTCATTCCGGGCGGTCGCGGTATCAATGCGGTATTGACCGACGAAGAGGTATTGCGCTGGGTGCGGCGAGTGGCCTCAGAGGCGGAGTACGTCACTTCGGTGTGCACTGGCGCACTCCTCCTCGGAGCAGCCGGGCTTCTTCGTGGGCGCAAGGCAACGACGCACTGGACGGCAATGGACATGCTTTCGCTGTTCGGCGCCATTCCCACGAAAGCGAGAACCGTCTTCGACGGCAACCTAATGACAGGTGGCGGCGTCACCGCGGGAGTGGACTTTGCCCTTCGACTGGTGGAGCGGATGCATGGGCCCGATATTGCACAGTCGATTCAACTGAGCATGGAGTACGACCCGCAACCGCCATTCGCGTCGGGCCACCCGGACACCGCGCCGCAGGAAATCACCAAAGCGCTTCTCGAGCGCATTGCGCCACGCCAGCGTGAACGGCTCGATCAGGTGAGGCGCGCCGTTGAAAGGCTCGGTCCCTGATCGCGACGACGAAAGCTACCGGCGACCCTGAATGACAGCCGTCAGATTCGGGCGCCTGAGTGACGACACCGCGTCAAACCTGAGAAACCTATCATGACGACTCTCTGGAAGCGGATTCGCACGACGGTTGGGATGGCTGCCTTTGCCTTGTCATCTCACGCAGCCGGGGCGGATGGCTTCCCCTCTCACCCGATCACCATCATCGTTCCCTTCGCGGCCGGCGGACCTGTCGACATCGTGGCGCGAACTTTGGCGGAGCCGATGAGCCGCATATTGAAGCAGCCCGTGCTGATCGACAACACCGCCGGTGCCGGCGGCTCTGTTGGAACGACCAAGGCCGCAAGAGCTCCGGCAGACGGCTACACGCTCGTTCTCGGACATTCCGGCACCCATGCCTTCAATCAAGCGCTGTACCCAAAACTACCCTACCGACCCCTCGAAGACTTTCGCGCCATTGCATTGGTGGCGTCGATGCCATCGGTCTTGAGCGTGAAGGCCGCCGCGCCTTTTGACGACATCGCGGGGCTCCTCGCCTACGCGCGCAAGAATCCGGGCAAGCTCAATTTCGGAACTGCGGGCGCTGGATCGGTCTCGCATTTGGCCGCAGCGATGCTCGTCGACGCCGCCAAGATAGAGGTCACATTTGTTCCATACCGGGGTTCAAATCCCGCGTTCACCGACCTGATCGCCGGCAACATCGACGCGCTCTTCGATACCTCTGTGCAAGCCATTCCCCAGATCAAGGGCGGCCGGGTCAGGCCGCTGGCCGTCACAGCGCCGCAGAGACTGGATTCCCTGCCCAAGATTCCGACCTTGGAGGAGGCCTGCTGCAGAAATCTTTCGCTGGAAATCTGGTACGGCCTATTTGCGCCGCGTGGCACGCCCGAACCCGTGGTGAAAGCACTGGAAGCGGCGGTCCTGGCGAGTCTCGCGGACCGCAACTACAGAACAACCATGCTCAGCGCGAACGTGCACATTCCAGAAATCGCCAAAGCCAACAGCTCGGATTTCGAGGCCACCGTTCGACGCGATATTGTCCGATTCGGCGCGCTGGCCCAGCGCGCAAATCTTCGGGCGGACTAATCTCAGGACCAATGGTTTTGGTGAGGCACAACGCGTTTCAATCCAGGCGCGCTTCAGCCGATTCCTCCTGATTTTCTCCAGCACGGCGAAAAGGCGGCCGAGGCGATGCGCGCTGAGTCGAGCAGAACTCTGACCTGAGCCGCGTGGACGTCAGGGTCGTCGGCAACGCCGAGCAGTGCAGCCAATTCGTCTTCGAAGGGGTCGGCGCGCTGCGCCCAAAACACGGTGGAAGCATCGCCAACCTGCATACGCTGCGCAGAGTCGCGGCCCAGAAGCGCATTGAGTGCAGTGGCATAGGCGAATGCAGCGGCTTTGCTCACGGGCGCGGTCTCGCCGCGCCTCTTGCCATACGAATTGAAGGCGTCGGGATTGAACGAGATGATGTTGGCGCCCGCGGTCCGCACCCCACAATCAGGCCGTCACGCCGCCATGCAGCTCAGCGCTTCGGGCGTGCAGTTCGTCGCGGCAAGGTCGCCGACGTGGCCGGATTCAAAGAGAGTCTGTTTGCTTGATCGCCCGCCTTCGATATTCGTCGCCAAAGCTTGTCGGAACCCGAAATGCCGCAAATCTTGATGCCAGCTCGTTTTCGTTGCATGGCGCTGTGCGCGCTTGCATTCACCTTCTGGCTTCCTACCGCCGCGCTCGCCGCCGAATGCGAAGCCGCCTGGTATGAGCTTGCCGATGGCTCTGGCGTCGACATCGCACCGGTCGACGAAGGCCACTACCGATGGCGACGGCTCGACGGCACGACCGGCTTGCTCACCAAGCTGCCAAGCGGGAAGTGGTCGAGCACGCTGGGCTGGACTGAGCGGAGCGATGGGAAGACAGTCGACCTCGCGGCGTGCGCCGGCGGCGTGATCGGGTTCGACGGGCAATCTGGTCGGCGAGTCGATCTCGCGACCACGAAGGTGGGCTTCAGCAGTGCAGGTGTGCAACTCGCAGGGCGGCTCGTCATGCCGCCCGGCAAGGGCCCCGTGCCTGTCGTCGTGCTGGTCCACGGCTCCGAGGATTCGTCGGCGTTGCAGAGATACGCGCTGCAGCGCCTCCTTCCCGCGCAAGGCATGGGCGCCTTCGTCTACGACAAGCGCGGTACTGGGCAGTCTCAGGGGGTCTTCACGCATGACCTGCATGTGCTTGCCGCCGACGCAGAGGCGGCGTTGCGGGCGGCCCACTCGCAGGCGGGCGAGCGCGTATCGCGCATCGGCTTCTACGGCACCAGTCAGGGTGGATGGACGGCACCGCTCGCCGCGGCCGCGAGCCGCCCTGACTTCGTGATCGTCGGCTACGGGCTCGCCGTGTCACCAATAGCCGAGGACAACGAGGCTCTGGCCCTCGACATGACTCGACACGGCTTCGGCCCGGCCGAGATCGAGAAGGCGCTGGAGATCGGCGCCGCGGCCCAGTCCATCGTTCGCCATGAGTTCGCGGCCGGGTACGACGAGTTGCGACGCGTCGCCGACAAGTACCGCGGCGAA
>JAHFPU010000225.1 GCA_023266635.1 Sphingobium sp.
CTGGTGGGCCTTGGCCTCTCGATGATCGAACTGCTTCCCCATCTGCGGACCCTGGGCCTCAAGGTTGGCGACAGGCAAGATGGTGACGCGCGCGAGATAACGCTCGACGGGTCCGCCACCTTCCTGACCCTCCCGAAGCTCTCGGCCAAGCTGGACGCCATTCCAGCCAGCGGAGCGCTCCGGCTGAACATGGAGAAGCTGTCCCACATCGACCATACCTGCGCGGAAATGGTCAAGGAATGGCTGCAGCGGCGGCGGCAGTCCGGCGAACGGGTGGAATTGCTCGGCGCCACGGGGCGATTGAAGAGGTTCGCGGAAGCGGCCTGAAGCACCGTTCTAAACTGGCCAGCTAGTCTGGACAAATATCTGCCCGCAGGTCCCCTCGCTGCGGGCAGATTTATTTCTGTGATTCGGGTGCCGGCTGCCCCAATTTTTCTGGAAAGCCATGCTGGAAACAGTTGGGCGCAGACATGCAATGTAGCGCATTGATTGAGAAATAATATGGCAATGAACCGTTGCCGATAGGTCACGGCAGGCTTTCATAAGGCATTTTACAGGCCGAATTGGTTTCAGAATGCTGCGCCGCAATATTACTCTTTCCTCATCCGAACCGATGCTTCGCCATCGTTGATGAGACCGGGGGACGGTTCGGACGCAGGACGGAACATTTCTTTGAAAAAAGGGGAAATGTTCATGCGCTATTATCTGGCTTGCGCGGCCATCGCTCTTTCGGCTGCTACTCCGGCCATGGCTCAGGACGAGCCGACCAGCCCCATTTCCGTCACCGGATCGATCGCGCTGGTATCCGACTATCGTTTCCGCGGCGTGTCGCAAAGCGACGAGGAGCTTGCCGTTCAGGGCGGCATCACCGTCACCCATGAAAGCGGCTTCTACGTCGGCACCTGGGGTTCCAACCTATCCGGCTGGGGTACGTTCGGCGGATCGAACACCGAACTCGATCTGTTCGGCGGCTATGCGATCCCGTTGGGCGGCGCGACGGTCGACGTCGGCCTTACCTGGTACATGTATCCGGGCGGCGCGGACAAGACGGACTTCGCCGAACCCTATGTGAAGGTCAGCGGCACTGTCGGTCCGGCAAAGCTGCTGGCGGGCGTTGCCTATGCTCCCAAGCAGGAGGCGCTTGGCCGCTGGTATCTGAGCGGCGCATCCTACGGCACCGGCATTCCTGACGCGCCGGGCGACAAAGAAGACAATCTCTACATCTGGGGCGACATCAGCTCCGGCGTACCCAGCACGCCGCTGACGCTGAAGGCCCATCTGGGCTATTCGAATGGCAATGCGGGCCTGGGTCCGAACGGCACCAGCGTTGCGCCAACCGGCAAATATCTCGACTGGATGGTCGGCGGCGACTTCGCCGTTGGTCCGCTGACGCTGGGCGTCGCCTATGTCGACACCAACATCAGCAAGTCGGAATCTGTCTATCTGCAGCCGAACTTCTCGTCGACCAAGGACGGCTCGTCCATCGCTTCGGGACAGGTCGTCTTTTCCGTCTCGGCGGCATTCTGATCTAAAAGGTGGGCGGGGCCGCTTTTGGCCCCGCCACACTATCATCCCATGGCCTGACGGCGTGGAGAGGGCAGGGGGCGCGCAGCGAGGCGCTCGCTTCCTGCTCCTATGATGCGTCTTACGCACGCGGCGACCTCATCGGGCTTCATGCGGCGGGCGGCCTCGACTGTCGAGCGCTTGCGAATGATCATGCTCCATACTCCGGCTGGTGGTGCGACTGTTTTTCCTTCCGCACATCCTGCGCGGAAGATGATTGGCCTTATGCTGGCCGTCACCTTTCGGTAATTATGGTTAACGGACGCCGCAGAGCGGCAATCGTTCCACGGGCCAGCGCGGAACGGCGCTTTTTCGGCCTAGGGCTGTGCGATACGTACGACGGGTCGACGCGCGGTTTTGCGTCAGGCGGCGAGAGCCGCCAATTCATCCTCGTCCAGACGATGCTCAAACGCTATTCCGGCCAGATGGGACCGCGTCCATACACAGCGGCCCAGGACCAGCCTTCCACTCCACTCAATGCCAAGAAGATCGCCTGGTGAGGGGGGAACCGCGCAGTAGAGCTTCGCGCCGCTGAGTGAGATGTTGATGATCTGCGCGCTGCGACGGGTCCCCGCCCACAGCATTTTCACGGGCAGGAAGATATCAAGCCGGTAATCCCGGCGCGCATCTCTCTCCTGTCCGGCCCATGCCAACAATGCCGACTTCATAGCAGCCTGCCTTTCCTCCGAAATGGAGATAAAGCAAATATCCTAAGGATACCTTGCTGGGTTGCTTTGGCCCGATCTCCTACATCGCGAGAACGTGTCACAGACATGAAAAAGGGGTGAGCCACATATGTGACCCACCCCTTTTCCGAAACTGTGCTGACGCGAAATTAATGCGCGTTGGCAGCGTTCTCCGCAACGTTGGCAGCGTTCGCAGCGGTGTCAGCAGCGTTTTCTGCGACAGCAGCGGCGTTCTCCACAACGTTCTCGACGGCTTCGTTAGAAGCGTTCGCGGTCTCGTTGGCGGGTGTCCCACCGCAAGCGGCGAGCGCCATCAGGCCGGCCGAAGCGAAAACAATGGCGATCTTCTTCATCTTGTATGGCTCCCATAGCATTTGCCGCGCGGACGTTTCAGGCCCGACGCGAGTAATCGGCATTACCGTGTGCGCTGCACAAATCAACGTTTTTTTGGGTCGATGAAACGAAGCTGCCGCGCGACGACATGTTGTCTATCGCCAAACTTCACTTTGCGATGAGGCTTTCCGGCGCGTTCGCAACGATGCCCAGCATAGTGGTCCATGCGGCGACATTCTGGCGCAGTTGCTGGGGATCGACCTTGTCCAGCGTATCGTCAGCGGTGTGGTGCAGATCGAAATAACGGGTGCCATCCTGCTGCAGGTCGATGGTCGCGATTCCGGTCTTCACGAATAGTGCATTGTCCGCTCCGCCGGCTGCCGGATGCTCGCCCTTGCCGATCCCGAGCGGTGCAAGCGCTGTTGCGATTCGTTCCGCGACCGGCTTGCCTGTTTCCGGAAACGCAAAGTCCACGCGCCAGATGCGATCTGCGCCGAAGTCGGACTCGGACGTCAGCACATGGAGCTCATTCTTGTGCGCTTCATAATAGGCGTTGCCGCCAAACGATCCGACTTCCTCGGCGCCGGCCAGTACGACGCGGATCGTGCGACGGGGCGTCCCCGCATCCATGATTCGCTTGGCTGCAGCGCTGACGATCGCAACACCGGCCGCATCATCGATCGCGCCGGTGCCCAGGTCCCAGCTGTCCAGATGGCCCGTGACCATGATTATTCCCGCAGACGGATCGCTGCCCGGCACCTCGGCGATGACGTTGCCTGATTCCTGCTTCCCGTTAAAGCGCGGGGTCACGACCAGCTTTATCGTGACGGGCTTGCCACGCTTGAACACACGCTCAAGCTGCTCGGCATCCGGTACGGACAGCGCGGCGGCGGGAATGGGCGCGACGCCATCCTCGAAGCGGGTAACGCCGGTGTGCGGCACGCGATGATGGTCGGTGCCGACCGACTTGATCAGGATCGCCGCCGCGCCCTTCTTCGCCGCGATATTGGGTCCCACGAACCGCGCCATGCCATAGACGCCATAGCTCGACCCGTCTTGTGTCGCCGCCATCTGGTTACTGACGAAGGCGATCTTTCCCTTCAGGCTGCCGTCGGGCACCGCCTGCAGGTCGCCAATGGTCGGGAAATAGACGACCTCGGCCTCAAGCGGCTTCTTGCCGGTCGATCCGCTGTTCCCCAGCGCCGCGATAGCCAGCTTCTGCGGGAAGGGAGCGACGATCGTCGCCTCCTCTTCGCCACGCACCCAGGCCGGCATCATATAGGTTTCGATCCGCACATTGCTGAAACCCAGCGCCTTCAGCTTTGCGACCGCCCACACCCGCGCGTCGGCTTCCTTGGCCGTGGCGGCGGGGCGGGGCCCGACCTCGGTCGTCAGCCCCTCGATGATGTCCATCGCCACATCGTCCTTCAGCGCAGCGTCGCGCAGCGCGGCTATCCCGGCGTCGGCTGACGGCGCGCCGGTGGCCAACGGCGGGGCCGCAAGAGCCGTTCCGGCGAGAAGGAGAAAGGAAAGGGCGGCGGTGGGGAGGAGGATTTTCTGCATGGCGCCTGTGCTAACCGGCATTTCGCCATTTGCCAATGCGCGCAGCCTTCGCTAATTCGGCCCCGAAATCCCCCCATCTGTATTTTTCGGAGCAGCCGAACCCATGTCCGCCTCCTCGCAATATGCCTACGTCATGAAGAACATGACGAAGACTTTCCCCGGCGCGCCAAAGCCGGTGCTGAGCAACATCAGCCTGCAATTCTATCGCGGGTCGAAGATCGGCATCGTCGGCCCGAACGGCGCGGGCAAGTCGACGCTCATCAAGATCATGGCCGGCATCGACACCGACTTCTCGGGCGAGGCTTGGCCGGGCGAGAATGTTACGGTCGGCTATCTGGCGCAGGAGCCGCAACTCGATCCGAACAAGACGGTGCTGGAAAACGTCAAGGACGGCGCGCGAGAGACCGCCGACAAGATGGACCGTTTCAACGAGATCAGCAACATCATGGCCGATCCGCCGGAGGACGTCGATTTCGACGCGCTGATGGAGGAGATGGGTACGCTGCAGGAGCAGATCGACGCCGTCGACGGCTGGACGCTCGACAATCAGCTTGAGATCGCCATGGAGGCGCTTCGCAGCCCGCCGTCCGACCTCAGCGTCGAAAACCTGTCGGGCGGTGAGAAGCGCCGCATCGCGCTCACCCGCCTGCTGATCCAGAAGCCGGACATCCTGCTGCTCGACGAGCCGACCAACCATCTCGATGCCGAGAGCGTCACCTGGCTGGAAAACCATCTGAAGGAATATGCAGGCTCGGTGCTGATGATCACCCATGACCGCTATTTCCTCGACAATGTCGTGGGCTGGATCCTGGAGCTCGATCGCGGGAAATATTTCCCGTACGAGGGCAACTACTCCACCTATCTGGAGAAGAAGGCCAAGCGCCTGGAGCAGGAAGACCGCGAGGCCACCGGCCGCCAGAAGGCAATCAATGACGAGCTGGAGTGGATCCGCGCCGGCGTGAAGGGCCGCCAGACCAAGTCCAAGGCCCGCATCAAGAAGTTCGAGGAACTGGTCGCCGGCCAGAACAACCGCACCCCCGGCAAGGCGCAGATCGTCATCCAGGTGCCGGAGCGCCTGGGCGGCAAGGTCATCGAGTTCAAAGGCATTTCAAAGGCCTATGGCGACAAGCTGCTGTTCGAGGACCTGTCCTTCCTGCTGCCGCCGGGCGGCATCGTCGGCGTCATCGGCCCGAACGGCGCGGGCAAGTCGACGCTGTTCAAGATCATCACCGGTCAGGAGCAGCCCGACACGGGCGAAGTCGATATCGGCACGACCGTCCGCCTCGGCTATGTCGACCAGAGCCGCGACCATCTCGACCCGTCGAAGAATGTCTGGGAGGAAGTCTCCGATGGCCTCGACTATGTGAAGGTCAATGGCCACGACATGTCGACCCGCGCCTATGTCGGTGCGTTCAACTTCAAGGGGCAGGACCAGCAGAAGAATGTCGGCAAGCTCTCCGGCGGTGAACGCAACCGCGTCCACATCGCCAAGATGCTGAAAAAGGGCGGCAACGTCCTGCTGCTCGACGAACCGACCAACGATCTCGACGTCGAGACGCTGGGCGCGCTGGAGGAAGCGATCGAGAATTTCGCCGGGTGCGCCGTGGTCATCAGCCATGACCGTTTCTTCCTCGACCGTCTCGCCACCCACATCCTGGCCTTCGAAGGCGACAGCCATGTCGAATGGTTCGAAGGCAATTTCGAAGCCTATGAGGAAGACAAGCGCCGCCGCCTGGGCGACGCGGCGGATCGCCCGACCCGGTTGGCGTACAAGAAGCTGACGCGGTAGAGACGGATTGGGGGCCGAATGGGGGAGAGAAGGACCTTATTCGGCCCAATAACCTGCCGTCATCCCGGGACCTGATCCGCTCCCTCTAAACCCGTCATTCCCGCGAAAGCGGGAACCCATCTCCCCTCCCACGCCTTGTATGCCCAAGGCGGGTTGGGTCCCCGCCTTCGCGGGGATGACGAAAGGGTGGTTAGGTGACTGGCGGCTTTGCGCCGCGATCAGATCAAACCGACCATCGCTAACTTCTAATAGTCGTAAGCCGCCAGACTTCGCTATCCTCTGCCAAAGGAGAGGATGCCGGAAACATCGTCAGGCATCCCTGTCCTACATCGACGCATCCATGCTCTACTCCCATGCATGGAAGGGTATCCACAATCTGCTGACTCGTGCGACCTGCCCGAGAGCCATTCGGGCATTTGCGCTCCAACCGCGACCTGGATGAGACCAACATGAGACCTATGTGCGACGTGAGTGCGACGCACATGAGACGCACCTGCGACGTGGATGAGACGCAAGTGAGACCACCATGCGACGTAGGTGAGACCTACATGCGACCTTATTGCGACTTTCCGGGCCAAAACACGTCACGACCCGCAACTTCCGCAACTTCGTTGGATTTTCTTAAATTTCGGCGGGCGAAGGATATGCCTCTTCCGCCATCACGCCGTAGCTTGCTGATCAAACCCCGCCAGTTCTGCCACAGCAACATAGTTCGCCACAACCCCGGCGACCCGCGCTGCCGGCGGCCCTTCATGCGCCAGCGCAATGAAACGCTCCACGTCCGCACCTTCGCCCTGCACAAGGGCCTCGACCGAACCGTCCATACGGTTGCGCACCCAGCCGGTCAGGCCAAGGCGTCTGGCAGTATCCACGGTCCAGTCGCGATAGAACACGCCCTGAACTTTCCCTGTGATGGACAACTGGCGCGCAATCACGTCCATCTATCGGACCCGTTTCATGTAGACCTGTCCATCCTCCCGCCGTTCGGTGACGAAGTTGGGTACCGCTTCGATAAAGTCTGCCAAGCGTCTGAAGCCGTAATTGCGCGCGTCGAAGCTCGATCGGTTGCCCGCAAGTTGGCCTACTGCGCTGACCAGCGCATAACCGCGTTCGTCCCGCTTCGCACTGTTATAGGCATCGACGAGCAATTTGATGAGAGTATCATTAATATCCAGAAGAGCAGGGGCATCGAGCGCGGCAGATTCCGCCGGTCCCGCTACTTTTATATTTTGCGCTACCAGCGCGAAAACATCGATAAAGCGCGTGCAGGCCTGCCTGAATCCCTCGGGCGTATTGGGCGTGCCAAACCCATAAACCGGTACTCCGTCCTGCCTGATACGGGTTGCCAGTGGTGTAAAGTCGCTGTCGCTCGACATCAAACCGAAGCCGTTTACACGCCCGCTGAAAAGCAGATCCATCGCGTCAATGGTCATCTTCATGTCCGTGGCGTTCTTGCCCTTAGTCAGATCAAACTGTTGCTGGGGCTCGATCGCCTGCGTGATGCAAAGGTTCGTCCATGTTTTGAGCGCCGGCTTGCTCCAATTTCCATAGGCCCGGCGGATATTGACCGTACCCAATTCCGCCAACACAGTCAGCACTGGATCAAAATGCGCCGCAGACGCATTGTCAGCATCGATCAGCAGCGCGATATTGCCTTTAGACGACATCGATCACGAATCCTTCCTGCCAAAATCGGATCAGGCGGGCGAGAAGTCGCCCGTATCTTCGTTCAGGACATGCAACTGCCCGTCCGCAATGGCGAAGAAGGCGCCGACCAGTTTCAGGCTGCCCTCACGCTCCTTGGAACGGACGCAGGGGAAAGTGCGTAGATTATCGAGCGAGACCTTCACGCCCTCCTGCTCCATGGCCCTGTAGGCGTCCGGCCCGTGATCCTCGCCATAACGCGCCACGACCTTGTCGCGTGCCCCGTCCAGCAGGTCGATCCAGTTAGCAATGAAGCCGCCCTCACCCGGGGGTGCGTGCTTCAGTTCCTGGCTCAGCGCCGCCTTGCATCCGCCGCACTTGCCATGCCCCATCACGAGGATCTCACCGACCTTCAGCACCTGCACCGCGAATTCCAGTGCGGCGGAAACACCATGATGGCCCGGATTGGTCTCGAACGGGGGGACGAGCGCGGCAACGTTGCGCACCACGAAGATTTCGCCGGGACTTGTGTCGAATATCTGGGTTGGATCGACCCGGCTGTCGGAACAGGCGATGACCATGACGCGTGGGCTCTGCCCCTCGCTCAATTCGTCCCAGCGCTCGCGCTGCTGCGCCCATCCTGTCTCGCGAAAGCGCCGGTATCCGGCAAGCATGTCATTGAAATCCGTCATTCGCAATGCCTCCAATTGGCAAAGGCGTTAGGATGCGCGCGCGGCACTGGCAAGACTCGTTGAGGATCGCTATGTGAACGCAATGACCGAAATCTCCCGCATCGATCCTCCGCAGCCCCGCCAGCGCAAGCCCGACTGGATTCGCGTGAAGGCGCCAACCAGCCCCGGCTATATCGAGACGAAGAAACTGATGCGCGAGAAGGGCCTCGCCACCGTCTGCGAGGAAGCGGCCTGCCCAAATATCGGCGAGTGCTGGAGCAAGAAGCACGCCACGGTGATGATCCTGGGCGACACCTGTACCCGCGCCTGCGCCTTCTGCAACGTCAAGACCGGCATGCCGCGCAAGGTCGATCCACTGGAGCCGATGCATCTGGCCGAGGCCGCTGCGGAAATGGGCCTCGAACATATCGTCATCACCTCGGTGGACCGGGACGACCTGCCCGACGGCGGCGCATCGCAATTCGTGAAGGTCATCAACGAACTGCGCCGCACGACGCCGAACACCACGATCGAAATCCTGACTCCCGACTTCCGCAACAAGCATGAGGCCGCCGTCGCCGCCATCGTCGAGGCGCGTCCGGACGTCTATAACCATAATCTGGAAACGGTGCCCCGGCTCTATCCGACGATCCGCCCCGGCGCACGCTACTATGCGTCGCTGCGGCTGCTGGAGATGGTGAAGCGGCTCGATCCGTCCATCTTCACCAAGTCCGGCATCATGGTCGGCCTTGGTGAGGAGCGGCTTGAGGTGCATCAGGTGATGGACGACATGCGCTCGGCCGATATCGATTTCTTGACCATGGGGCAGTATCTTCAGCCCACGCCCAAACATGCCAAGGTCATGGATTTCGTGACGCCGCAGACGTTCAACGCCTATGCCGCGATCGCGCGGGCGAAGGGCTTCCTGCAGGTCGCCGCCAGCCCGCTTACCCGGTCCAGCTATCATGCGGGGAAGGATTTCGCGGAAATGCGCGCGGCGCGTGAGGCGCAACTGGCGAAGAAGGTCGCCAATGCCAACGCATAAGGAAACGCGTCACCTTCCCTACACCCCGGATCAGATGTTCGATCTGGTGGCGGACGTCCAGCGCTACGAGGAATTCCTCCCCTGGGTCAGCGCCATCCGGGTGCGGTCGGACAGCGAGACGGAAATGGTCGCCGACATGATCGTCGGCTTCAAGGGTCTGCGTGAAACCTTTACGTCGAAGGTCAACAAGCATCGGCCTGACGAAATCCATGTCGATTATCTCGACGGCCCGCTCAAGCATCTCCACAACCACTGGCGCTTCCGGCCCGATGGAGAAGGGGGCGTGTTGGTGGATTTCGAGGTCGCGTTTGAATTCAAGAACAAGCTGTTCGAGATGATCGCCGGCCAGATGTTCGACAGCGCGTTGCGCAAGATGATCGGCGCGTTCGAAACTCGCGCGGCTGCGCTTTACGGCGCGGACGAATCGGGCAGCAGCAAGTCGAGCGCGCAGAGCGCCGCCTGAAGCCGGACGCCGCCGCGTCCATTATCCTCGAAGTGCCGCATGTCCGCTACGACATTGTCCGGACTGCCGCCCTTCTCCGCCCGGGCGAACACGACGGTGCCGACCGGCTTGTTGTCCGACCCGCCGCCCGGCCCCGCAACGCCAGTGATGGCGACCGCGACATGCGCATGGGATTTCTCCAGCGCGCCCTGCGCCATTGCCCAGGCCGTGGCGATCGACACCGCCCCGAACGTGTCCAGCACGTCGTGCGACACCTTCAGGACTTCGTTCTTCATATCGTTGGAATAGGTGATGAATCCGGCGTCGAACACTTCGGACGATCCCGGAATTTCGGTGATCGCCGCCGACACCAGCCCGCCGGTGCAACTCTCCGCAACGGCGATCGTGCGCCCGGCGCGGCGGTTTGCGGCCACGACCTCCTCGGCCTTGCGCACCAGTTCCAGAGGTAGGATCGTATCAGGCATCGGATCACTCTATGTCGGGCAGGGACAGGGTGGCAACCGCTTGGGCGGCAATGCCTTCGCCGCGTCCTGTAAAGCCTAGACGTTCGGTTGTCGTGGCCTTTACGCTGACCCGGCTCATCCCCACACCTAGCAGTTCAGCGATGCGGGCGCGCATCGCATCCCGGTGCGGGCCAATCTTCGGCGCCTCGCAGATGATGGTGAGATCGATATGGGAGATTGTTCCCCCTCGCGCTTCAACGCGTTGCCGTGCAAATTCCACGAAGCGCCAGGACGCCGCTCCACGCCATTGCGGATCGGACGGTGGAAAATGGCTGCCGATATCTCCTTCAGCAAGCGCTCCGAGCAGCGCATCGACCAGCGCGTGCAGCGCCACATCGGCGTCGCTATGCCCGGATAGGCCCTTGTCGTGCGGCACCTGTATCCCGCACAGCCAAAGCTCTTCCTTCGCGACAAGCCGGTGCACATCATATCCCATGCCGGTACGAATGCTGCGGCTATTGGCGAAAACGCGCTCCGCTGCGGCAAAATCCTCGGGCAATGTCAGTTTCTCCAGCCTCCGGTCACCCATGACGAGCGTGACGTCATGACCCGCCGCCCGCAATATTTGTGCATCGTCGGTCGCATCATTATCTGCGTTCCAAAGCCGATGTGCTGCCAATATCTGTGAGAAGTCAAAAGCCTGGGGCGTCTGCACACGATTGAGCGCGGACCGGTCGACAACCTCGCCCAAGCTGCTCTCGCCGCGAACGATTGTATCGACAACGGGAAGCACCGGAATTGCGCCCTTGGCGTCATTTAACGCACCAATAAGGCGATCGATCACTACGGAGGGAAGGAAGGGCCTCGCCGCATCATGAATCAGCACCCGCGCGGGCGCACCGACGGACGCCAGATACTCCAGCGCGGCCCGCACCGACTGCTGCCGGGATGCGCCGCCCATGACAGTCGCCAGTGGCCGGCGATCGCCCAGAGCTTCCGTAACGGCCTGCTCCTGTCCCGTGCCGAACACTAAGCAAACTCCATGGACTCCGGCATGACCCGCCAGGGCATCGAAGGCATGCGCAAGCACTGCTTTGCTACCAATCCTCCGGAACTGCTTGGGGATCGGGCTGCCTGCGCGTTCTCCGCGCCCTGCGGCAACAATAATGGCGATCGTCGCGCCGTCTATGGACCCCGCTGTCATGGCGGGCCGCATAGCCCAGCGCGATCTTCCCCGCCAGTATCTTGCTGATTTGTCGCATACAGGCTAAGGGGCTGCCTGATTTTTAGGCAGAGCCATGCAGCAGTTGAAGCCCATTTCTGTCGGCGGGGTCGTGATTGACTCCCCCGTCATCCTCGCGCCGATGACTGGCGTGACCGATATGCCATTCCGCACGCTGGTGCGGCGCTATGGCTGCGGCCTC
>JAHFPU010000098.1 GCA_023266635.1 Sphingobium sp.
GACCTTGGAACTGCACGAACCCCAAGGCCCCATCGCGGCCTCGACCGACAGGGACCGCCTGTTTCAGGCCGTCACCAACCTTGTTTCCAACGCTGCGAAATTCTCCGGTTCCGGGTCGGTCGTGCGGATCACGCTGGAGCAATCGGACGGAAGCGCGCGCATACGCGTCAGTGACGAGGGGCCGGGCGTGCCGGAAGAGTTCCGCTCCCGCCTGTTCGATCGCTTCACGCAGTCGGACCATACCCGCGATTCGACCAGCCTGCCCGGAACAGGCTTGGGCCTTGCGATCACCAAGGGCATTGTGGAGCAACTCGGCGGCGCCGTCTGGCTCGACGATTCGGTCGAAACGGGCGCGACGTTCGAGATCGTTCTTCCGCTTCCGGGGGCACACGCGCCTTCAGCCGCGATTACGCGATAGCCGCCGTCAGCCTTTCCGCTGGACCTTCGTCTCGGCCATCGTCTTCGACCGCTCTTCCAGATACACCTTGATCATCGCCACGATCGGGTCGGCGAGGAACAGGCCCATGATGCCGAACAGCGCGCCGAACAGGATCTGCGCGCCCAGCACCAGCGCCGGGGCCAGGTCCGTCGCGCGTTTGGCGACCATCGGCACGATCAGATAGCCGTCGACCATCTGCACCACCAGATAGACCCCCAGCGCATACAGCCCGGTGTGCGACCCTGCCGAAAAGCCGACCAGAATGATCAGCACCCCCGATATGATCGACCCGATATTGGGCAGGAACGCGAACAGGCCGGTCAATACGCCGAGCAACCCCGCCATCGGCACGCTGCCCAGCATCAGGAAGAACCACACGCCCACGCCCTCGACCAGCATGCCGATCAGCCGCCCGGCCATCAGCCTACGCAACGTCCAGCCCATCTTGTCGGCGATCGTGTAGAAATTCGCCCGCTTCTCCATCGGCAGCATCCAGGCGACGCCGCGCTCGTACAGTTTCGGCTCGATCGCGATGAAGATCGCCAGCACCAGCATCATGACCATGCTGGTGACCGCGCCCACCGCCGTGCTGACCGCCTGCGTCACACGCCCGAGCGAACTCAGCGCCTGGTTGCCCAGGGTCTTCAGGTCCTCCGGGGTCGTCGTGATGCCCAGTTGCTGCGCCCAGCCGCCGATGCGGTTCACCTGCACCTCGACGATATGGCGCATCGCCTGCGCCTGCGCCGCCAGGCTGGAACCGGTCAGGTAGCCGGTCCAGACGAAGAACATCACCACGGCGATCAGCACGATCGCCAGCCGCCATCCCCGCCCGATCGGCAGCACCCGCTTCAGCAGGCGCGCGCCGCCATCCATCATCGTCGTCAGCACCAGCGCGCCCATGATTAGCATGATCGGTTGGGCGAGCAGCACCAGCAGCGCCACGCCAATGCCCAGGCCGAACCATACGCCGGCCCGTTGCAGCTCTTCCCGCACCAGCGGGCTGCGCATTTCGCTCGGCCCCGGGGCCTCTACATGCTTTTCGGCCTCGCTCACCGCTGCGCCTGCGCGGTCGTCGCGGGATGCAGGCTGTTACCGGCACGTCCGCTGCGCAGCGACGTAATCCAGCTGAGCGGGTTCAGCGTGGCGTCGCCGTCCAGCGAGAAGGTGATGAATTCCGCCCGCCCGCCGATCGCCTCATAGGGCACCGCGCCGCCAAGGCCGTTCTCCGCCAGCGTCGCCCGGCTGTCCGCGCTATTGTCGCGATTGTCGCCCATCAGGAAGACATGATTGGGCGCGACCCGCACCGGGCCATACCAGTCAAGCTCGCTCGGCCCCACGTCGATGATCGTATAGGTCTTGCCGTTCGGCAGGGTCTCGCGCTTCACCGGCAGTTCGCAATATTTCCTGCCGTCCCGGTCCTCCACCAGCGCGCCGGGGAACTGGCTGGGCGGGCAGGGGGCGTTGGCGTCGACCGGAATGCGCAGCGGCGGCAATGTCTGCTGTGGCACCGGCACGCCGTTCAGGATCACCTGACCACCGCGCACTTCCAATATGTCGCCGGGCAGGCCGAGCACGCGCTTGATATAATCCTCCCGCTTGTTCTGCGGGGAGGCGATGACAATGTCGCCCCGCTGCGGCAGGCTCCCGAAAATCCGGCCCTTCAGAAAGGGCAGGGGGTGGAAGCTGGGCGAGACATAGGACCAGCCATAGGGATATTTGCTGACCACCAGCCGATCGCCCTTCAGCAGCACCGGCATCATCGATTCGGACGGGATGTAGAAAGGCTTGGCGACGAAGCTGTGGAAGGCCAACACCGCCAGGATCAGCAGCGATATGCTCTTCAGTTCCCCCCACCAATCGACCGGCGGCTTTTCCTGAGCCACCGTTTCGGGATTGGCTGCCGGCTGGTCGTCTGTCTGCATCTCGGCTGCCGTTGTCATCGGGGAAGTCACCATGTGTGTCGTGCGCCTTATTGGGGCAAGGCCTCGATAATTACAAATGCCTGCGCCCATGGATGATCGTCCGTGAGCGTCAGGTGAATGACCGGGCGATGCCCGGCGGGGATCATGGCCTCCAGCCGCGCGAGTGCGCCGCCTGTCAGATTGAGGGTAGGGGCGCCGCTGCGCGCGTTGACGACGCCGATGTCCTTCATGAACACTCCGGCCTTGAACCCCGTTCCCACCGCCTTGGAAAAGGCCTCCTTGGCGGCGAAGCGCTTCGCCAGCGTTCCCGCCTTGGTGAAGGGCCGGCGATTAGCCTTGGCCTGCTCGACCTCCGTGAACACCCGCCGCTCGAACCGCTCTCCGAAACGATCCAGAGAATGCTGGATTCGCTCGATATTGCACAGGTCAGAGCCGAGGCCGATGATCATATATCCTCCCCGGCACGGGGAGGGGGACTGCCGCGAAGCGGTGGTGGAGGGGGCTGTCGGTGGGCAGGGCTTTTCAAAGGCGCGCGCCATGAGGCTAACCCCCTCCACCATGCTGCGCATGGTTCCCCTCCCCGTGCCGGGGAGGAATGAACCGCACCCCTCACCGCACCAGATCCATCTGCCGCCGCATTTCGCGGATGCTGTCCTCCAGCCCGCCGAAGATCGCCTCGCCGATCAGGAAGTGGCCGATATTGAGTTCGGCCAGTTGCGGGATCGCGGCGATCGGCCCGACATTGTCGAAGGTCAGGCCGTGTCCGGCATGCGGCTCTATCCCGTTCTTCGCCGCCAGAGCCGCTGCGTCGGCGATACGCCGCAATTCCTCCGATCGCTCTGTTCCAACGACATGGGCGTAGCGGCCGGTATGGAATTCGACCACCGGCGCCTTCAGCCGGATCGCAGCGTCGATCTGCTTCGGATCGGCCTCGATGAACAGGCTGACGCGGATGCCAGCATTCAGCAGCTTGCCGATGATCGGTTCGAGCGCCGCGAATTGGCCGGCCGCATCCAGCCCGCCCTCGGTCGTGCGCTCCTCGCGCTTTTCAGGGACAATGCAGGCGGCATGCGGCCGATGGCGCAGCGCGATTTCCAGCATCTCGTCCGTCGCCGCCATCTCCAGATTGAGCGGCACGGTCAGCGCCGCCATCAGGGAGGAGATATCCTCGTCGCGGATATGCCGACGGTCCTCGCGCAGATGGGCGGTGATGCCGTCCGCCCCGGCCTTGACTGCGACCAGCGCCGCCTTGACCGGATCGGGATGCTCGCCGCCGCGCGCGTTCCGGATGGTCGCGACATGGTCGATATTGACGCCAAGGCGCAGGGGGCCGGGCGTCATGGCTCAGGCCTTCCTGCTGCCGGGCTTGATCGCCGGGATCGCCGCCAGTTCGGGCGGCAGGTCCTCGGGATCATAGACCGGGAAGTTGATCCGCACGAGCGGATAGAAAGGGACGCCCAGGTCGGCATCACCCGCCGACCGGTCGACCAGCGCGACTTCGGCCAGGATTTCCGCGCCTTCCGCGCGGGCTGCATCCATCGCCTGCCGCGACGAAAGGCCCGTGGTGACGACATCCTCGACCATCAGCACCTTAGCGCCCTTGCGCAGGGAAAAACCGCGGCGCAGCTCGAACGTGCCTTCCGGCCGTTCCAGGAACATCGCGTCCACACCCAGCGCCCGGCCCATCTCATGGCCGATGATGATGCCGCCCATCGCCGGCGAAATCACCGCCTCTATCTCGTTGCGCAGTTCCCGGGGCAGCTTCTGCGCCAGGCCGCGCGCAAGGGAAGCGGCGCGCTCCGGATTCATCAGCACCCGCGCGCATTGCAAATAATTGGCGCTGCGCTTGCCGGATGACAAAATGAAATGGCCTTCGAGAAGCGCGCCCGCCGCCCTGAATTCGGCCAGTGCTTCGTCTTCCGTCATGCCTTTGATACCCCTTGTTGTGCGGCAAGGCAGATAAGCGGGGGCAGGCCACGTTGCAACAGCGAAGAAAATAGGCTTTTAGACGCTTGAGGCATGGGATAAGCATGCCTATAAGCCGCCGCAGTCCAAGGATTAATAGCTCCGCACACGGGGGCGCGACTGGACCGCGTGGACGAAAAAGGGGCTAGGGGTACATAACGCTTATGAAAATGGTGAAATCGCTTGTTCTCGCGGGATTGCTGGCCTTTTCGCCAGCCCTGGGAATGACGCAGACTGCCTTCGCGCAGGACAATGCCACCGCTGCCGCCCCGGCCGCTGAAGCACCCGCTCCCGTTGCAGCGGCGCCCGCCGAATCGGCTGCGGCGCCTGCCGCCGCTACCGCTGCACCCGCCGAAAAGGTTGCCGCCCCGCCGCGCATGAAGCCCACTGAGGGCATTGGCATGCCGATGCCGGGCGAATGGACGATCCAGAAGCAGTTCACCGACACGGGCCGTCAGGCCCTGTGGATGCACAACTATCTGCTGATGCCGATCATCACCTTCACCTCCATATTCGTGCTGATCCTGCTGGCCTGGACGATGTTCCGTTATCGTCGCGCCGCCAATCCGACGCCGTCGAAGACATCGCACAATACCTTGATCGAGGTCATCTGGACGGTTCTGCCGGTCCTGATCCTGCTGGTGATCGCGGTGCCGTCGATCGGCCTGCTGGCCGACCAGTATAAGCCCGCGCCCAAGGATGCGCTGACCGTCAAGGTCACCGGATACCAGTGGTACTGGGGTTATGAATATCCCGACCAGGGCATCCCCGAGTTCGTGTCGAACCTCCAGACGGAGGAAAAGGCCAAGGAAAATGGCGAGCCCTATTTGCTCTCGCCGGATAATCGCCTTGTCCTGCCTGCCGGCAAGCCGATCAAGCTGATCATCACCGGCGCCGACGTCATTCACTCCTTCGCCGTGCCTTCGCTCTGGGTGAAGATGGATGCCGTTCCGGGCCGCCTGAACGAGAAGAGCTTCACCATCGACAAGCCTGGCGTCTATTATGGCCAGTGTTCGGAGCTTTGCGGCGCACGCCACGGCTTCATGCCGATCGCGATTGAGGCGCTGCCGCCTGCGCAGTTTGAGCAGTGGGTGTTGTCGCAGGGCGGCAACCCGAAGGGCAAGGCGGCGACGCCGGCCACGACCGCAGCCGCTGCGCCTGCCGCCGCGCCCGCCAAGATTTGATGTAAGGGCCCCACACCCATGAGCACCACCACAGCCAATCCCGACGATTTCCACGGGTCTCACGCGCATGACGATCATGGCGAGCACAAGCCGGCTTTCTTCGCACGCTGGTTCATGTCCACGAACCACAAAGACATCGGCACGCTCTACCTGATCTTCGCGATCATTGCGGGCATCATCGGCGGCAGCATCTCCGGCCTGATGCGCGCGGAACTCGCGCATCCCGGCATCCAGTATCTGCACACATGGGCGATGTGGATGGATGGTCCCGATGCATCGATGGATCAGGCCTATCACCTCTGGAACGTGCTGATCACCGCGCACGGCCTGATCATGGTGTTCTTCATGGTCATGCCGGCGATGATCGGCGGCTTCGGCAACTGGTTCGTGCCCATCATGATCGGCGCGCCGGACATGGCGTTCCCGCGCATGAACAACATCTCCTTCTGGCTGCTGATTCCTGCTTTCGTGCTGCTGCTCGGCTCGACATTCGTTCCCGGCGGCACCGGCAACGGCGCTGGCACGGGCTGGACGGTCTATGCGCCGCTCTCGACCAGTGGCTCCGCAGGCCCCGCCGTCGACATGGCGATCCTGTCGCTCCATCTGGCGGGCGCCAGCTCGATCCTGGGCGCGATCAACTTCATCACCACCATCTTCAACATGCGCGCGCCGGGCATGACCCTGCACAAGATGCCGCTGTTCGTGTGGTCGGTGCTGGTCACCGCCTTCCTGCTGCTGCTCGCGCTGCCGGTTCTCGCCGCTGCGATCACCATGCTGCTGACGGACCGCAATTTCGGCACCACCTTCTACGACGCGGCCGGCGGCGGCGATCCTGAACTCTACCAGCATCTCTTCTGGTTCTTCGGCCATCCCGAAGTCTACATCATGATCCTGCCGGGCTTCGGCATCGTCAGCCAGATCGTCTCGACCTTCAGCCGCAAGCCCGTCTTCGGTTATCTCGGCATGGCCTATGCCATGGTCGCGATCGGCGTGGTCGGCTTCGTCGTGTGGGCGCACCACATGTTCACCACCGGCATGTCCGTGAACGTGAAGATGTACTTCACCGCCGCCACGATGGTCATCGCGGTGCCGACCGGCATCAAGATCTTCTCGTGGATCGCGACGATGTGGGGTGGCTCGATGAGCTTCAAGACCCCGATGATGTGGGCGATCGGCTTCATCTTCATGTTCACCGTGGGCGGCGTCACCGGCGTCGTGCTGGCCAATGGCGGCGTCGACGACGTGATGCACGACACCTATTATGTCGTCGCGCACTTCCACTATGTGCTGTCGCTGGGCGCGGTCTTCGGCCTCTTCGCCGGGTTCTACTACTGGTTCCCGAAGATGAGCGGCAAGATGTATAACGAGTTCCTCGGCCAGCTCCATTTCTGGGTGTTCTTCATCGGTGTGAACCTGTTGTTCTTCCCGATGCACTTCCTGGGTCTGTCGGGCATGCCACGCCGCTATCCGGACTATCCGGCAGCGTTCGAGAAGTGGAACACGCTCGCCAGCCATGGCTATGAAATCATGGCCGCCGGCATGATCATCTTCTTCATCAACCTGATCTGGTCGCTCGCGGCCGGCAAGAAGGCCGCTGACAACCCCTGGGGTGAAGGCGCGACGACGCTGGAATGGACGCTGTCCAGCCCGCCGCCGTTCCACCAGTTCGAGACGCTGCCGATCATCGACGACGCTGGCCATCACTAAGGATCGGCGCAATGACATCCGGGTCGGGGGCGGGCTTCACAAGAGCCTGCCCCTGATCCGTTCGCTCCCGATCCATTCGCCCCGCATGACCGCAGGGCAGGAACGCACATGACGACCGTGACGATCGATACACGCACCTTGCCCGCCCACTGGCGCGATTTCCTGGCGCTGACCAAGCCCCGGGTGATGACGCTCGTCGTGTTCACGGGCCTGTGCGGACTGCTCGCCGCGCCCGGCGGCATCCATCCGATCCTCGGCTTCACTGCCATCCTCTGCATCGCCCTTGGCGCGGGCGCTGCCGGCGCGCTCAACCAGTGGTATGAGGCGGAGATCGACGCGAAGATGAAGCGTACTGCCGGTCGCCCGCTGCCTGCCGGCCGCATGGACCGCCAGTCGGCCCTGCATTTCGGCGTCGGCCTGTCCTTCTTCTCGGTGATCCTGCTCGGCCTTGCGACCAACTGGCTGGCGGCGATGATCCTGGCGATCTCGATCCTCTTCTATGTGATCGTCTACACCATGTGGCTGAAGCCCCGCACGGCGCAAAACATCGTCATCGGCGGCGCGGCCGGGGCTTTCCCGCCCGTCATCGGCTGGGCAGCGGTCACCGGCGACGTCAGCGCGCTGCCGGTCGCGCTCTTCGCCCTCATCTTCTTCTGGACGCCCCCGCATTTCTGGGCGCTCGCCCTGTTCGTGAAGACGGACTATGCGAAGGCCGGCATCCCGATGCTCCCCGTCATCGCGGGAGAGATCGCCACCCGTCGTCAGATCTGGCTCTACACCGCCATCATGGCC
The DNA here is from genome assembly GCA_023266635.1 of Sphingobium sp. Lineage (GTDB taxonomy): Bacteria > Pseudomonadota > Alphaproteobacteria > Sphingomonadales > Sphingomonadaceae > Sphingobium. Next base: position 8,010 of record JAHFPU010000098.1, read on the forward strand.
GCCGCCGCCATGGCCCCGGTCCTGCTCCGCCTGACCGGCCCGATCTACGGTACCACCGCCTTCCTCGGCACCGCCCTGTTCGCCGTCTTCGCCTTTCAGGTCTCCGTCCACCGCGAGAGCGATCCCGAGCGGATGAAGCCGGAACGGCGCCTGTTCAAATATTCGATCCTCTATCTCTTCCTCCTGTTCGGCGCGGTCGTCGTCGATCGCTGGGTGTTCGCATGACGCCTGAGGAACAGAAGGAAGTACGCGCGCGGCAGAGGTCGCGTTCGATCGTCGTCGGACTGCTGCTCGGCGCGCTCGTCATCCTGTTCTACGGGATATCGATCGCCAAGATCGCGGGTCACTGATGGCGACCGCACCGCATACTCCGCCCCGGACCCTGGCCGACCGTAACCGCCGGACGCTCATGATGGGCGCGGTGGTTGCGATCGTCTCGCTGGCCATGGGGTTCGCGTCCGTGCCGCTCTACCGCATCTTCTGCGAGAAGACCGGCTATGGCGGCACGCCCCAGCGCGCGGACAGCGTCGCGGGGATCAAGATCGCCACCGGCCACACCCTCTCGATCCGCTTCGATTCGAACGTCACGCCCGGCATGCCGTGGAAATTCTATCCCGAGCATCCCACCGACACCATTACCATCGGGTCGCGCGACATGGCGATCTTCGTGGCGAAGAACATGTCGGACAAGCCCGTGACCGGCACCGCCGCCTTCAATGTCTCGCCGTCGCAGGCGGGGGCCTATTTCACGAAGATCCAGTGCTTCTGCTTCACGCAGCAGACCCTCAAGCCTGGCGAGGAGGTCCGCATGCCGGTGATCTACTTCGTAGACCCCAAGATCCTCGACGATCCGGACAATAGGGACACGCAGGAAATTACCTTAAGCTACACCTTCTACCCGGTTGAGAACGGAAAGAAGCCAAGCTAAGGCATAGTGTAGATAACGAACAGGGAAGATGAGACGATGGCAGGCGCCAAGAACCACGATTACCATATTCTCCCGCCCAGCATCTGGCCGCTCTTCGGCTCGATGTCGGCTCTGGTCATGGCTTTCGGCGCCATCATGTGGATGCATCCCGATGCGCTGCCCGCGCATGGCGGCTGGGTCTTCTTCGCCGGCGTCGCGGGCGTGCTGTTCACCATGTACAGCTGGTGGGCCAAGGTGATCGGCGAGGCGCATGCCGGCGATCATACCCCGGTGGTCCAGCTTCACCTGCGCTACGGCATGATCCTGTTCATCGCGTCGGAGGTCATGTTCTTCGTCGGCTGGTTCTGGGCCTTCTTCGACTTCTCGCTGTTCCCCTCGGAACTTGCCCCCATCAACGGCCTGTTCCCGTCGAAGGGCATCGAGGTTCTGAACGCGTTCGAACTGCCGCTGCTCAACACGCTGATCCTGCTCTGCTCGGGCACCACTGTGACCTGGGCGCATCATGCGCTGATCCATGGCGACCGCGACGGCCTGAAAAAGGGCCTGTGGTGCACGATCGTCCTGGGCCTGCTCTTCTCCAGCATTCAGGCCTATGAATATGCCCATGCCCCCTTCGCTTTCGGCGGCAGCCCCTATACGTCGGGCTTCTACATGGCGACCGGCTTCCACGGCTTCCACGTCATCATCGGCACGATCTTCCTGATCGTGAACCTGGTGCGCGCGTACAAGGGCGACTTCACCCCGCGTCAGCATTTCGGGTTCGAGGCGGCCGCCTGGTACTGGCACTTCGTCGACGTCGTGTGGCTGTTCCTCTTCTGCGCCATCTATGTCTGGGGTGGCTGGGGCGCGCCCGTCCACGCCGGCTAAAAACTTGGCGGAGGCGCTTCGATGACCGGGCAGGATTACCATCTGGCCCAAGTGAACATCGGGCGCCTCATCGCTCCGAAGGGCGATCCGCGCGTCCAGCCCTTCTTCGACGCGCTGGACCGCATCAATGCTCTGGCCGAATCGTCCCCGGGCTTCGTCTGGCGGTTGAAGGATGAGGGCGGCAACGCCACCGATATCGTATGTTCGCCCGATCCGCTGCTGATCCCCAACATGTCGGTCTGGATAGACGCCGAGTCCCTATTCGACTTCGTCTATCGCAGCGCCCACACGCCGGAAATGGCACGCCGCCGCGAATATTTTGAGCGGTTTCAGGGCGCCTACCAGGCCCTCTGGTGGATTCCCGCCGGGACCGTGCCGACCGTCAACGACGCCCTTTCGCGCCTCTGGCTGCTCGATCGCTTCGGCCCCAGCGCCGACGCCTTTACCTTCAAGTCCCGCTTTCCCAAGCCCGGCCTCGCCGGCCCACCGCAGGACTTGCGGCCCGACCCTTGGTGCATGGGGCGTGCCTGACGATCACCCTTCGGCGGAAGCGCCAGCCAACCCGCCTCTGCTGATCGCATCGGCGCGGGGCCTGTGCCCGCAATGCAATCAGCCCACTTTGTTCGCCACGACCGTCCGCTTCTCGGGCGCTTGCCGCGCCTGCGGCCTGTCGTTCGCACAGTTCAATGTGGGCGATGGCCCCGCCGCCTTCCTCATCCTGATCGTCGGCGCGATCGTCACCGCCATGGCCGTGGTGATGGAGGTGAAGCTGCATCCGCCCTTCTGGGTACATATGCTGCTCTGGATTCCGCTGACGATCGTTGCGGTCATCGGCTCCCTGCGGGTCGCAAAGGCCGCGCTGCTGATCCTGGAATATCGCAACAAGGCGCGGGAAGGCACGCTCGCCCGGCCGGGAGTGACATCATGATCCGCCGCTTGCCCATCCTCTCCACCCTGATCGTCGCGATCGCTGTCGCCGTCATGATCGGCCTTGGCGTCTGGCAATTGCAGCGCAGCGGCGAAAAGGAAGCGATGCTCGCCATCCTGCGCGCCAATCCGGCAAAACCCTCCACCCGCTTCACGGAAGTCGGCCCGGTGCCGCCGGACCTTCTGTTTCGCCAATCCTCCGCTCACTGCCTGCGCGTCGTCGGCTGGCGGGACGAGGCGGGCAGGGCGGCGGACGGCTCCATGGGCTTCCGCTACATCGCCGAATGCGCAACTGGTGCAGAGGGACCGGGCGTTCTGGTCAATCTCGGCGTCGGCACAAAACCTGCGCTGAAACCGGAATGGACGGGAGGGCAGGTCGAAGGCTGGATCGCGGAAGAGCCCGATCACCGGTCGCTCTTGTCGCGCCTGGTCGAAAAATCCACGCCGCTCCGCCCGATGCTGATCGCGCGAACTCCCGCCGCTGGCCTTAAAGCCGCTGCGCCGCCGAAGGTCGATGATGTGCCCAACAACCATGTCGCCTATGCGGTGCAATGGTTCCTTTTCGCCGGGATCGCTGGGGTGATCTACGGGCTGGCCGTGCGCAAGCGGTTGGCTGGGTCGGAGGGGTCATAAGGCCCACCAAACGGCCAATCTGCGGACGACCCATACCCGTCATGCCAGCGCAGGCTGGCATCTCAGGAGAGGTCACGCCACTGGGCCTGAGATCCCAGCCTTCGCTGGGATGACGGGAAAGCAGACCGCCCATTCTCGACCCAGGCTGTGTAAAAACGTGATCAGCAGATCTGTGCGGGTGTACCGTTTGCGGTGGAGGCAACGAGATCTGTTAGTTTGGGCGCGACCTCAACTCGCGATGGCTTTCAGGATCGCC
>JAHFPU010000099.1 GCA_023266635.1 Sphingobium sp.
CAAGCTGAACGGCTAATAATTGCCGATGGCCCATGAGAGCCATTGACGCACAACCTGGTCAGGCCGCCTCCGGGCGGCCTTTTTTTATCTGGTCGATATGTCCGAGCATCCGATAGAATTTCTTTTTTGCGCAGCATTCCCGAACATTTATATGTCTACTTATATCATTGATTTATGGTCCAAGGACAGCAGAGCAAATACGAGCCTCTTGGCACCGCAAGCTGAAGTCTGATCGGAGTGAAAGTGAACGCCTTGGGACAGATAGAAGAAGAGGAAGTCCCATCGGGCGCCTATTGGCGCATAGATGTGCTGGTCGAACAACTCGCCGCAGCCCGCCTGCGCTGGCGAACAGGGCAAAAGCATCATGTCGAATATGGCGCGGAAGGTTTTCCTTCCCGCGGCGATATCGGGAAGATCATGCTGGCCCTGTGCGGCGCCCTCTTTCCCCTTCGCCTGGGCCCCAATTTCGTCCGTATTCATAATGAGGACGTGTTCGTAGCCGAAACGCTGCAAACCTCGCTCAGCCGCCTATACGGCCAGCTCAGGCTCGAGCTGATCTACGCGCTGCGCGACCAAGCCCCCAGCGTGGTCGATGCGGAAGCGGCAAGGATCATCGGGGCCTTTGCCGAGCGCCTGCCCGCCATTCGCACTTTGCTGGACATGGATGTCGAAGCGGCGTTCGTCGGCGATCCCGCAGCGCGCAGTGTCGATGAGGTTCTTGTCTGCTATCCCAGCATGATCGCGATCATTCATCACCGGCTTGCGCATGAACTGCATGGCCTGGGCGCTCCGCTGGTCGCCCGGATCATTTCGGAAGTCGCGCATTCCCTGACAGGCATAGACATTCATCCTGGCGCGACGATCGGAAACAGTTTTTTCATAGACCATGGCAATGGCGTGGTCATCGGCGAGACCGCCATCATAGGCGATCGCGTGCGGCTGTATCAGGGCGTCACATTGGGCGCTCAGAGTTTCCCGGCCGACGAGAATGGCCATCTTAAAAAAGCGCTGCCACGGCATCCGATCGTTGAAGACGATGTCGTGATCTATGCCGGGGCCACGATCCTGGGCCGGATCATCATCGGGACCGGGTGCGTGATCGGCGGCAATGTGTGGCTGACGGAAAGCGTCCCCGACGGCAGCAATGTCCGGCAGGCAAAAGCGCAATATGAGGTTACGCGACGCGCAGAGGTCTCCGCACCACATCGTGTGCATGCCATTCCGGACTGGGAAATCTGACCTTTTTCAACGGACTGAATCAAACCGGACGGTATAGCCGGTAAAGTCATCCGGCGGCGTTTCGCCCGGATCGAGCAGCAAGGCGTCATACAGATGCAATGTCGAGGATGGCGCGATGGAGAGCGCAATGCGCGTTCCATCAGCATCTCCATCCGGCCGCCACGCCTCGACATGTGCGCGGCCTACGCTGCGGCGTACCATGACATTGAAATCACGCACCGTAGCGCCAACGGGAATTCCGTAGATCGGCACGTCGCCCGGAAAGGCAAAGGGCTGTCCGACATCGAGCGTTACTATTCGTCCTTCCTCGACAAAATCCAGGGAAAGGCGGCCTTCAAGCACGGTTAGAACGCGATCGACGTCTTCAAAGCGCGAAAAATCTCCGGGCGAAGTGACATCTGCGATGCTGATCCGCCAATCAAATGCATCCATCCCCGCGCCGATGGGAAAGGTCATAATTTCGCGGGTCACGCCGCCGCCATTCTTCCAAGCTGTAGCAATGCGATCGGCAGCGCGGAGCAGCCGCATCGGCCTCAGCCCGTTATGGCCGGCAGGTCCAGCCCCTTTTCTCGCGCGCAATCGAGCGCGATGTCGTAACCCGCATCGGCATGCCGCATCACGCCGGTGGCGGGATCATTCCAAAGCACCCGGCCCAGCCGCCGCGCAGCAGCCTCAGTGCCGTCCGCGACGATTACCATGCCGCTATGCTGCGAATAGCCCATCCCGACTCCGCCGCCATGATGCAGCGATACCCATGTCGCACCGCTCGCAGTGTTGAGCAGCGCATTGAGCAAGGGCCAGTCCGACACAGCATCCGACCCATCGCGCATCGCCTCGGTCTCGCGATTGGGGCTTGCGACCGATCCGCTGTCGAGATGGTCGCGACCGATCACGACTGGAGCCTTCAGTTCGCCGGTTGCCACCATTTCATTGAAAGCAAGGCCCAGCCGATGACGATCTCCCAAGCCGACCCAACATATCCTTGCGGGCAAGCCCTGAAAGTGAATCTTCTCCCGCGCCATATTGAGCCAGCGGTGGAGATGCGCGTCATCGGGCAGCAGTTCCTTCACCTTGGAGTCGGTACGGTAGATATCTTCCGGGTCCCCAGACAACGCCGCCCAGCGGAACGGACCGATCCCCCGGCAGAAGAGCGGGCGGATATAGGCCGGAACGAAGCCGGGAAAATCAAAGGCATTGGCCACGCCCTCATCCTTCGCTACCTGACGGATATTGTTGCCATAATCGACCGTGGGGACCCCAGCGGCCTGAAAATCAAGCATCGCGCGAACATGCGCGGCCATGGAGGCCTTTGCTGCGGCAGCAACCGCTTCAGGATCACGCTCGCGCTTCTCGATCCAGTCCGCAACAGTCCAGCCGGCAGGCAGATAGCCATTGACCGGATCATGGGCCGAGGTCTGGTCAGTCAGCAGGTCGGGGCGGATGCCGCGGCGGTACATTTCCGGAAGAATTTCGGCGGCATTGCCAAGCAGCCCGACCGAGATTTGGGTTTTTGCGGCATGCGCTTCATCGATGATCGCCATGGCCTCATCGATCGTCTCGGCCGCGCGATCGAGGTAGCCGGTGCGCAGGCGCATCTCGATCCGGCTTGGCTGGCATTCGATCGCCAGGCAGGATGCGCAAGCCATGATCGCCGCCAGCGGCTGCGCGCCGCCCATGCCGCCAAGGCCAGCGGTCAACAGCCAGCGGCCCGACAGGTCGCCGCCATAATGTTGACGGCCCATCTCCACAAAGGTCTCATAGGTGCCCTGCACGATGCCCTGGGTGCCGATATAGATCCAGCTACCCGCCGTCATCTGGCCATACATCGCCAATCCCTTGCGATCGAGTTCGGCAAAATGCTCCCAGTTCGCCCATTTGGGCACCAAATTGCTGTTGGCGATCAGCACGCGCGGCGCATCGGCATGTGTGCGAAATACGCCGACCGGCTTGCCGGACTGCACCAGCAACGTCTCATCGTCCTCAAGACGGCGTAGTGTCTCGACAATCTTGTCATAGCTCTCCCAATCGCGGGCAGCGCGACCAATGCCGCCATAGACGACTAGTTCTTCCGGCCGTTCGGCAACGTCAGGATGGAGGTTGTTCATCAACATCCGCAGGGGCGCTTCGGTGAGCCAGCTCTTTGCGGATAAGGTTGTTCCGGTGGCGGACTTGATGATGCGGCTATTGTCGAGACGGGTCATGCCGGTTCTCCTTCAGGCGCGTGCGAAGGCGATGCACGCCGCGATGATGGTCTTGAGATCGTCGATCAGCGGCGTCGCCGGATCGAAAGGCGGAGGCCAATTCTCTGGGGATGGCTGGGCGGGCTCGGTCAGGTAGCCGCGCATGGCGAGCTCCATCTGGATTGCATAATAACCTTCGGCCGGGCGACCATAATGGCGTGTCGTCCAACCGCCCCGGAAGCGGCCGTTCAGCACATGCCCACGTCCGGTGGCTGCGGCTGCTGCAACGACTGCAGCCTCAAGGGCAGGATCGCAGGTCACGCCGCCGTCGGTGCCGATGTTGAACTGTGGCAATGCCCCGTCGAAGAGGCGCGGCACATGGCTGACGATCGAATGGGCGTCGTACAGAACGACCTTGTCATGCATGGCGCGCAGCCGGTCGAGCTCTCCTGCGAGCGCGGCATGGTAGGGATCGAACCAGCACGTCCTGCGGCTCGCGATCTCGGCCGCATCCGGCTCGTCGCGGTGATATAGCGGTTCGCCGTCGAAGGTCGTGGTCGGGCAAAGACCCGTCGTCGCCTGCCCCGGATAGAGCGAACGGCCGGAGGGGTCACGATTGACGTCGATGACGCTGCGCGAGATGCGGGTGCGCACGATTGTAGCGCCCAGATCCGCAGCGAAGGCATAGAGCCGGTCGACCCACCAATCGGCATCCTTGCGCGCAAGCCAGTCGGATACGAAAAGGCCTTCAAGCGCGGGCGGGATATCCGTTCCCGTATGCGGCAGGCCGATCACCAACGGCGCATCGCCGGGCAGGATGTCGAGCCAGTCGGTCACGCCAGGCCCGGCAGAGCAAATCCGGCAGCCGCGATCAGGCTGCCCGAGTGGATCAGCGCATTCGCCGCCTCCATATCGGGATGGAAATGCCGGTCATCCGACAGCATCGGCACGACCCCGCGCAGATGATCGTGCGCCGCGACCAGGGCAGTGCTGGACCGCAGCGGGGCATGAAAGTCCATGCCCTGGCAGGCTGCCAACAGTTCAATGCCGATGACCGCTCCCGCGTTGGCGGCCATGTCGAGAAGCCGGCGCGCGCCATGGGCAGCCATCGAAACATGGTCTTCCTGATTGGCGGATGTGGGAATAGAGTCGACGCTCGCGGGATAGGCGCGCTGCTTGTTCTCCGAAACAAGAGCAGCAGCGGTCACCTGCGGGATCATGAAGCCGGAATTGAGACCCGGCGTGGGCGTGAGGAATGCTGGAAGGCCGGACAAAGCGGGATCGACCAGCATCGCGACCCGTCTCTCAGCGATCGAACCAATCTCGCAAATGGCCAGCGCAATCATGTCCGCGGCGAAAGCGACAGGCTCCGCATGGAAATTGCCGCCGGATAGCGCCTCATCGGTATCGGCGAAAATCAAGGGATTGTCGGAGACGCCATTGGCCTCAATGGTGAGCGTGGTTGCCGCCTGCCGCAATATGTCGAGCGCCGCGCCCATCACCTGCGGCTGGCAGCGCAGGCAATAGGGGTCCTGCACACGCGGATCATTCTCCCGGTGCGATGCACGAATGGCGGAGCCGGTCATCAGGCCGCGCAGAGCCGCGCCCACCTCCTTCTGTCCGGCATGGCCGCGCAGATCATGGATGCGCGGATCGAACGGCGCGTCCGAACCCTTGGCCGCCTCGGTCGACAGGGCGCCAGTGATCAGCGCCGACTGAAACAGCCGCTCGGTGTCGAACAGGCCGGCCAGCGCATTCGCCGTCGAGAATTGCGTGCCGTTAAGGAGTGCGAGACCTTCCTTGGGACCGAGGATCAAGGGGGCAAGTCCCGCCGCAAGCAGCGCTTCCCCAGCGGGCAGGCGTCCGCCCTCCGTCTCAATCTCCCCCACACCGATCATCGCCGCCGCCATATGCGCGAGGGGCGCAAGATCGCCGCTGGCGCCGACCGATCCCTGACACGGTACGACGGGCGTCAAACCCTTGACCAGCATCGCCTCCAGAAGCGCCACCGTCGCCGGTTGAACGCCCGACGCGCCCATGCCGAAACTGGCGAGCTTAAGCGCCATCATCAGGCGGATGATAGGCGCGGGGCTAGGCGCGCCCGTGCCGGCAGCATGGCTGAGCACGATATTGCGCTGTAGCGTGGTGAGATCGTCATCGCCGATCCGCACGCTTGCCAGCTTTCCGAAGCCGGTGTTGATCCCGTAGACCGGCGCACCGCGACCGAGAATGCGCGCAACCGCCGCAGCGCTTTCCGCCACAACGGGCGCACAGGACGAATCGAGTGTGAGCGCCGCGCCACGATAGATTGCGCGCCACTCGGCCAGCGACACGGCGCCCGGTTTGAGCATCAGAGTCACGTCTCAATCTCCGACCAAATCAGGGGGAAAAGCGGCCCATCAAAATGCGCGCCATCGGGCAGCGTCTCCGACAGGCCGGGAAAATCGGGCGATGTTTTCCATTCGCGCACCGCATGACGCGCGTCGTCGCCAACGAAACGGGCGGAAAAGATCCGCCGCAGCGTCGCCGATCCGGGGGCGCTATGCAGCGCGAGCATATGGAAAGCGACGGCGTCGCCAGGCTCGATCGCCCAGCCGAGGATGTCGTGTGCATCACGATCCGCATCGATGTCTGGCAGATCGGCCAGTGTTCCTTCAGGAAACCATCTGGCCTGCTTGTCCATGAAGCTGCGTGGCATCAGCCAAGGGCCAAGATGCGATCCTGCGACGAATTCCAGACTGGCATCACGAGGAACCGGATCGACCGGAATCCAGAAACTGACATTCTGGCGACCGGCAATATTGTAATAGGGCTGATCCTGATGCCAGGGCGTCGCCTGCCGCGTGCCAGCCAGCTTGGTCAACATATGGTCGTGATGGAGCCGCGCAGTGCGGCTGCCCATCAACTGTGCAGCGATCTCTCCAAGCCGCGACGTGAACAGGATATCGCTATAGGCCGGATTGTCCTGCCAGCAGCGAAAATCCTCGACAAAGCGGCCCGGATCATTCGGTCCACTGGCGACGATGGCGCGCGACGACGGCGCGGCTAGGTTCTCATCGACCCCTTGGGCCAGCCGCGCCACTTGGCTTGCTGTGAGCGCGCCTTTCACCAGCACTGCGCCGTCGCGGGCGAACGCCTGCGCAAGGTCGATCATCGCCCCCTCCAGACGCGGGCGTGGAGCGGGTTGAGACCCATGCGGTAGACAAGCTCTGCAGGGCGTTCGACGTCCCATATGGCGAGGTCGCAGCGTTTGCCCGCCTCAATCGTACCTGTCTCCTGCCCCATCCCCAGCGCGCGGGCTGCGTTACGGGTGACGCCCAGCAGGCACTCCTCCACCGTCAGTCGGAACAGCGTCGCGCCCATGTTCATGGCCAGCAGGATCGAACTGAGCGGAGAGGTTCCGGGATTGCAGTCGGTGGCAAGCGCGATCGGAACGCCTGCGGCGCGAAGCCCCTCTATCGGGGGTAGCTTGGTTTCCCGCGTGAAGTAGAAAGCGCCGGGCAGCAACGTCGCGACCGTCCCGGCCTGCGCCATGGCCGCGATCCCCGCTACATCGAGATGTTCGAGATGATCGGCCGACAACGCTCCGGCTTGCGCGGCGAGTTTCGCGCCATGCAGGTTGGACAACTGTTCGGCGTGGATCTTCACGGGCAATCCGAACGCGCCGGCAGCCTCGAAAATATGGGCGGTCTGCTCCGCCGAAAAACCGATCCCCTCGCAAAAGACGTCGACCGCATCGACCAGTCCCGCAGCAGCAGCGGCCGGCAGCATATCATCGCAAACCGAGGCGATATAGCCGTCCGCATCGCCCGCAAACTCCGGTGGCAGGGCGTGCGCGCCGAGGAAGGTCGTGCGAATAGCGACTGGACGCGCCGCGCCCAAGGTCTGGGCAGCGCGCAGCATCTTGATCTCATCGTCGCACGTCAGGCCGTAACCGGACTTGATCTCGATGGTGGTGACGCCCTCCCCGATCAGCGCGTCCAGCCGGGGTAGCGCGCTCTCGACGAGTTGCGCTTCGCTCGCCGCCCGCGTCGCCTGCATCGTCGATACGATGCCGCCGCCCGCCCGCGCGATTTCTTCGTAGGAAGCCCCCGCCAGGCGTAGCTCAAATTCATGCGCGCGGTTGCCGGCGTGGACCAGATGGGTGTGGCAGTCGATTAGGCCCGGAGTGATCCAGCGACCGTCGCAGGCGATCGTCTCATCCGCGTCGAAGCTGGGGGCTTGCGACGCAGGGCCTGCATGCAGGATGCGGCCGTCAAGCGCGGCGACCACAGCATCCTCGACGATGCCGAGGCCTTCACCCGTCATCGTCGCGAGCCGCGCGCCTGTCCAAAGTCGATCGCACCGCATGCCGAATCTCCTGCCCGCTAAGCATTGCACCGATGTCTAATAATGTATAGACATAATATCGGAGGCCTATGGATGAGTGCTAACCCGACCCATTTCCTGCATTTCGCCACGGCCTTGCTCCCGGACGGCTGGGCGAACGATGTGCGGATCGGGATCGCTGACGGCCTCATCGTTTCCGTCGATCCTGACGCGGCCTATGAACCGAGGGACGAACGGCACCGCATTGCCCTGCCCCCGCTGCCCAATGTTCACAGCCATGCCTTTCAACGCGGCATGGCCGGCATGGCGGAAACGCGAGGATCGTCGAACGACAGTTTCTGGACTTGGCGCGAGATTATGTATCGCTTCGTAGAACGAATGACGCCGGACCATCTCCATGCAATCGCCGCCATGGCCTATGTCGAGATGCTGGAGAGCGGCTTCGCGCGCGTCGGCGAATTTCACTATCTTCATCATAACGGTGACGGCCGCCCCTTTGCCGATCCAGCCGAAATGAGCGCCGCGATCATCGCTGCTGCGGAAGATAGCGGCATAGCCCTCACGCATCTGCCGGTCTTTTACGCGCATGGCGGGTTTGGCGGTCAGCCGCCCGGTGAGGGACAACGACGTTTCCTAAATGACATCGACGGCTTCGCAGTGTTGCTCGACCGACTGCGCAAGCCGCTGTCATCCCTTCCGGACGCCGTGCTTGGCATCGCGCCACATAGCTTGCGGGCGGTAAGTCCCGAACAGCTTAGGATGCTTATTCCACTCACCCATGGGCCGATCCACATACACATCGCCGAACAGGTGAAGGAGGTGGACGACTGCCTCGCCTGGAGCGGCGCACGGCCGGTGGAATGGTTGTACGCCAACATGACCGTCGACAGTCGCTGGTGCCTCGTCCATGCGACCCACATGACGGACGCAGAAACACAGGCGATGGCGGCGAGTGGCGCGGTTGCGGGCCTTTGCCCGATAACGGAAGCCAATCTGGGCGACGGGCTGTTTCCGGCGGCGGCTTACCTGAGTGCTGGCGGCGCTTATGGCATCGGATCGGATTCGAACGTTTTGATAGACGCGACGGAGGAACTGCGCCTTCTGGAATATGGCCAGCGCCTCGGCGCGCGCGGCCGCAATATCATGGCTCCGGCGGACGGATCGACCGGGGGAGCACTTTATCGCGCTGCATTGGCGGGAGGCTCGCGCGCACTGGGCGCATCGGCTGCGTTAACGGTCGGCGCATCGGCGGACTTCCTGACAATTAATCATGATCATCCCTCCCTTGGTGGACGGGATGGCGATGCTATTCTTGACGGACTGATCTTCGCGGCCGGTCGTCCTGCGATCGACGGCGTCTGGCGGCGCGGCCGGCGCATCGTCGAGAAGGGCCGTCATGTGAACCGCGACGGCATCACCGCACGCTATCGGCGCGCCCTTGCGGACATCCTCGCATGAAATCGGGCTCGCTCCATGAGCGCATCAGGCAGGACATCGAAACACGGATCATGTCTGGGATTTGGGAGGCGGGTCACCGCATCCCACCGGAACATGAGTTGATGGCGCATTATGCCTGTTCGCGCATGACGGTGAGCAAGGCGATTTCCGCATTGGCCGACCGCGGGCTGATTGACCGGCGCAAACGCGCCGGCAGCTTCGTCGCCGCGCCGACCGTTCACCGCGCGACATTGAATATTCCGGACACGGCAGCGGAGATTGAAGGGCAAGGCCGCTTTCATACGGTCGAAATCCTCAACCGCACCGAACGCGAGGCCGAAGCAGCCGACCTCGATCTGCTGGCGATGGCAGAGGGGGGACCTGTGCTGTCGCTTACCTGCATACATCGGGCAGATGGCAAAGCATTTGCCCTGGAGGAGCGCCTGATCAATGTCGTGATCGTTCCCGCCGCGCGGGAGGTCGATTTCGCGCGCGAAAGTCCGGGACGCTGGCTCCTCGGTCATGTGCCGTGGACGGATGCAAAGCACCGTATCACCGCGATCGCCGCGATGGCTGAACAGGCAGAATGGCTGGACCTTCCGGAGGGCGCGCCGTGCCTTTCCGTCGAGCGATGGACCTGGCGAACAGAGGGGCGGATCACCTATGTCCGCCAAATCTACCCCGGTGATTATGCGCTAACGGCGCGCTTCGTTGCGTGAACGATGCGCGCCGTTGCGGATTATTCTGCCCTTACGGAAAGCAAACAGATCAGTATTTAAAGCCTACCTTGAAGAAGATGGTGCGCGGCGGATTCTGCGCGCCCTGCAGCAGGAATGTTCCCGCATACGGACCAGCCCTGAGTGCAGTGCCAATTGGGGTCAGGGTCGAGAAGTAGAATTCATTGCCGATGTTGCGCGCCGTCAGGGTGAAGTCCCACCGCTTGTCGGTGGTCTGGAAACCAATGAACGCATTGACGAAATGCTTGGCGCCGATCCGGTATTGCGCATTGTTCAGCTGATCGGAGAAATAGCCTGTCTGCCAATTGACGCTGCCGCCGAATTTGATCGCGCCCAGGCCATCGATAGGAATGGTATAATCGGCAGAGGCAAAATATTGCCATTGCGGCTGACCGGAAAACTCCTTGCCCGTGTAATTGTAGGCTGGAACAGTGCCCAACGCTGGTGCCGAATAGTCATCATATTCGGTCTTCAAATAGGTGACGTTGAACGCCAGAGACAGGTTGTTAGTAGGCTGAGCCGATGTTTCGATTTCGAAGCCCTGCGTATGTGCCGAGGGCGCATTGCCACGCGTGCTCACATAGGTGTTTGATATGGGGCTGAAAGCCGACACCGCCGTCTGCAGATTCTTATAATCGTTATAAAAACCCGTCGCATTGATCCTCAAACGGCGATCGAACCAGTCGGTCTTGAAACCGGCTTCATACGTATTCACGGTTTCCGGCTCATAGGGCAGCGCCGTTGCAAGGTTCAGCGCGCGGTTGTTAAAGCCACCGGCATCGAACCCCTTGGCATAGTTGGCGAACAGGAAGATGGTCGGTGTCGCCTGATAGGAAATGCCTGCTTTCGGTGTGAAGGCGTGCCAGGTCTTCTCGTTGAGAACGGCCGCATTGTTGAAATTGACCTGCGACGCAGCGACATTCACGCCAAGGGTCGGAATCGCGCCACCTGTTCTTACCTGCGGATACAGCGCCGGGTCGATAGGTTTGCCGTCCAGATCGTAATTCACGCCCTGGAAATCGAACTCGCGATGTATGGTGATATATCGCCCGCCGGCGGTCAGCGTCAGGCGATTTGTCAGGCGATAATTGGCCTGCAGATAGGCCGAATAATTCCGCGTCAGGGTCTTGCCGATCTGGTCGAACGGCGCTGCGGGCAATGCCGTGTTCGACTGCGGCAAGCCAGTGACATAGCCGATCCGATTGCTGCGGAAATTCTCGAAAAGATAATATAGGCCGCCGGTGAAATCGAACTTGTCCCAACTGCCCTGAAGCTGAAGTTCCTGCGTGAACGACTTTTGCTTATAGGTGATGTAGTTGTCGGAAACGTCGATGGCCCGGGGCTGCGCAGCATTATAGGGCAGCTTGGCTTGGCCGTCGTTATTATAGTTTACCGGGTCCTGGTCGAAGGCGCGTAGCGCCGTAATCGAGTGCAGCGACAGATGGGAATCGATGTCATAGTCGATGCGGCCCGTAAGGCCGCCCGAATGGGAGCGGTTGATCGGATACCGCCCCGCATAGGTAACATTCGCCTTATAGGGCGCAAGGGACGTCGGGCTGTACAAGGTGCCGCCGGTTATGGCGCCCAGGCCCGACAGTGCAGGATTTGTGGGATTATACGTCGTGGCCACATATTGGGCG
>JAHFPU010000100.1 GCA_023266635.1 Sphingobium sp.
TCGACGCCTTAAATCCGTCGAACCTGGAGCCGCCGCCCACATGTCCCTTCATCTAACCTACAATGTCAAAGAGCCACCCCAACATCAGTGGCGGACAGTCATCGCCCCCCGCTATCGCTATCGGGGGACATACCGTCCGTTCAATGTTGGCGACCGTACCAGGCGCTGTCAGATGGCAGCGCCCCGTCTGGTGAAGGGGCATATATGGAGGGCATCCCGACCCGTCAAATAGTTTTTGCAGTTTTGTTTCAGAAATTCTTGGGGGTATCCTGTAGAAAGCACAGCCATCGGAAGCAGTTGCGGAAGGCCGCGGGTTATATGGGTTTGCAGGACGCCGACATGAACGACGCCGGGTTCGGCGCCCGAATCCGCAGCGCCGTGTTCTGGCGTTCGGGCAGCCAGATCGTATCACAGATCGTCAGCTGGACCGCGACTCTGGCCGTTATCCGGATTCTCGACCCCGCAGATTACGGCCTGTTCGCCATGACTCAGGTGATCCTGAATTTCATGCAATTCCTCAATGGATACGGCCTCGTCAGCGCATTGGTGCAGTCGGAAACGATCGAGTCGCACAAGCTGCGGCAGGCATTTGGCATCATGCTGCTGCTGAACGGCGCGCTCGCCCTGACCCAGTTGCTGATCGCTCCAGTCGCCGCCAGCTATTATGAGCAGCCCATGGTGGCCGACCTGTTGCGCGTGCAGGCGCTGATCTACCTAGCGACTCCATTCATTTCCGTGCCGGAAGCCATTATGGGCCGGTCTCTGGACTTCAAGAAACCCGCAATCGTTAACTTCGTCGCTGCGGGTGCTGGCGCTGCGGTCGCCATTACCGGCGCGCTTCTTGGCTGGGGCGTATGGACCCTGGTTTTTGCGCCGCTCACGCTCTTCTGGGTTAAAGGCATCGGCTATGTGATCGCGACTCGCTTCCTGCCCATGCCGACATTCGATTTCCGCGGGACCGGCGCAATGGTGGCCTTTGGCGCATCCCTGCTGGGGAGCCAACTGCTCTGGCTGGTGCAGAGCCAGGCCGACATCTTCATCGCCGGACGCGTCCTCTCCCCGCACGAACTTGGGCTTTATGCTGAGGCGCTGTTCCTCACCCAAATATTCGTCAGCAAGTTCATTCCGCCCCTCAATGACGTCGCCTTTCCGGCCTATGCGCGCATGCAGCGGGAGCCGGAGAAAATTCGCTGGTCCTTCTGCAAGGCGATTCGCCTCCTGATGCTGCTATCCTGCCCCATCTATTTCGGCATGGCGGTAACCGCTGAGCCATTGGTCGAGACATTGTTCGGGCCGAAATGGCTGCCGATGGCACCGTTTGTGGCAATCCTTGCCCTCGCCATGCCGTTCATGACGCTCCAGGTGATGTTTGCGCCCGTCAGCAATGCGTTGGGGCGACCCGGCATTACGGCCCGAATCTCCGGCGTCGGCGCGATTCTGATGCCCTGCGCATTCCTGATAGGCATCCGGTTCGGTGCTATCGGCCTTGCCTGGGCATGGCTGGCCGCCTTCCCGATCCTGACGCTGGTCACCATCCGGCTCGCCGGCGCGCCAATGGGCCTGAAAGCCCAGGACGTGTTGCAGGCCACCGCCCCAGCAATATTGGCGTCCGCCGCCATGGCTGTGGTCGTCATGCTGGTCGAGTCGGTCCTGCCCCCCCTCGCCGCGCCCATTCGTCTTGCGGCGCTGATTGCCGTGGGGGGGGCGGCTTTCGGAACGATCCTGTTTCTATTCGCCCGTACGACAGCCGGCGAACTCCTAAGCCTGATCGCGCGCCGGACGCCAGCAACAGCCTGATCGTGCAGAATCAGGCGCTCTGGATGTAATCGCGGAGCGACGCCGCTTCCGATTCGATGCGATCGATCCGATATTTGACAAGGTCGCCGATCGAAATGAAGCCGACCAGGCTCTCCCCATCGACTACAGGGAGATGCCGAATGCGCCGCTTGGTCATCAATGACAGCGCATGAATGACTGGCATGTCGGACTCGATCGTATGCGCGGGAGAGGTCATTACCTGACCCACCGGCGCTTCAAGCGAGGAAGCGCCTTCCTTCCCCAGACGATAGATCACGTCACGCTCGGAAAATATGCCGACAACCTTGCCGTCGGTAACGACGGGCAGGCACCCGATGCGACGGTCCGCCAGGATTGCGACGGCCGACAGGACCGTCGCATCCGCGCCGATCTGAACCACTTCGCCACCCTTGTCCTTCAAAATCGCTGCTATGGTCATGACCCTGCTCCTCTGTCTTGTCGCTGGGGGTTGATGATCCCATGTCCGGCGCGCAAAGGGAAGATGATGAAACGCTCCGATGGCCTGGATAATCCACAAATTGCGGCTGTTGCATGGGCGCGTTTCCGCCGGATCATGCTATGGATGGCATTGGTTGGTATTCTATGCGTTCTTGCCGCCCTTGGGTGGCTGGCATCGCGGGACACGCCAATGCCGATCCACATGATCATCGCGACGATTCTAGGTGTGTGGCTGACTTTTATGTTGGGCACCGGGCTGATGGCGCTGGTGTTCCTGTCCAGCGGAACCGGGCATGACGAACAAGTGGAAGACAGGCTGAAGGGTGAGATCGACATCGATGGATAAAAGAGAGCCCATATTACGCACGGTTCCCCGTCCGGGGGACATTAACGCCAATGGTCATATCTTTGGCGGTTGGGTTCTAAGCCAGATGGATATTGCCGGCGGCATCATTGCGAGTCGTGTGGCGCAGGGTCCGGTGGCCACGGTAGCGATCGAATCAATGCAGTTTATTGCGCCAGTGCTGATGAAGGATGTCGTTTCGGTCTACGCACATTTGGAAAAACGTGGACGAACATCCATGAGCATCCGTGTTGCCGTCGTCGCCACCCGGGGGCGTGGCCAAGTCGATGTGGAAGTCACCAGCGGCCTATTCACTTTCGTGGCGCTGGACGAGAATCACCGGCCCCGGCCTCTGCCGCCAGAATAGATCAGCGGTCTTCTTCTTTCAGACGATAGGTAAATTCCGCCTTTCCATTGGCAGGAACGGTCTGCGCCCATAACCACGCGCCGTCCTTCTCTCCCAGCTTTCTGCTGGGTCCGACTAGCGAATAGCCGTCGGGACGGGAAAATTGCACCTCGACAGGTGCAGGTTTGTCGAGCGCATTGGTTACCTCAATCCGGAAGGATTGGATTGTACCTTCCTTGCCCGCCATGCCGACATGCCTGATCCGGACCTGCGCGCTTCTCCCGGCGTCGATCTCGGCATCTTCCCCGATCGCATGATCGCGCATGTCGCTATTGGCCAATAGCAGCGATTCACCGTCTGCCTGCTCGAAGAGTGCGACACCACCGGAGGGTAAGGGCAGTCCCAGACCAGCATTTGCGCGATTCTGCATGCGCAAGGTCTTGGTCATCGGCTGGCTTTCGTCGACAGGGTCGAGCGGCCAAAGCTTTGCGGCATAATAAAGGTGGAACGGCACAGCGGATTTCTGAAGCAGCGCGACCTGCTTCTGACCGTTGGCATTCACGTCAACGCGCATTGGCACACGATAGAGTTTGAGGTCGCCCAACTCCTCCTGTTTCGCCATTTTCATGACCGGCGCCGCCGCAAGGCTCTCATTGCGGCGCTGGGCCGTGACGACGATTTCGGACATGTCCGCCATCATCATTGGCGCTGGCATTGGAGGCGGCGGTGGCGGTGGACTGTCGGTGCTGGTCGTCGCCATGGGCCAGCATTGCAAATTCAATGAAGGCGAAGGCGCATTCTCAATCAGGGAATCATAGTCCGATTCCTTGTTCACCCGCCCAGCAACGGCCATCAGCTGAGCATCGGCGAAGCCTGATGCGTTGCCATTCGTAACGGTCAACCACGCGAACAGGTCCAGCGTGCGGCCGTTCTTCGCAACCTTTGCCACATAGTTAGCGCCCCAGTCGAAGCCCGTGGAAAGATAGGTAAGCGTCACCAGCGCACTTGTGGCGGAGGGGCTGACGGTCGTGACCGATAAAGTGGGCCGGGCCGCAAGTCCGGCAGGAACCGAATCGTAGGACAGGGACTCCGGGATGCCGGAGCAACGCAGCGCCTCGACACCCTCGCTGGTCTGCAACACGACCGCCCCATCCGGCCCTGAGCGGATGATAGCGTCCTGATCGGTGACCTTCCCCGTTGCGCGGCTAGTTCGTCGCAGATGCACGCGATTTCCCAGCGATCCGTCAAGAAGCGCCGCCGGAGAGAGCAGCCGGGCATCGCGATTCTTCTGCGCCACGCCGCCCGGCAGGCCGGTAATGACTGCGCTGACGGCGATCATGCCGTCGGCAACGCCTTCAAACCGGACGATGGATTCTCCGGCCGGCAGGTTTATGCGGCGCGTCTCGGTTATCAACGCGAACCCGGTCGGAAAGCTGGCGCTGATGCCACCCTCGCCCCGGTCCGGATCGCGATATACTGTAACGGAGGAGGTTTCAGGCCCCGCCGATGTGACGATCGCCTGAGCCTGCGCCGCTATGGGCAGCGCCAAAAACAGGCTGGCAAGGATCAGGCGCATCGGCGCGGGTCAGTATCGGGTGTCGAAGACGGCGTTCACCGTGGTTCGGCCATTGGCCGGAACAGCGACCGCCCATACCGTGGAATCGCTGTTGCGCCGTTTGCTGGGCTGGCTTTCGCTGACGATCCGCGTGTCGGCATTCACCCGGTCGAGACCGGCCTGCGTGAGGTCGACGTTCACAGCCTCCGGCTTGGCGTTGCTGATGTCGTAGCGCATCGTCGTGCGCCAGCGATACTCGCCCAGCTTCTCGCGCTTTTCCACGACCGGTTGCACCTTCACGTCGAAGGCCTCACCGGTCGCCAATACCAGTTCGCTGCCCATCGGCGTATGGCCAACGGCGTTCTCGCCGATGAATTGCGGGGCGCCCGACGCATCCTTCATGTAGAAGCGGACGGTTCCGGCAGGAAGGGCGTCGCCCAGACCGCCATTGCCCGATGTCGAGAATTTGACGACGCTGGAAAAGCTCTGTGGGGTTTCGCTGCTGTTCAGCCAGTCGTTGCGATATTCGTAACCCGCCTTGGCGGGCACGCCCTGCACGTCGAGGAAGCTCACCTGCTTGGTCTGGCGGTCGGCGATCGTGGTACGGGCGGCAAGGGGATAGAGGTAGAAATCGCCAAGGCGTTCGCGACCGGCCGTCTCTGTCCCCGCCTTGCGCAGCGGTCCGGGCGAACGCGGGCGGCCATAGGGCGATCCATAGTTCGGCGTCGATCCGCCGACCTCTCCTGCCACCAGCAATGTGCGGGCATTGGCGTAGGTCGTGCCGGTGCTGTTCGTTAGCGTAATCCAGCCCTGCACATCGATCCGCCCAGCCTTCGCATCGAACAGCGCAACATAATCCGCGGACCAGCCGAGGCCCGGCGTCAGATAACGCAACGAGGCGGGGCGTGAACCGGCCTGACTGCTTTCCACCATCACGGACAGCGTGGGGCGGGGCCGCAAATTGGGCGGCACCTTGTCGAAGACGACGCGGACCGGCAGGCCGTCATCGCGCAGCACCTCTATCCGGTTGCCGATCTGAAGCACGGTGCCGCCGTTCACCGCCAGCACCTTGGCCTGCTCGCGGGTTTCCGCGCCCGTTGCGGGATTGGTGCGGACGATGGTAACGATCTGCCCGACGGCCTTCTCCATAAGCTTGGAGGGGGAGAGGAGATCAAAGTCGAAATTCTGCTCGACGATCGCGGTGCCGTCGGCGGCGAAGGATACGGTTTCCGGGCGGATTTGCGCCGACACGTCGGGAAATTCGATGCGATTGACGCCCCTGCCGATCGGCAGGGTCCGCACGTCCTGAACCAGCGCGAGATTGTTATTGTAGATGGTGACCGAGACATCGCCCTGGGCCGAGGTCGCGTCCTGCGCCAGCGCGGTGGCGGGCAGAGTGACCAGTATGCACGACAGCATGTTTGCGGCGAACTTCATGGATGAATCCCCTATAAACCCGCGGCCGATCCAACAGCAATCCAACATGATCCAACAGCCCGCCATCGCATAGCGCCCAAACGACATCAGGGCGACACCGATATCGGCGCCGCCCTGATCCTGACCTTTAGAGTCTGACGAAACTATGAACGGCTATTCGGCCGCCTCAGCCGCCGGCGTCCGCCGGGGACGGCCACGCCGCTTGGGCGCGGGCGCTTCCCCGCCATCGCTGTCTCCGTCGCTGTCATTATCCGCGCGCGAGATGGCGGGTGGCAGGACAGCCAGATCGAGGCCTTCCTGCACGTCCGCCTCGGGAGCCGCCGCCTTGGGCTTGCGGCCGCGCCGCTTGGGCGCAGTATCCTCGGCCGTTGCAAGCTGAGGCTGCTCGGCCACAAATTCCGGCTGATGCGCGGGCGCTTCTACGGGAGCAGGTACCGCCGCCGCTTCCTGCGGCGCGCGATCAAAGTCGCGGTCGCGATTGTTGCGATTGCGGTTGCGATCGTTGCGCTGAGGGCGGCCTTCCTGCTGCTCGCCACGGTCGGCGCGCTGTTCGCGGGGCTGATAGTCCTGGCGCTGGCCGTCCTGACGATTATTGTCTTGGCGATTGTTATCTTGGCGATCTGCGCGATTGTTATCCTGGCGCTGGCCATCCTGACGGTTGCCGTCCTGGCGATAGCCATTGTCCTGACGCTCCTGACGCTGGCCGTCTTGACGGCCATTATCATTGCGCTGACTGTCCTGGCGCTGATTATCCTGGCGGGGCGGAGGCGTGCGATCGGCCATATAATCCATGCCGAAATCGTCATTATTGTCGAAATCGTCGCCATTATCGTCGAAAGAAGAGCCTTCTTCGCGACGAAAACGCTGCGGATTCTGCTCTTCCTGACGGGCGCGGTTATCGGCCAGCACGCGGAAATAATGATCGGCGAACTGCAGATAATATTCCACATTCACCCGGTCGCCGGACAGCTGCGCATCGCGCGCCATGTTCCGGTACTTCTCAAGAAGCTGGGCGGCATTGCCACGCGAACGGCTGTCGATCCGGTTGCCGCTGTCGCCGCCACCCCGGTTCTGTCCGCTGGGGCGACCGTTATTGTTATTGTTCCGGCCGCGATTCCGGCGACCGGCCTGACGATTGTTGATCAATGGTGGGTCCTTAGTTTCAAAGCAATCCCTATCCGTGCTCCGTCATGCATGGCTGCGCCGGGCCGGACAGTTCCATCGGAACGCCGGACCCCCAGCCTGCCGGCAGCGCGAACATCAACGCCGCCATGACTTTGGGAGCAGGTATCGGCCAGTCCACACCCCGGACCTTGGCCTCCCCTGAGCCAGTCTCCTAAACGGTCCCTGTTCGGAAACCAAGAAAAATCCGCTTGGGGCTTCTAAAATGCTGCTGTCAGTGTGCGATTTCAAGACAGCGGTCGCGCTTTCCCAGATCCTGACGGACGGCAACCGATAGTCCCTCCGCGCGGAACAGGTCTGCGGCGCTTTGCCCCTGATCGAAGCCGATCTCCATCACGGCCACACCGCCGGGCGCGAGCAGGCCGCCGATCTGCGGGGCGAGGCGACGATAGGCGTCCAGTCCATCCTCCCCGGCGAACAGCGCCAGATGCGGTTCATGATCGAGGACGTCGTGGGGAAGCGCGGCGGTGGTGCATATATAAGGTGGATTGGCGAGGATAAGGTCGAAGCGCGCATCGATCCCCTCCCCCCAGTCTCCCAATTGGAATGTGGCGCGGTCGGCCATGCCGAGGCGCGCGGCATTGGTGGACGCGACGGTGAGCGCCGCGTCGGAAATGTCGATGCCCATGCCTGTTGCCCGAGGCCATTGGTCCAGCGCCGCCAGCAGGAGCGCGCCCGAGCCTGTGCCGAAATCGAGGATGGTTTTGGGAGCGCCATCGCGGAAATGGTCGATTGCCGCCTCGATCAATGTCTCGCTGTCAGGGCGCGGGACGAGGACGTCGGGGGTGACGGAGAGGGTCAGGGTCCAGAAGTCGCGGGTTCCAGTGATATGCGCGATCGGCTCATTGGCGAGGCGGCGATCGATGAGCGTGGCGAATTCCGGTGGGACAGGGATGTCGCGGAGGCGCAGGATCATGTCTTCGCGGGAGATGCCGAGCGCGAAGGCCAGCAGGATTTCAGCGTCAAGGCGTGGGGTTTCGGTTGCGGGTGCGAGGCGAGCGGCGGCGTCGCGGAGGGCGGCGGGGGCGTTCATAATCCACCCCCACATGGCGACGTACTCCTGCGAAAGCAGGAGTCCAGGGATAGGCAGCGCAATCTGGCTCTGGGCTCCTGCGTTCGCAGGAGTACCGGTCTTGAGGCGCGCGGCTTCTCGACAAGCTCGAAGCGAACGGGGGTTGGTGGGATTTCGCGAGAGCGCTTTAGGGCGAAAGCGTGATGCTCGCCACGCTCGTAACCACCCCCGAATGCCCCCGTGCTCCTGCGAAAGCAGGAGTCTAGGGCCAGATTGCGCTGCTTATCCCTGGGCTCCTGCGTGCGCAGGAGCACGGGTGGCGCGGTGTTCACCCCACGCCGTCCAGTTGGGCGAGGCGGGCGGCTTCGTCTTCGGCGATCAGGGCGTTGACCACTTCGGCAAGGCCCGGCCCTTCGAGTATTTCCGGCAGGCGGTGCAGGGTCAGGTTGATGCGGTGGTCGGTCACGCGGCCTTGCGGAAAATTATAGGTGCGGATGCGTTCGGAGCGGTCGCCCGATCCGACCATCGCCTTGCGCGCGCCGGCCTGCTCGCTCTGCGTGCGGTCGCGTTCCGCCTCATAAAGACGCGCGCGCAGCACTTTCAGCGCCTTCGCCTTGTTCTTGTGCTGCGACTTTTCGTCCTGCTGCGTCACGACAAGGCCGGTAGGCAGATGGGTGATGCGCACGGCGCTGTCGGTCGTGTTGACGTGCTGGCCGCCGGACCCGGACGCGCGATAGACGTCGATGCGCAGGTCCGTCGCCTCGTTGATCTGGATGTCTACATCCTCCGGCTCCGGCAGCACGGCGACCGTGGCGGCGGAGGTATGGATGCGACCGCCGCTTTCGGTGACGGGAACGCGCTGCACCCGGTGGACGCCGCTTTCGAACTTCAGCTTCGCGAACACGCCGGTGCCGTTGACAGAGGCGACGACCTCCTTGAAGCCGCCGACCTCGGCCGCGTTGGCGGAAATGAGTTCCATCTTCCAGCCCTGCTCATCGGCATAACGCTGATACATGCGGAACAGGTCGCCCGCGAACAGCGCGGCCTCATCCCCGCCGGTGCCTGCGCGGATTTCCAGCATGGCGGGGCGGGCGTCGGCGGAGTCGCGGGGGAGAAGTTGCAGCGCGAGGGCGCGTTCGGCCTCGGGCAGCTTGTCCTTCAGGAGCTGCATTTCCTCCTGCGCCATTTCGCGCATCAGCGGATCGGCATCCGGGTCCTCGCCGCCGGCCATATATTCCAGCGCCTTCAACTCCTGCCGCAGGCGGCGGACCTCATGCGCGGCGTTCGCCACCGGCTCCAGCTCGGCATATTCCTTGGAGAGGCGGACAAATTCCTCCGGCGGCAGATCGGCGCGCGTCATCGACGCCTGAACCTCATCCCGGCGATGCTCGATCTGCGCGATCCGTTCGGGGGAGATGGTGGTCATCTTGGACCACCGCCGGAAAGATTCGTTCCAGGCCCGAGAGCGAGTAATACTGCAGTACGAACCTCATCTCGATCACTTTGATTTTCATCAAGGTGCTGAAGATATAGCTTTCCCGTCTGATCGGATGTCGCCCGAACTATCAAAACGCCTCTGTGCTTACGCTTCTTCGCCAGTTCCACGCGCTTTTTGGCATTTCCACGAAAAGCAACGTCTGCTGATATGCCGCTTGCTCTTAGCTGTGCAGCAATGCGCTGAGCTTCGTCCTCCACCTCTAAGTTGTCTGGCACCACCGAGATGATCATATCGGCTCGCGGCGCGTCAATCAGCATCGCCAGCCGCTCGATACCCGCCGCCCAGCCGACCGCTGGCGTGACCGGACCGCCCAGATTTTCGATCAAGCCGTCATAGCGTCCTCCGCCGACGACCGTCCCCTGCGCGCCGAGGCGGTCGGTGATGAATTCGAACGCGGTGTGGCGATAATAATCGAGGCCGCGCACCAGGCGGGCGTTGCGTTCCCAGGCTACACCCGCCGCGTTCAGCCCGTCCGTCACTTTCTCGAAGAAGCCCCGCGCCTCATCCGTCAGATAGGCGTCGATGTCCGGCGCGCTGTCGGCGACGGGGCGGTCGCGCGGGTCCTTGCTGTCCAGGATGCGCAGCGGGTTGCGGGACAGGCGGTCTAGGCTTTCCTCCGACAGCTGGTCCCGGTGCGCCTCAAAATGCGCGATCAGCGCGGCGCGCCAGGCGTCGCGGCTGGCGGCGTCGCCCAGCGTGTTGAGGGTGAGGGTCACGCCTTCGCTGACGCCAAGCTCCTTGAGCAATTGATCGGCGAGGACCAGCAGTTCCACGTCCGCGCCCGGTTCCGACGCGCCGATGATCTCCGCATCCAATTGGTGGAACTGGCGGAAGCGGCCCTTTTGCGGGCGCTCGTAGCGGAACAGCGGGCCGTGCGTCGCCACCTTGAGCGGCGCAAATTGCTGCCAACCCTCGGTGATATAGGCGCGGCAAATGCCGGCGGTGAATTCGGGGCGCAGGGTCAGGCTGTCGCCGCCGCGATCCTCGAACGTATACATCTCCTTCGAGACGACGTCGGTGCTTTCGCCGAGCGAGCGGGCGAATACCGCCGTCGATTCGAACACCGGCAGCTCAACCCGTTGAAATCCATAGAGGCGGCGCACGCGGTCGAAGGTGGCGACGACATGAGCAAAGCGCTCCTGCTCCTCGCCCAACATGCTCTGCGTGCCCCGGATCGGGCGCGGTGTCTCGATTTTCGCCATGGGGATGGGCCTGTAGCGGGAAAAACATGGGAATGGAACATGCGCTTTTGTGCAATGCAAACTGAACCATCGCGGAACAATCCCCGGCTGGACGGGCTTCCTGCCGGGATGCAATAGACATCCGCAATACCCAGATCAGGGTCGCACATCTGAACGGAGAAAATATCCATGCGTCGCAGGCTGATAGCCGCTGCCCTCCTGTCCACTTCCGCCGTCGCTCCCGATGCCATGGCGCAAGTCGCAGCCCCCACCGAAGCCACGCGGTCCAAGCCAACGGCCCTGCCCGTGGTCGAGACCGTGCCGCAGGCGCGCGACACGCCCTATCCGGGCGGCATGATCAAGCTGGAGGTCGATGCGACCGATATCGTCCGGCGAATCTTCAGCGTGAAGGAGACGATCCCGGTCGCGTCGAGCGGGCCGTTGACGCTGCTAGCACCAGAATGGCTGCCGGGGAACCATGCGCCGCGCGGGCCGATCGAGAAGATCAACGGCCTGAGCATCACGGCGAACGGCAAGGATGTGCGGTGGACCCGCGATCCGCTGAACGTCTATGCCTTCCATAGCAGCGTGCCGGAGGGCGCGCGGTCCGTGGTCGCGGAGTTTCAGTTCCTGTCCGCCACTGCGCCCAACCAGGGCCGGATCGTCGTGACCGACAAGATGCTGAACCTGCAATGGGAGGCGGT